>JANPIJ010000274.1:0-69472 GCA_031424955.1 Ferruginibacter sp. | reverse complement strand
TTAACTTACTCATGAATCTACATTACTATTATAACTGCCTTTTGCAGTGAGAATGCTGGGTTGAAGGAAGTTTAAAAAAGGGCCAGCCCCTTACGCTGACCCTTTAACTTACACATGAATCTACCTTACTGATTTGAATTTCGTTTGCTGATTTAATCAATTGAACGACTTTTTTTCCGTGTAATAAAAGCAATAAAGGGCTTTTAAAAAAAGGACCAGCCCCTTACGCTGGCCCTTTAACTTACACATGAATCTACCTTACTGTTTTATAATTCGTTTATTGATTTAATTAATTGCATTTTCTTTTTCGTACAATAAAAGTTATAAAGGGCTTTTAAAAAAGGACCAGCCCCTTACGCTGGCCCTTTAACTTACACATGAATCTACCTTACTGTTTTATAATTCGTTCTGTTTGTTTTTGGTTATTGCTAGTTATTTGCATTATGTACATTCCACCGGGCATCCTGTTCAT
Source organism: Ferruginibacter sp. (assembly GCA_031424955.1). GTDB lineage: Bacteria > Bacteroidota > Bacteroidia > Chitinophagales > Chitinophagaceae > Ferruginibacter. Next base: position 69,000 of record JANPIJ010000274.1, on the reverse strand, counting down.
GTTTACGCTGTTGTAGCCGGCCAGCCCGTTTCCCCTGGCGATTGTATTTCCATTTGCATCACTTATTATGTAATGGTAGTTCGCTGATGAATTAACTGTGATTTCATCGTGAATAAAAGTGGATACTGCGAATGCTTTTCCCGGGTTAGTGATACCTTTCAGTAAGATAACATTGGAGTAAACAGGTTGATTCTCCGCAGAAGTTGCTTTAATCCTGTAATACAAATCTATATTTTGAAAAGGTGAATAAGCAAAATTAACAGCACTTGCATTGGTAGTAAATACCGGGTTGAAATTTATACCATTTGTTGATGATTCCACTACGATCGTTTTAACCGGTTCATCGGATGTGACATTCCAGTTAAGAAGATGTTTATTTCTCTCTATTCTGCCTGCAAGCGTAACATTCTTTATTGGTAATAAAATGCCAATGAATGAACTGATGTTGTATGATCCCAAACTTCCGTATTCGCCTACATTGCTATTGCCCACACCATCTATCAGCATGTAATATGCCCCGGAATTTAAAATCGTATCAACAACCACATCCATGCTGGCTGACGGGTCAAAGGTTCTGATTAAGGTTTTTGAAGAATTGTACAACGACATTTTTATATCCAGGTTGGCTCCCTGCAGGTTAGCATCTACGCTAAAGGGGGTGATTTCAAGATGGACAATTGAATTTTTAGATAGGACAAAACTAAATGCGTCTTTATCAGAAGTGGTAGCAATAATGCCAGTTATACCTGTGCCTGAAATGGTAACAGGAGAAGGGTTAATATTGATGTCGTCACTATAGTCATCTGCTCTGTATGAAAAGCCGTTAAGAGACGTAATGATGGAGAGGTTGTCCTGCATATTAGCACATCCGTAAGGAGTTGGCCCATCGTTCCATCCACTCATATTCCTGTAATAACTGTTGCCCATTATTGGGGCCCAGCTCGCTTCACCCGCGCCTGTGCCATCATTGTAGGTGGCGGTAAGGTTACAAGTGCCATCGTATTTCGACTGGTGCGACAGGCCTACTGTATGTCCGCTTTCATGCGAGCAGCACTCGGCAACCATTTTTGGACTTTTGGGTCCAAGCCGGTCGCTAAATACAAATGCCGGTGTGTCATCACCCCATTTAAATGAACCTATAAAGGAAACTCCGCCTACTCCTGTAAACCAGCCACTGGTTGGAGTAATAACAATCCTGATCCTTTTAGAAAGAGGAGCAGCCAGGAATTTGGATTCATCGGTGGTGATATTAATATTAAACGGACGATAATCTTCCGCTACACGGTTAAAAACTTCTGTGATTTGCACATCAGTCATGCCGGCAGGTGCACAGGTAAACGGGGTGCCACTATTCCAGTAAGCACTGTTTACATTATGCCCGTCAAAGTCCAGGTAGATGGTGGCAGATGCTGTGGCAAAACTGTTTAAAACCGGGATGCTATACACATTGAAAGAAACTAACAATGCCAGTATGAGCATTAAGGGGTTGGATGGCTTCTTCATTGGAATGGATTTAAGAGGACCGGTGATTAGCCGGGGATATTTTTAATAAGGGTTGGATTCAGTAAGTTGTTACCTGAGTTGCTATTGGTTGCAGGTAACTATAATTTTTTCTAAGTCGATTTTAATGAGTGAATAATTACCGTCTGCATTTCTTTTTAATTCAAATCCGTCGGCATATAACGGGTTTAAAATACGGCCTACAAATGTTTTATTATTATTTTGATCTGTTTGTTTCGAAAGTGAGAATAGGGTATTGTCAAAGGCCGGCAATTTTATTACAATTGTTTGAAGGTTGCTATACTTTGCCTGGTTGTTGGTTACCGGTCCGGAGAGCGTAAAATTATTAGCAAGGGTAACGTTTACTGACTGACCTTTTGCCGCCATAAACAGGCTGTTGAGCTGTGCTTCGGTACAAGTGATGGAAGTTGGGAAATTAGTAAACAAAAAGGGTTTGTTTGCTGATCTTTTTTGTGAATAACTGGTAGCTGCGAATAGGGTAAGCAGTACCATGCACATTGTGGTGGTAAGGTGTTTCATGTTGTAAAATTTGGATATTGAAATACTATCAAAAAAGGGAATTGATAATATTAAAATTTAAACGGCATTGGCCGTAAAATATTTCACAAAATGAAGAATAAAAGCAAATATTTTGGAGAACGCGAAATTTTACTACGATGTGATCGTATTAATACTGACCGGTGCTTAGTAAAACTAACGTGCAGGCTTCCAGGGCAATAATTCCCTTTTGTTGGGCAAGTGTAATTAACTCATCATTTTCAGTACCCGGATTAAATATAATTCGCTTAGGCTGAAGCGATAATATATAATCATAGTAATCTTTTTGGCGGAGTGGGTTAATGTAGAGGGTAACCGTTTCTATTTGTTCAAATGGTTTTCTTTCCGTTTCTATTTCGGTATGGCCTATAAAGCCTTTTTTTATTCCAAGTGCTACCACCGGATGTTCATGTGCATTCAGTTTCTGTACAGCGAGGTAACTGTACCTTGAAGGGTTCGTCGTAGCTCCGATTACCAGCGTTTTTTTCTTGTTCATAATGATTTTTAAATAGTATACAATTGATGTGTCAGGTTAAAAACCGTGCACTGATCTCTGGTGAAGGAATCATGCATTGATCCTTTTTCCCAAACCATTTGTACCGGTTTTTTGCAATCCAACTATAAATACCATCTCTAATAAATTTTGGTACAATAATGAAGCCATACAATAAAGGCCATAAAGCGGATAAATAGTTACACACTTTTAATGCCGCCGTTGACTGCGTGTACACCTTACTGTCTTCTATAAACAGGAAAGAATCGAATGTATGGGTGGGTAAATTAAATTGCTTTAGTAGTTGCTGGCCCCTGTCACTTTGCAGTGCTGCGAATTTTATCCGGGATTGCTTATCTCTTTTAATCACAAAGTTCACTGCTCCATTACAAAAGTTGCAAACTCCATCAAATAATATCGTTGGTTGGCTAGTCATTTTTTTATCACGAATTATGAATGCACGAATTGCACGAATTATTAAGGACAATTGCTACACGAATTTACAGCATTAAATTTTGCTGGTAAACGCTGTTAAAATAAATGATACTTCTTTTTGGGCGTTTTGTCAACGATTTCTTGCAGCGCATTTGCTAAAGATGTATATTTAAACTGAAAGCCAGTTGCAAGAATTTTTGTTGGCAATATCCAGCGGCTTTTTAAAATCAGTTCGGTTTCTGTACCAATTATTATAGCGCCTATTTTGAGCATCCAGGTATATGCTGGTAGTCCTACCATCTTACTGGTTGCATTGCGTAGAGTTTGCATGAATACTTTATTGGTGACCGGTTCGGGACTGCTGCAATTGTAAGTGCCTTCCAGGTCTTTATGTGCTTCTACCCATGCAATCATTCTACAGGTATCGGTAATATGTACCCAGCTATACATTTGTTTTCCATTACCCTGTTGTCCTCCCAAAGCGAATTTCAACAAATTAAAATAGGGAATCATTACACCACCAGCTCCCAGGGTAATAGCCATGCGTAAAGCTACTTTTCTTGTAAATGGAGTTCGTTGGTCATAAAATGTTTTTTCCCAAAGCCGACAAACCTGCACTGAAAAATCATTGTCAAAATTTGTAAAACTTTCATCACGCGGAGTGTTGGTAGCATGCGGATAGATGGTTGCGGAAGCGGCATTGATCCACAATGCCGGTGGGTGGGTAGCCTGCTGAATAGCCAGCCCGATTACTTTGGTGGCATTGATTCTGCTGTCGAAGATTTCTTTTTTATTTTTTTCAGTATACCGGCAGTTAACTGATTTACCGGCCAGGTTTATTACGAGGTTGCATCCGTCAATTTCATTTGCCCAGCTACCGATGCTTATCCCGTCCCATTTAACAAAACGGATCTTTTTCAGGATTTCTGCTTTGATATTGTTTTCACCAAAAGTGTTGGTGGACTCATCCGGGATCTGCCGGCTAAGAACAACGATCTCATTTTCAGTGCCAAAAAAATTACACAATTCCTGCCCGATAAAGCCGGTGCCGCCGGCAATTACTATTTTTTTATTTTTCATACAATCAATTTTTAAATTAAAGAACCAGGTATAGTAGGAATAAAGCGATGCTCAAACCATTTATGAAAATGATCAATGGGTATTGGGAAATGATGCCGGCAAATTTCATCCTTCTTATGTACTCACCTAAAATGACGATTGTGAGCATGCCGAGGTAAAAGTTGTTGATATTGTTATTATGCAGATTGAAATATCTATTGATTAGTATTAAGGGAACGGTGAATGCGATTGCAATTAGTGCCAGCATGTTTACCTGTCCTAAATATTCCATTCCGTTTTTTTTACCAAGACTACATGCAAGTATAATATTAAATACGGCCAGCACTAAATGCGGCCATTGTAATTGTTGGATAGTGGTTACATTAAATAGACTGGTATTTAACAGGTATTGTTGCAGCGGTATCAGCATCATTGTATTGAGTATTAAAAATACCATCATGAATAGAATCCTGTAACGAAGATTAAAATCAGGGGTGCAATCGAAACTGTTTGCGGGTTGCTTTGTTGCTACGATCACCCTTCTGTTGTAGGATATGAATTTGTACAATTTATACAAAAGCCATTTTATTGGTTTGGTATTTCCCGCAACCTTTATAAAGGGTAATTTTTGACTCAGTATTTCCAGCAGGGCATCAATGCCATACCATACCTGTTTTGTGTTTACATCAATAACAGGTATTTCATTAGCAGATCTTTTTATATCAACCAGTGCAAGCAATTCAGGCGTTATGCTACTGAATTTTATCCTGTCTTTTTTTTCAATTAACCCGGTTTGTACAAATCCGTTGGTATAAGCCGTGCAGAGCGGACAGGTATCATCGTAAATGATAATCTTTGTTTTATTACTCATAAAAGTAGTTTAAGTTGTGCTGTTGCAGGCTGATTTGCCCGAAATGGATAATGAAATATTGGCCATTGAGTATTCACTTTTTATTTCAGCATTGCAAGCGGCCGTTGCATTTTAACATACACTTCGTGATAGCATAAGAAAGCGTAATAGACAGCCATAAGGGGTGCAGTATATAGAAGGATCCAGATTGACCCTAAAGGCATAGTAACCACGCTTATCAGCGCTATCCAATGGTAAATATTCCGGCTACCTCCTTTATTAATAAAACATTTATTGCAGACATGAACAACCATACTGATAACCTGCCAGCCACCTACCGTAAAATAGGCTACAAGGAAACTATTATCTTTTTTGATCAGCCAGTAAATGGTGAAAGCTGATATCATGACAACGCTGATAAAGAAATCGGCAATTTTAAATTTTTTCATGACTGTGTATTTTAAACTTTCAGAAATAATTGAAATTAGGCAGTGAAATAAAAGCCGCAAAGCGGCTGTGCATCGGTTGCCTCAACGGCATCTTTGCGCTATTTGAATATTTTTAATAATCCCCCTAAGAACCAGCTTTCATCTGCTTTCACCATGATATCAAGCATTTGATCTGCCTGTTTGCCAAACTTTCGGATTCCACCAATGGTATCAGTAAACTGTTTAACATTTTTATCCTTTTTATCGCCGTCAATATTTTCCAGCTGGGCCAATAATTTTAGCATGGGATCCAGTTCCCTTTTCTTTCTTTCTTTGATGATTTGAGTGGCCACTTTCCAGATATCTTTTTCGGCGGTAAAATATTCTTTGCGTTCGCCGGAAAGGATTACCCTGTCTACCAGGCCCCAACTGATAAGGTCACGAATGTTCATGTTTACGTTTCCCCTGCTTACATCCAACTGTTCCATCACATCATCCTGTGTAAGCGGGTCAGCGCTTACCATCAGCAGGGCGTGTATTTGCGCCATGGTTCGGTTAATACCCCAATGCGTTCCAAAGGCTCCCCAGCTACTGATGAATTGTTGTTTGGCTTCCGTTAGATTCATTTGAATAATTTATTAAACAAAGTTAGATTAGTTTTTGAACTTTCAAAATAATTTGAAAGTTTATTTTGGTTTTTATTTCATGTGGTGGATTTATAAAGGAAAAATATGGAACTGTGTATTTTTTGTAATTCCATTTCAAAAAAAAAGCGCCGGTAAAATGCCAGCGCTTCAATAATTTGTATAAAAACCTTATACCAACATGGTAACCGGGTTCTCCAGGTACTTCTTCAATGTTTGGAGGAAAGCCGCTCCAACAGCCCCATCCACACTCCGGTGATCGCAGCTAAGGGTGAGTTTCATCACATTTATTACACCAAATCCATCTCCCTTTCTAACCACTTTTTCTTTAATGGCACCTACGGCTAATATAGCGCTATCCGGCGGATTGATGATGGCTGTGAATTCTTCTATGTCCATCATGCCCAAATTGGAAATAGTAAATGTATTGCCGCTGAATTCGACTGGCTGTAATTTTTTATCTTTTGCTTTGCCATACAGTTCTTTTGCCTCGGCTGCTATTTGTGACAAGGTTTTCTGATCTGCAAATTTTATTACCGGCACAATCAAACCTTCGGGCAGCGCAAGGGCTGAGCCAATATGAATGTGCTGGTTGTGCCGGATGAAATCACCCATCCAGCTACTGTTAACATCAGGATGTTGACGCAACGCTATTGCACTTGCTTTAATGATCATGTCGTTAAAAGAAATCTTTACCGGACTAATTTCGTTCATAGCTACCCGTGAAGTGATGGCATTATCCATGTTTATTTCCATGGTCAGGTAAAAATGCGGAGCTGTAAATTTACTTTCACCCAGGCGGCGGGCAATTACCTTACGCATTTGAGTTAACGGTATATCTGAATATCCTTCCTGTCCGTTTGCTATGAATGCCGGAGCTGCCGCAGCTTTGGCTGCCGGAGCTGATGGCATAGTGGCAGCTTTTGCAGCAGGCGCAGCGGCCGGTACATAACTGTCAATGTCTTTTTTTGTGATGCGGCCATTATCGCCTGTACCACTCACTTTCTTTAAATCAATTCCTTTATCCGCTGCTAACTTCTTTGCAAGAGGCGAGGCTTTTATTCTGTCATTTGAAGGAGCATCCACTTCGGTTTCGGATTCAATGGCTGCTGCTTCAGGTGTGGCAGTTTCAGCGGCAGGCTGAGTACCTGCTGCCGGTGCTGCTGCATTTACGCCGGCTTTTTCTGCGGCCACATAAGCACTTACATCAGTACCTGGTTTTCCTACAATCGCAATAATCTCATTTATTTTAGCGGCGCTGCCTGCCTCTACACCAATGTACAAAAGGGTGCCTTCTTCATAACCCACCACTTCCATCGTTGCTTTATCTGTTTCCACATCGGCGAGTACATCATCACTTTTAACAACATCTCCTACTTTTTTATTCCATGCCACAATCTTTCCTTCGGTCATGGTATCACTCAGTAATGGCATGCGTATCTCCTTTGCTCCAGCAGGTAATTCCACCTTAGCCGGTGCGGACGTTGTTGCAGCCGGTGCAGTTTCTTTAGCCGGTGCGACTTCTTTAACCGCTGGTGCCGGTTCCGATTCTGATTTAGATGCCGGGGCGGCGCTTCCTGCGGCATCCAGTGCGGCTTTATAATCTTCTCCATCCTTACCAATGACAGCAAGAATTCCGTCTACCTGTGCCGGTTTCCCTTTTTCAACACCAATATATAATAAAGTGCCATCATTATAACTTTCCAGTTCCATAGTGGCTTTATCGGTTTCTACCTCAGCTAACAAATCGCCTGATTTTACTTTGTCACCCACTTTTTTATGCCACTCTACAATCACACCTTCTGTCATCGTATCACTCATACGGGGCATGCGAATCACTTCTGCCATAATTGATAATTTCTATTGTTTTAAAATGGAAGTCGAAATTAATGCAAAAAAGGCAAATATCTGCCCTATTCTTACCGCTCATTTAATATATAGTTTTTGAAAACAAATAATCAGCATCCCGGGCTATTAAAAATAACATTCCCTGATGTATTGCCCTGATGAATTAGGTCTTCTTTATTTTGATGGAAGTTTTTGCCAACATGAATCCATTTTAGGAGATGATAAAGGCGCTAAAGGATAACATGCCAGGCTTTCGGTTAAATACTACTTTGATATTATGAAATGTATGGGCATGGTAATTGGTTGGAATTCGCTTTTTACTATCAGCTATTCATAACCCTTTATTCCAGTTCCAGTTTTAATTTTTCCTTTAGTTCCTTTACCAATGGATATTCTTCAATTATTTTGAAGTATTGTTCTCTCCTGGTTAACGGCTTTTCGCCCACAACCTCCTGTTCTTCTTTTTCAACGATCGTTAACTGGTAAACAAGGGTGCGGTTATTAAAATATTCCTGCAAATGAGTTATCAGGTCTGTTCTTTCTACCTCAATAAAAGCTTTGTGAATATCTCCCTGGGTAATGATCTCGATGGTATTTTGATCTATTATTTTTAATTCTGCGGCTCTAAAATTAGTAACAGCCGAAAAATTACTTTTCCCCCTTAGCCTTTCTACAAACAATCCCCAGGCTGCATGTAACTCTTCTTCGGTTAAAGGTTTTATTTCTGCACCACCTTCATTATTTTTCTGGGTTATTTTTTTACGGATACTCATCAGCGAACCAAGTGATGTTTTTACCTCAGGAGAAGGAGCAGGGACTTTAACCTCCGTTTTTGCGCTGGTTGAGTGTTGGGCGGCAGCTGGTTGGGAGTTGGCCGTTTTATTGACACCTGTTTCCCGTTGTTCGATAAAAAGTTTTGCTGAAGCTGATAAAGGCGTTGTCCTCAACTGCTCTGTCACCGGGGGTACAGGTGCTGAACCAGGTACCTTAACAATGGGGATTGATCTAAAGGCTACCGTTTTTGCACCATCAATTAGTTTTTTTTTACTTACAATGCCATCATTGTTTACCAGTTCCAGCGCCTGCTGCAAATAACTTAGTTTGATAATGGTTAGCTCCACATGTAAGCGCTTATTACGGGCCTGTTTATAATTGATCTCCGCTTCGTTTAAAATATTGAGGGCGCTTACCGTAAAAGCCGGTGCAACTTTTTGTGCTGTCTGTAAATACTTTTGTTTAAAATCTTCAGCTACCTCAAGCAGCATGGCAACTTTGGCATCGCGGCTAACCAGCAGGTTACGTAGAAATTCCGCAAAACCATTTAATACCAGGTCACCTTCAAAACCTTTACGGTTAATTTCATCAAACATTAATAAGGCACTGCTTAAATCCTGTTGCTGTACATAGTCGAGCATTTTGAAATAGTAATCCTCATCTAAAATATTCAGGTGTTCCAGCGTATTCTGATAGGTAACAGCACCATTGGTAAAACTTACAATTTTATCTAAAATACTGAGCGAATCTCTCATGCAGCCTTCGCTTTTTTGAGCAATTACGTGAAGGGCTGTTTTTTCCGCCGTGATTGCTTCTTTTTCACATATTTCCTGCAGATGATCTACTGTATCATTATTGGTGATGCGCTTAAAATCAAATATCTGGCAACGGCTTAAAATGGTAGGAAGTATCTTGTGCTTTTCTGTAGTTGCTAAAATGAAGATGGCATAAGAAGGCGGCTCTTCAAGCGTTTTTAAAAACGCATTAAAAGCCGATGAACTTAACATGTGTACCTCATCCACGATATATACTTTGTATTTGCCGGCCTGGGGTGCAAACCGAACCTGCTCTACCAAACTCCTGATATCATCTACCGAGTTGTTGCTTGCAGCATCCAGTTCATGTATGTTTAAAGAAGTGCCTGCATCAAAAGAAATACAACTGTTGCACGTATTGCAGGCTTCGCCGTCTTTGGTTTGGTTTTCGCAGTTGATGGTCTTGGCTAAAATTCTTGCACAGGTAGTTTTACCTACGCCCCTTGGTCCGCAAAATAAAAATGCATGCGCCAGTTGGTTGTTCTTTATTGCATTCTTTAAAGTGGTTGTAATATGTGATTGGCCCACCACGGTGGAGAATATCTGTGGCCGGTATTTACGTGCTGATACAATGAATTTATCCATATATAAAAACCGCCTGCAGACGGATATTTTTGAATTGAATTTAGCGGATTGGTGAAACGTTCGCAATCAGAGCCTTTGTTTATTGTTTCTTTTTTTAAAGAAGAAAAAAAGAAACAAAAGGCTAACCTATTCTCAGCTTCGGTTTGCAATTGTAATACCAAATCTTATGAATTTATATGTGCAAGTTAATAAACACCTGGTTCTTTTGGGCAAAAGAGTAGTTAAAAAAACAGGTCACAAATGCTACCCAAAAGTTTTAAAACCCCAAAGGGACTAATTGCTGATTTTGGATATTAATCTAATATCGGATGTCTTTTAAATTCCTTCGTCTGGTCAAACAGGTACCGGTACGTAACCAGGTTTTTTGTGCGAAAAGTTGGCCCCAGGCTTTCGGCTACATTCATCATTTTTGGATTAAAATCACCGATCCATTGCATTTCATACGCTGTATAATGCACATTGGGTTGCTGTATCACTTTGGCAGATTCACCAATAACATAGGCATCTATACCCTTACCCTGCCATTCGGGCACCACTCCAAATACAACACCGCTAAATTTTTTATTGGGCTTGAATTTTTTGATCCATAAGAATTTAAGCTTATGATATAAGTCGAACTTGCCGTTGAGGTGTTTAAACCACTGGTTCAAATCGGGGATATTTACAAACATGGCAATGGGTTCCTCCTTATGGTAGGCGAACCAAATCAGAATTTCATCCATTACCGGTTTCATCTTATTAAAAAGCAACAGCACCTGTTCCTTAGCCATCTGTTTTAAACCACCATGGCCCGCCCAGGCTTTGTTATAGATAGTGGTAAAATCAATGGCAAATTTCTCCAGCTGGTCCTTTTTAATATGTTTGGAGGAAAATTCCGGGTTGTTATCATACACTGAATGCCGGTCATGAATCTTTTTTTCGAGCGGTGCCTTTGGATCAAGGCCGAAGCATACCTGGTTAAAAAAAAGCTTAAACCCGTAGTTTTCAAACAAATCCACGTAATAAGGCGGATTGTAATTCATACAATATAAAGGTTCGTCGTAGCCTTTAGTTACCAGGCCCCACCATTTGTCCCTTTCTCCAAAATTGATGGGGCCATCCATGGCTTCCATTCCTTTTTGAATCAGCCAGTGTTTTGCATTGTCAATCATCAGGTCGGCAGCCTGCTGGCTGTTGATGCATTCAAAAAAGCCAATACCACCCACGGGTACATCATCGCCTTTGTTTTTATATTTTTTGTTTACAAATGCGGCGATGCGGCCTATTAATTCTCCCTCCTCATTTTTTAATATCCAGCGCTCTGCTTCCCCAAAACGAAATGCCTTATTTTTTTTAGGATCAAAAACTTCATTGATGTCTTTGTCGAGCGGGCGGATCCAGGTAGGATCATTTTTATATAATTCAACCGCTACCCGGATGAATTGCGTGGCGGTAATACTGTCTTTTACAGGAATAAGTTGCATAAATAATTGAAAGAACGCAAATGTAAGTTTTTAGCAGATGGCTGCGATAAAAATACGCTCGTAACTTTAGTTGAATTGCAGAACACTATTGGTAATTAAGCTCCTTCTATCAAGCCCACAGTGTTGCCGAATGGATCGGTAATAACTGCCACTTTTGTTCCTCCGCCAACTTCATTCACTTCATCTTTAATAACTGCACCGTTTTCCAATAACTTTTTAACGCATTCTTCTATTTTATCCACGGCCCAATATGCTACTGACTGGTTCCCTTTTTCAATTCCCTCCAAATCCGGATCCAATCCCAGTTCAGAGCCATTGATGTCAAACCCCACGTAAAAGGGTTCATTAAAATAGGGCTGAACCCCTGTTATGAGTGCGTACCAATCTTTTGCTTTTTGCAAATTGTCGGTATGATAGATTACCGTTCTTAGCTTTTTAAACATTTGTACCTATTATTTGATTATACCGGATGCTTATAATAATTGCAATAAAAAAGAGAATGAAATATCATTCTCTGTAATTTATTAATTCCAAAGTTAATTTTAAAAACAATGGAATGTTTATTTACCTGATCCCATCTTGGCTTCAATGCTGAGTGTGGCATGAGGTACTGCACGTAAACGGGCCTTGTCTATCAACTTACCGGTGACCCTGCAAATGCCGTATGTTTTATTCTCAATACGCATCACCGCTTTTTCAAGATGGTCAATAAAAGTGATCTGGCGGCTTGCCATCTGGCTCAATTGTTCCCTTTCCATGCTAAGGCTACCGTCTTCCATGGTCATATAGCGGTTGTCACCTTCATCCCCACCCATTTCGTCTTTGCGGGTAATTAAACCATGCAGGTAAGCCAATTCTTTCTTGGCCGCTTCCAGCTTGCGTTGAATTAACTCCCTGAACTCCTGCAATTCTGCATCACTGTAGCGTTGTGACGGAGCGCCCGGGTCTCTTTGCGTTTTATCCAAAACTGACTTTGTAAAGTCCGGTTGGTATTTACGCACCGTTTTAGTTGCTATTTTTGGAATTACCACTGGTTTTGGGGTAGGAACCTTAATATCTTTTGCTTTTACTTCAGCAGCAGGCTTGGCCGTAACTGCTTTTTCATTGGCAGTATTTGCTGCCGGGCTTTTAATTTCTTCTTTTTTTGCCATAATTTTTGGAGCTGGATTTACAGCTTTAATAGGAATTTTTTTTACCGCAACCGGTTTTTTTGTCGCTTGTTTTGCAATTGGTTTAACTACTTTTTTTACCTGGATAACTTTTTTAGGAGTGGGTTTAGTTAAAGTTTTTGGTGATTTAGAAACTGGTTTCGCTACTTTTTTACTAATTGGTTTTACAACCGGCTTTTTTTGTGCAGGTTTAGCAACAGCTTTCTCGGGTACAGACTTAAGTGCTACTTTTTTTGCAACAGGTTTTGCAACCTTTTTCCCTATTGGCTTTGCAACCTTTTTGGGAGCTGTTTTTTTGGCAGGTGCAACTTTAGCCGCCTTAACAACTTTTTTGGGTACTGGTTTAGCGGCATTAGCTATTTTTTTTGCAGCAGGTTTTACCGCTGCTTTTCCTGCTTTTGCCGGAACTTGCTTTTTTGTAGCCATACTACTCTGCTTTTTTAAGTACGTTCACTTTTAATATGGCATTATTCACCTCAATTTCGGTGCCTTCGTTTAAAAAGGGGTAAAAAGCAAGCGAATCTGCCAGAATTTCGGCGCAAATATAATCTTTATATTGATTTAAAGAATGTTGCAAACCTGCATTTTCCACCACAGATACATTTATTCTGTCCGTTAATTCAAAACCACTATCCTTACGGATAATCTGAATTTTATTAACAAATTCCCTGGCATCCCCCTCTTTTTTCAAATTATCGGTGATGGTTATATCTAAAGCTACTGTTAATGCACCTTTATTGGCTACTTCATATCCCGTTATTTCATCGGTTGAAACCTCCAGGTCTTCATTCGTTATGATGACAGGTTCTTCATTTTTTGCCTGGTAATCAGGATTTAGCAGATATTCACCTTCCAGCACTCTGTCAATAGTTGTATTGCTAAACTTACTTATTTCATCAGCCGCCCACTTCATCCTTGCTCCGAGTTTTTTGCCGAGTGTTTTAAAATTGGCCTTCGCCTTTTTTTGGATGAAGTCATTTTCGGCGCCTAAAACATCAACTTCCTTAATATTGGTTTCTGCTTTTATGATTTCCTCCACTCTTTTTATCCTCGACGCCATTTCGGCATCCATCGCAGGAATAAAAACCTTTTGCAACGGTTGACGAACTTTGATATTGACTTTTTTGCGTAATGACAATATTAACGAAGATGCATCCTGCGCCAACTGCATCCTTATTTCAAGATCTGCATCTATCACCGTTTCATTTACGACGGGAAAATTAAGATGATGCACCGATTCACCGGAAAAGCGGCCGGTAATATTGTTTAAATTAAGAAATAACCAATCCGCGAAGAAAGGAGCAATGGGTGCCATCAGAAGGGTCAATGTTTCAAGACATTCATATAGGGTTTGATACGCGGAAATTTTATCCTGCTCATACTCTCCTTTCCAAAAACGACGCCGGCAAAGACGAACATACCAGTTACTCAAATGTGCATCTACAAAATCTTCGATCGCACGGCCGGCCTGGGTAGGTTCATAGTCATCCATGCTTTGTTGTACATTTTTTATCAATGTATTCAGCGATGACAATATCCACTGGTCAATTTCGGGCCGCTCTTTTACCGGGATATAGGTTTCTTTAAAGGCAAAACCATCCACATTGGCGTAAAGGGCAAAAAACTGGTAGCTATTATATAAGGTGCCAAAGAACTTTCGTTGCACTTCTTTAATACCTTCATTATCAAACTTTAGACTATCCCATGGAGATGCATTGGTAATCAGGTACCACCGGGTGGCGTCAGATCCAAAGGTATCGATGGTCGAAAAAGGATCTATTACATTTCCCGTGCGCTTGCTCATTTTATTACCTTTCTTGTCCAATACCAGGCCATTGCTCACAACGGTTTTGTAAGCCACACTGTCAAATAACAATACGCCTAATGTATGTAAAGTATAAAACCAACCCCTGGTTTGATCAACCCCTTCCGCGATGAAATCGGCAGGGAACGCCCCGGTTGCTCCTTTACCATGGAGTGGCGAGTTGCTTGACGCAGCATGATACTGCCAAAAGTTTTCGGTACTTAACGGGCCAAACTCATTGGAACTGGTATCTGGTAATCCCCATTGGGCATAGGGCATCGCCCCGCTATCAAACCATACATCTACCAGGTCTGATACTCTTTTCATCGGAAGTCCTTTCGGGCTGGCTAAAATGATATCATCTACATAGGGCTTGTGCAGATCAAGGATGCCTTCGTGTAAATAATTTTTATTTGTATCGCCACCTAACAGTTCGCCGGCTTTTTTTATTTCTTTATTTAATTCTTCAATCGAGCTGATGCATAACTGTTCCCCACCATCCTTTTCATCAATGAAATTACCTTCGGCATCCACGCTTTTCCAAATTGGGAGTGGTGTGCCCCAAAAGCGGCTACGGCTCAGGTTCCAATCCACCATATTTTCCAGCCAGTTACCAAAACGGCCCGTACCGGTAGCAGCAGGTTTCCAGTTGATCGTTTTATTCAGCTCAACCATCCTGTCTTTTACCGCGGTTGTCTTAATAAACCACGCATCCAAAGGATAATAAATAATTGGTTTATCAGTCCGCCAGCAATGAGGGTAACTGTGTTCGTACTTTTCTACTTTAAAGGCACTGTTTTCCTTTTTCAGCTTTACGCTGATATCTATGTTTACATCTACATAATCTTTCTCATCCTTATAATCTTTTACGTAGCGACCACTAAATTCACCAGTTCCCTCCACAAATTTACCTTGCTTATCCACCAGGGTTAATATGCCCAGGTTATTTTTCTTTCCTATTTTATAATCATCAGCGCCAAAGGCAGGAGCGGTATGTACAATACCGGTTCCATCTTCTGTAGTTACAAAATCACCCGTAATTATTTTAAAAGGTACTGCGTCCGGGGTTATTTCGCGGATCTTTTCGGTGGTATTTGATTCACAAGGAAGTAATTGTTCGTAAGTGATTCCTTCC
Organism: Ferruginibacter sp.; assembly: GCA_031424955.1. Classification (GTDB taxonomy): domain Bacteria; phylum Bacteroidota; class Bacteroidia; order Chitinophagales; family Chitinophagaceae; genus Ferruginibacter. The sequence continues at coordinate 53,440 of JANPIJ010000274.1, read as the reverse complement.
AGTTCTTTTCCCTTCAATTGAACCAATATTTTCCAGGGCAAAACTTTGCTATTCTCTTTATAATCATCAAAATCTCCATTTTCCGATTCGGGTTTAAAGTATTTTGAAACCAAACTTTTGGCCAATATTACATTAATGGGTAAATGGGTATAGGGGTTAAAAGTTTTTACAAGTACATAATCAATATTTGGCCCCACCGTTAAACCAAGGTTGGATGGGAGCGTCCAGGGGGTAGTGGTCCATGCCAAAAAGAAAACCTCCCGCCCGGTAGCGTGATAATCTGCAATGGCCGAAAAAATCTTTTCTGCAGCAGGGTGTGCTAAATCCCCTCCTTCGGAGGGGTTGGGGAGGCGGAACATGACTGTTGCACTGGTGTCTTTTACATCTTTATAAGTACCGGGTTGATTCAATTCATGCGAACTGAGTCCGGTACCGGCCGCAGGGGAGTAAGGTTGTATACTCACGCTTTCGTATAAGTATCCTTTTTTATACAATTCGCTCAGTATCCACCAAAGTGTTTCTACATAGTTATTTTCAAAAGTTACATAGGGATTGTCTAAATCTACCCAATAACCCATTTTATTGGTAATATCATCCCATTTATCTTTAAATTTCAATACCTCTTTACGGCAGGTTGCATTGTATTCTTCAATCGATATTTTTTTTCCGATATCTTCTTTGGTGATTCCCAACAATTTTTCAACGCCCAATTCTACCGGTAATCCATGTGTATCCCAGCCACCTTTCCGCTTTACCTGGAAGCCTTGCATGGTTTTGTACCTGCAAACCAGGTCTTTTAAAGTACGGGAAATAACGTGATGAATACCAGGCATGCCATTGGCACTTGGCGGTCCCTCATAAAATACAAAGGGTGGGTGACCTTCCCGAAGGGATACACTTTTTTCAAATGCCTGGTTTTCCTTCCATATGTCTAACACTTCATTGCCAATACCCGGTAAATCCAATTGCTGATATTCTTTATATTTTGCGCTCATAGTAATATTACTGTCAGTAGTATAAAATGTGTGCAAAGGTAGTAAAATAGGGTGTTTGAATCATATCAAAATCAGGAGGCGGGATCTGGCAGAAATTTATTTTCTAAGTTTTCCACATATTTCTCATTTGGCATAATATTGGTCTTGAAAGTATAAATCTGATAATTGTAATCCCGTACCGGGTTGATGCCTTATTTATTCTATTATTTAACTACAATATTAATTTGATTCTAATTTTAGCCTTAAAAAAAACTCTACCGCTCAAATTAAACAGTTTTCTTTTCCATCGTTATTTGAGTAAGACCATTTTTAAAATATTTGCAAAGTGTAAGTGATTATGTTGGAAAATCTTTGCTGGTTTAGGGTTTTATTAGGGTAAAGACGGGGGTATTCCTACTCCCGTCACTTTTTATAAATACTAGATCTATATAAATCCTTATGTCCCGTTTTAGCATCTGAGTTTTATTGAATAACCACCTAATCAGAAGCGTTCATCATCCATTTAAAACCAATTCCATTTATTAAGGAAGTATCAAGTTTCTTGAAAAACTGAATTCCCGACTATCTATTTCTGGCAATCAATAAGGCTTGTTGAATATTTCAGCAAGCCTTAGTTTTTTCTAGGAATTTATTTGAAGCGTTGGCCTGCTTTTCTTTTCTCTTCGATGCCTTATTGGTTCGTTGCCACCACATTATATAACCAGTAGCCGGGAAAATGACTCCCAAAATGCAAACGATTAATCCAATTATTTTGGATGGCGTACCCCAAATAGCCGCCGTATGAATAGGCTTAAAGGCAGATCGCACCCGCTGCCCAAGGTTTCGGTCGCCATATTGCTGATATTGCATGATAACAGCCTCGTACCTGTTTACATAATAAAGATCAACTGCAGACTCATGACTGGCTTTGTATGGCAACACCGAAATGGTATAAGGAGCAATTGTATCTTTTGGCGCTGTTATATTATAATATTTAACTGAATTCACCTTTTCCTTAATACATTGAAATATTTCACCAAAGGAGAGTGTTCTGGCATTTGGCAGGTATACACCAGCGGGAGGTTTGAGTTGTTGCATGGACGAGTTGGTCACTTTATAAATTCCTTTATTGAACCAGGTAAATGACCATGCCAACCCTGTAAAGGCAAAAATGAAAAGGAATATGGCGGAATAAAATCCAAATACGATATGCAGGTCATGATTCACCCTTTTCCACCCTCCTTTCCACCTCATTTTAAGACGCTGTTCCAGTATATTTCGGTTTTTGGGCCACCACAAGATAATGCCCGTAATTAGGATGAAAAGGAAAATCAGGGTGCAAATGCCCACGATTAATTTTCCGGTATCACCACCCAAAAGCCATCTGTGAAGCGACATCATAGTGAAGAAAAAACTATCCTGGTGACTATACAATTCAATTATTTCTGTTGTATATGGATTTACAAAGGCAATCAACCGGCCATTGCCTTTTGCACCAGGTTTTATTTTTGCAGGCGCTGCTTTCAATAACCTGGATTGAGCTCCTTTTTTATCCTCATTCTTTATAAGTGTGTAAGATACCTCAATGGTTCGGCTGCTATCGGTGTAGATCTTTAATCCGTTGATAAGTGCGGCTGGTTCTTTCTTCTGGAGGGATGCAATAATTTCTTCAATTGGCCTGGTCGCCGGTCCCGGCTGTACAAAATATCTTTGTTTGTGAAATAAGTGCTGTAATTCTTCTTCAAAAACCAATACCGCGCCGGTAAAACAGGTAGTCATTATCACCAGTCCGGCTGCAAACGCCAGGTAAAGATGTATTCTTCTAAAAAGAGTCTTCAACTTGTTGTAGTTTATGTTTTATTCAACAGGCCACCATTATCGGTGGCATGTTGAAATTTTGCTAAATGCTATTAAAACTTGAAGGCAATCGTGCTAATAAATTGCCGGGGAGCTATTGGATTGATACTATAATTTTCGTGCACATAATAATTGTAGGTATTAAAAAGGTTAGAAACCTTTACCATCAGGGATATTTTTTTATAGCTGTAGCCCGCTGAAATATCGGCCGTAGTAAATCCGCTCACCGGTATCAGCCTGGAATAGTTTTGCGTTTGTTGCTGGGTATTATTCCAGCCACCCAAACGGTCACCAATATAAAATGCGGCTGCACCAATTTTAAGGCCCTTCAAATGGCCCTTTTGGAAGGTATAAAATACGCTGGTATTGGCAGAATGGGCAGGTGTATTTACCAGTCGTTCGCCTTGAATATAATTCCCCTTCGCTTTTTTAGTATGGGTATATCGCATGTTGTTATAACTGTAGCCGGCCAATATATTCAGGCCTTTTACCGGCTGGCTGTTAAAATCCACTTCAATGCCATCGCTGGTGGTTTCGCCGGCCAGTTCTTTTAATAAAGTATTATTGTTGGGAGTAATTCCATCTGCAGCGTATTGAGCTGTTTGTGCCAGGTTGTTATTTATTATTTTATAAATGGTGATATTTACTGATAGCTTGCCTTTTATGAAATCGTTCTTCAAGCCAATTTCATATTGATCAATAAGAGATGGCTGTAAAGCATTACCATATACATCGGTACCGCTGTTTACAGAAAATGAATTGGAATAACTCGCAAAAGCCGATATATTTTGAGATGGACGGTATACCAAACCAACCCTTGGAGAAAATGCACTCACCTGGGCAGCTTTACCCTTTGCCATGCTATCTTTTACAAGATAAGCAGTGGTGGCGGCTGCTGACTGCTGCATCGACCAGCGAACGCCTGCCAGTAATTTCAATTTGGGTGAAATGCTTATCATGTCCTGTATATATGCACCCATTCTGTTAATGGGGGTTTGCACCCGTGTTAGTTTTGAGGCGACCGGAATATTTGTACGGGGAGTAAATTTGCCGGCATCCAATATATTGATGGTGTCATATATTAAGGGGTTATTAAAAGTATAACTGGTAGTAAAATACCTGTCTGCATCTATTCCTGTAAGCAGGGTGTGTTCTGCAAAACCGGTTTTAAATTTACCCACCAGGTCAATATTACCTAATACATAATCTTCCTGTGACTGAATTTTATTTAATGGCCTTGCCCAATCACCATTGGCTGATGCCTGCACTCGTTCTGTTGAGTAATAATCTCTTTTGTATTGCTGATATGAACCAGTGGCATTGATACTCCAGTTATTGTTAAATTCGTGTTTTAGGGTGGCAGTGGCAGTATTTTGTTTCGCTTTGTTATATTGCCACGAAGTGCCTACGAAATGGGAACGGGGTACAGTGGGTATAATGGTGTTGTTAAGTGATCCGATGCCAAAGTCTGGCGTAAAATTATGATCAAGGTAATCGCCCTGAACTAATAATTGTGTACGCTCCCCCAATTTAATCAGCAAGGAAGGATTAATATAAAAGCGTTCAGATTTCACTACATCCCTGTAGCTCCCCGCTTTTTCGTATGTGCCGTTTACCCGGAATGCCGCTTTTTTGGATAAGGGGCCAAATACATCAAATGCCGGCTTTAGTAGTCCGTAACTACCTGCTCTCAATGATATTTCCCCGCCGTAATAGAACTTAGGTTGTTTGGTGACCATATTGATAATTCCACCGGGAGCCACATTGCCGTACAAAATGGCGGCACTACCTTTTAATATTTCTACTTTTTCAAGTGAACTTATTTCCGGCATGGTACCGGTGTTTACCCTTGAGCCATTCTTAAACATATTGCTGCTTGAAAAACCGTACCCCCTGGCAGAAAAGCTTTCCTGCGTACTGGCCCTTGTAGTGGAGAGGTAAACGCCGTTTACATTCTTAATGATATCACTCAATCGCTGCGATTGCTGATCTCTTATAACCGCCTGGCCTACTACAGTGATACTTTGGGGCAGGTCCAGGGGATCAATGGCTACTTTCCCCGCAGAAACCACCTGGTTATTGAGTCCTTTTTTTGAATTCACAATCACTTCCTGTAATTCGCTGGCATTTTCCATCAGCAAAAAATTTACTAAAGCATTTTCATTGTCCTTCAATATAATTACCTGTTGTTGTGTACGAAGGCCCGTAAATGAAGCGATGATATGATAAGTACCGTTATCGATATTGGTAAGTTTAAAAGCGCCCTCAGAATCACTGATACTAAATTTTTTTAATTCTTTCAGTTCGACATTTACGTTTGGAGCAGGGGAGCCATCTTTGGTTACAATTTTTCCGCTAATGTTGTTTTGGGATATTGCGGTTAGCGACAAAAACAAAATGGCTATAGTTAATACTGGTATTCTACACATAATATAAAGCCGATGATTTAAGGTTTCCTGATTTATTTTATAAATGCAAAGAAAACTTAACCATGTTGAAGGTGCTTACATATAAGGGAATTCAGTTTACGCAAAACGGAAAGAAGAAAATTACCGGAGTAATAATTCACACGGTTTAATGCCGGTGTGTTTTTTGAAAGCGGTGCTAAAATGAGAAATGGAGGAGTAACCAAGGAGTAGGGATACTTCAGTTACGCTCAGTCCTTTTTCGTATAAAAGGTATTTTGCATGCTCCATGCGCTGGCTCTGATAGAAATCAAATATGGTGGTACCAAACAGTTCCTTGAAGCCTTTTTTAAGATAGCATTCATTAATGGCTACTTTCCGGCTTAGTTCCTTAATGGTTAAGGGTTCGCCAATATGTTGCAATAATACTTCCCTCGCTTTGGTAATCTTTTCACGATCATCTGCATTGGCCAGAAATTTACAGGTAAATACTTCCTCTTTATCTCCCAGCATGCAATCCATGCTATACAACAGCAATATCTGGGTTTGGGCATTTACAAATATATTTTCAAGTGTATCGGTATAAGTATGATTCAGTAATGCCTCAATGGCTTTCCTGGTTTTACCGCAAAGAGGCAGTTGCTTTGAAAAAGAAGTGCCATGCGAAAAAGACAGCACTTCATCAGATATATTGAGCTGTTTTTTCCCCTTTACAAATTGGGTAAGATAAGAAGGCTTAAAACTAAAGCTCAACACGTCTACACTTTCAACCTTCTCTACACAGGTCTTCGATGCATTGAATTTACACATGTCACACTCCGTTTGCTTTTGACGGCAATATACATTGCCCGAAATGCAAAACTTTAGTTCAAGATAATTGGCTTCTGCGTTGTTTTTTTTATAATGGTATTCCAGGATGCCAGTATCTTCAATACTCCATTGTGGTAGTTTTTTGTACCGCTTTATAGCATAGTGAACCGAACCGGGAACCGATCGGTCAATATCCTGCAATACATCCAGTTCATTATACAGAAGTGGTTGTTTTTGCGCAATTTCCAATATGTTTTTTACCTGATTCATTGATAACCTTCGATACAAATATACACGAATAAGGCTAATAAAAATGAGTGACTTAAGGCTATGCATACCAATTAGATTAATTATGACAAAAAAATGGCAAAATTGCCCAGGTAGACGGTGCATGTTCGTTTTTTGCTCCGTACCAGCCTATTTCTTTTGTTATTTTCTCTTCCTTTTTTGTGAAATCTATGTGGAAACAAATCCGTAAATAAGCCGCTTTTAATTGCCTTAAACCCTTGATTTTCCTTATATTTGCACGAATATAGATATTGATAATTTTAAAGTGAATTTGCCCAAGATATGAGCACAGAAATTGAAGAAGCAGTACTCCCCGACATTCACGGCTATGGCGCCGACAGCATCCAGGTTTTAGAAGGTTTAGAAGCAGTTCGCAAACGTCCGGCCATGTACAATGGCGATATCGGCGTTAAGGGATTGCATCACCTTGTGTACGAAGTAGTGGATAACTCCATTGATGAAGCGCTGGCAGGTTATTGCAGCAATATCATGGTTACCATTAATGAAGATAACTCTATCACCGTTGCGGATGACGGACGCGGTATTCCGACCGGCCTCCATACAAAAGAGAACCGGAGTGCGTTAGAAGTGGTAATGACTGTTTTGCATGCGGGTGGTAAATTTGATAAGGATTCCTATAAGGTTTCGGGTGGTTTACATGGAGTAGGGGTAAGTTGCGTGAATGCGCTGAGCAGTAAATTGCACGTAACAGTAAACCGGGATGGAAAATCATTTGAACAGGAATATTCAAAAGGGGTACCTAAATATCCCGTAAGGGAAACCGGCGAATCTGAAACACACGGTACTACTGTGCAGTTTTGGCCCGACCTGACCATTTTTTCATCCGGCATTTATAACCGCGAGATACTGGAAGGCCGCCTGAGAGAACTGGCTTTTTTGAACAGGAAGATAACCATCATCATCAACGACCTCAGGGAAATAGATGAGAACGGAAAATCGTATACAAAAACTTTTTACAGCGAAGGTGGAATTGTGGAATTTGTAGAAATGCTGGATAAGAATGCCAACCGGAACCCATTATTGCCAACCGTAATTTATTGCGATGGTTACGATGCCGCAAGTAATGTAACGGTAGAGGTGGCTATGATTTACAATACCGGCTACCAGGAACATCTTTTTAGTTACGTAAATAATATCAATACCATTGAAGGTGGTACGCATGTGGCCGGTTTTCGCCGTTCCATCACCAGGGTATTTAAAAGCTATGGTGAGAAGGAAGGAATGTTTGAAAAGGCAAAGGTAGAAATTGAAGGGGACGATTTCAGGGAAGGGTTGAGTGCGATTATATCTGTAAAAGTGCCCGAGCCACAGTTTGAGGGACAAACAAAAACCAAACTGGGAAACAATGAAGTAATGGGGGTGGTTGACAGTACTTTAAGCCGCGTATTGAATGCCTACCTGGAAGAAAATCCGAAAGATGCTAAAACCATCATACAAAAAGTAATCCTTGCAGCACAGGCTAGGGCGGCGGCCAAGAAGGCAAGAGAAATGGTACAACGTAAAAGTGTACTAACCGGGGGCGGATTACCCGGTAAACTGGCTGATTGCAGCGATAAAGATCCAAACCGTTGTGAGCTATACCTGGTGGAAGGAGACTCCGCAGGTGGAACAGCCAAACAGGGCAGAGACAGAAGCTACCAGGCAATTCTTCCTTTGAGAGGTAAGATATTGAATGTGGAAAAAGCAATGGAACACAAGATTTATGACAACGAGGAAATCAGGAACATGTTTACTGCATTGGGAGTAAAAATTGGCACACCTGAAGATCCCAAAGCACTCGATCTTTCTAAGCTGCGGTATCATAAGTTGATTATAATGACCGATGCCGATGTGGATGGAAGCCATATTGCCACACTAATATTGACGTTCATTTTCAGGTATATGAAAGAACTGGTAGAGCAGGGTTACGTGTACATAGCCCAACCCCCATTATACCTTGTAAAAAAGGGGAAGGACCAGGATTATGCATGGACTGATGCAGAACGTAAGGGGCTGATCGCAAAATTCGGACAAGGAAAGGATGATAGCGTAACTACCCAGCGGTACAAAGGTTTAGGTGAAATGAATGCTGAACAACTTTGGGAAACAACTATGAATCCTGCCACCAGGACTTTAAAACAGGTTACTATTCAAAGTTCCGCTGAGGCTGATTTGGTATTTAGTATGTTGATGGGAGATGAAGTACCGCCAAGAAGAGAGTTTATTGAGACACATGCCAAATATGCTAAAATAGATGTGTAGGTATTATTGTTGAAAATATTAATTTCAAGATACAGGTAGTCCCGGTTAATCGCCGGGGCTATTTTTTTTGTTACAATGAATAAGCCGGTGCAAACCGTGCCATTTGCATACAGGTTTCAATAGCTTCGTTCTTGCGGTTTGCTGTTTTATTTTATTAAAACTAAGCCGTAGATGAATAGATGAATGTGAAATAGATATTGAAATTCTTCCGTCTTCCGTACCAAGCTGAAGTGAGGTTCGGTTCCTGTTGGATCTATATCATAAAAAAATCTACCTGGCTATTCCGAAGATATTCAAGATGGAAGATGCAAGATCCGGTAGTTTTTTCAGATACACTACATGATCAAATGTAGTACCGCTGGTAATGAAAGCATGTTGCATATCCTTATTGAAGGATACACTAAAATCAAAATTATTGAAATGATTTCAAATTTTTTCAGCAATTATAATATATGATTGATCGGCGCTTTTTCAGAAGCATCTTCGCCCGAGAGGTATAACAAGACGGTAAAAAAGTAGTCCATGAAGCTCATTAATTTCTTTTCCATGTTAGTGTTGTTTTAGTTTTATTGAATACGATATTTTTTATATTCCGGAAACTCAAAGATGAGATAAAAATATTATTACTGTAATCACATATTGATGTGAAAAAAACTGAATCCTGAAGTCTTCGTTTTATCTCCCCGGCTGTATGCAGGGCTATTGACTTTAAACTCATCAATTGGTTTAACAAATGTATTGGCTTAAAGTTTTTGATGATAGTGTAACACGGGTGGGGTGCATTATTTGTCGCATGAATTGCAAAAGGAATAACAATGATTGTATAAAAACCTTCACCGTCTAAGTGCAACTGCATACATTGACTTTGCAGGAAAGAGATTTTTTAAAAGGCCTTACGGTAAGGTATTACCTTTGGCAATCCTCAACCCCCTATCTTATAAGTTTGCCACTACCACTTCGCCAACCATTCTCTTTATGTCAACTTCCGTGTCAAAGCCATTTATAACATAGATTTGCCCGGTATTTTTGATTGACACAAAACAATCATCCGCTATGTACACGTTTAAGTTTGGTGAATGCAATGCACCCACAGAATGTATGGCTGATTTACCTTTTACGATGATCTCCTTAAGTTGATTTACGTTGATGTTGACCTTCACCTTGTTTTGTAGAGATCCTTTTTTGCTACCCAGGTAAAGAATATCTCCCTTAATTTTCCATTCTAGTTTTTCAACGTCCGCGTTTTCGCCGGTTATATCAATAATTTTATTGCTGCATTCTGTTAACTGCAGATCAATATCATCAGCTACAACAATCTTGCTAAATGACAGTTGATAGTTGAATTGTTTAGTGATCACTGAAGCTGGTTCTTTTTCTGTTGCAAATGCTGCGATGGATGCTGTAATTAAAATGGCAATAGCCATTGCGATTAATTTTTTCATGATGTTTTTATTTGTGTTGCTGTTACAACGGTTATTAATTTTATTACACAAATTTGCTTCGAAAAATATCAGTTTACAATCGCATGACCATGTGAAAAAAGGCAACTGTTTAGGTTAAATGAGATGAGCAAAATCAAGGATTGCATTTCATCCGCATATATTGCCGTTTATCATGGCACAGCTTATAAGGAGATCACATGAATATGCATAGGTAAGGGGATAGCCTTTTTTAGTAAGGCGTTTTTTTATAAAAGCATTTAATCGCATGGGTCAATACAACCCCCGTCATTTTTAAATTATACTTTTCGTATTTCCGTCAAATTATATTAATCACGCGGTCGGGATGATTATTGGAGGGTATCTCCTCCAGGAGAAGTTGGGGCTTCAACATGCAAGATTATTGTGAATGAACATGCACCTGTTAAAGTTGATTCGCCAGACAATGTCAGTTCATTCGCGTGTATGCACACTTCACCCATTTATGTGGTTGCCTGTACAATGCTATTCAGATATTTTTGTGTCTGTCATAGAATTGATACATAAAAGAAGATATAATGAAAGGGATTTTAATAGTGCTGGTATGCAGTATAACTTTATTTAGTTCCTGTAATAAGGAAACCGTCAGGGGTAAGGGCGCTATCATTACCGAAACGCGGGCATTGCCGGCATTTACCAATGTTGAGCTCGGCGGAGGTGGAGAAGCTGCTATTAATTATGGTGTAGCATATAATGTTACATTGACGGGATACCAAAACCTGTTACCCATTTATGAAACGAAAGTGGCAGGCAGTACCTTGTATTTGCAATTTAAGCCCAATGTGTACAATGTAAAGAACAATAATATAAAAGCAATTGTTACCCTCCCTGCCTTAGCTGGTATGCGTATTAACGGATCAGGGAAAATGGAGGCGAAAAATTTTGTGAATACTGATTTAACCGCGTCTATCAATGGGTCAGGTTATATTTTCATTGGAAATAGTCAGTACAATACGGCTTCTTATTCCATCAATGGATCCGGGAAAATTGATGCTGGTAGTACAGAAGTGGCTGAGGCAAATGCTCACATTTCAGGTTCGGGCGATATTGAATTAAAGGCAGTTATTAAACTAAAGGCTACCATTTCGGGTTCAGGCAATATTGTTTATCTGGGGAATCCGGCAACTGTTGAAACACAGGTAAGCGGAAGCGGTAAGATCACCAGGCGCTAAGGGGTTTTGGGAAATAAAGCAGGTAATAGTCTATTTATATAGTATGTAAAATAATGAGATTTCATTTTGCAAAGCAGGAATAAAATGCGATAACGCTCAATGTAACCAGCTATAGCGCATACATAAATCTACGTAATTTTAGAAGCACGGCACATCAACAATAAAGCCCTGGTTTTTTGTAAAGCCAGGCTTTCCTGTTGACGCTTCTTTTTTTAGTTTACATTCAATCAGTACAATTATTAGATTTGTAAACATATATGAGAATTGCCTCTTTTATATTCCTGATGTCAATTTTTTGCAAGCTAAGTTTTGCACAAAGTTTTACTTTCAACCGTTTTACTACCGATGATGGTATTGGCCTTTCCAGTAATGTGGTAAGTAGTATTTACCAGGATGAAAAGGGATTTATTTGGGTAGGTACTGCCAATGGACTCCAGCGCTTTGATGGAAGAAAATTTATCCAGTTCAACAGCAGCAAACCAGGAAGTGATATAATGCCCGACGCAAGGGTGTTTCAAATAATACCAGCGGATAGTGGGAAACTTTTTCTTGCCTATACTTCTATCAGGGAATTTGGCATTTTTGATCCGTCCAATTTCACGTATAAAAAAATTGCCCTCAAAACATTACTGGAGATTCCACCAAGGTCGGACTTTTATACCTGGAGGGATTCGTATGGAAAAATTTACCTCAACATACTCCGCTATGGCATTTTGCAGTTTGATAAAAAAGAGCATGCATTTGTTGAAAATAATCCTTTCCGATTACCGGCCGGATGGAAAAATAGCTTACGCGGGGTATATGATGATTCGCTTAAGCAGCAGGTGTGGATAGGCACGGACAGCGGCTTATGCATTTACAACAGGTCCTCCAAACAAATGTGGAGCAGGGTATACAACCCCGCCAACCTGGATGTATTAAATAATGAGAAAGTTCAGGATAAGATTTCAGAAATATATATTGACCGGCAACGGCGTATTTGGATTTTTGGATGGCCGGGGGCCAATATGGACACTCAACAGAAATACTGTTTGGATAGTACGGGTAGCAGGTATTTGACGCATGACACCATTGGTTTAAATACGGGGCCGGCTGGGTACTCTGCATTTTATCATTTTTATGAAAATAAAAACAGCAATCTGTGGATATATGGAAAGGGGACTTTGTTTAATTACAACACGGGCCTTAAACGTTTTCAATTTCATAAAAGTGCATCAGGCAACGATAACATCAATATTAATTACGAGGAGGTTTTCCAGGTAATGGAAGATAAGGATGGCGGCATTTGGATTGCTACTGACCAGGGCCTTTATTTTACGTCGCTTGGGAGCAATGCCTATTCAGTAATTAATTTAATGTTTGATAATAAAAAAAGTGCTACCTATATCACAGATATACTCGAAATGCCGGATGGGGATCTGTGGTTTACTTCGTGGGGAATCGGCGTAAAAACAATGGATAAGGATTTTCAACGAAAAGAAAATTTCGTTTATGTTCAGCCTCCTCCCCCGGGTTGGTCACAAGCTGCAAAAAATGATATAAAAAATACCTGGTGCATGAGCAGGCAAACGACAACCGGCGATGTGTGGGTGGGGTGCAACGATGGAATACTGTTGGTACATCACCCGGGTAAAAAAACTACCCGTTACCTGATGCCCCCCGAATTTAATAACAGTACCATCAGGTATATAACAGAAGACAGGCAGGGACAATTGTGGTTTGGTACGCAGGCTGGCAGGCTAATAAAATATGCTGATCAAAAATTTACTGTAGTACAGGATATTGGATCAATTATTTACAAAGTATTTATTGACAGGCAGGGATGGATCTGGCTATCCACACACGAAAAGGGCTTTTATGCCATTAATCCGGCAGATGGAAAAATGATACAACGCTACACTGTAAACAATGGCCCCAATAGCCTTTACAGCAATACCGGCAATGATATAGAGCAGCTAAATGACAGCATCATTGTATTGGGAGCCGGGGTATTAAATTTTATCAATAAAAAAAGGCAAACAGTTAAACTGGTCACCTATGCAGATGGGTTGCCATCTAACACAGTAGAACGGTTACGGATGGATAAAAGTGGATTTCTCTGGATCATTACATCGAACGGACTTTGCCGGTACAATCCGAACAACCACCGGCTAACTCCTTATGGAAGAAAAGATGGCATTGTGTTAGGTGAAAAAACCAGTGTAGCGGATTTAATACTCAGCAACGGGCATATCGTGTTTGCAGGCAGTAATGCCATGATTATATTTCATCCTTCTGTTTATTCCATCAACCAGCCACCACCGCCTGTAACGATTACTGATTTTAAAATCTTCAACGAGTTTTTCCCAATTGATTCTTTGTTGCAGACAGGGGAAATTAAGTTATCCAATAATCAAAATTCCTTCTCCATTTTTTTTGCATCACTTAGTTATATGCAGCGTGACAGGCTTACGTATTATTATAAAATGGAGGGGTTGGATAAAGAGTGGATAAAGGCAGACCGGTCTACGGCTGTAAATTATTCTTTGTTGCCTCCCGGAAAATATACCTTCAAAATTTATTGTGAGAATATTGAAGGACAGCGATCAAAAAAAATCACCGAGGTGAGAATTTTTATAAAGCCTTCATTCTGGCGAACCCGGTGGTTTGTGAGCACCTTGCTTTTTTTTATAGCATTGATCATTTACGGCATTCACGATATGCGGGTTAAAAGGTTAATGGCAGTTGAGAAATTAAGAAACCGGGTTGCAAGGGATCTGCATGATGATATGGGTAGTACTTTGAGTACAATCAATATTTTGAGCTCGATGGCAAAAAGCAAAATGAGTAACGATGCAGTAAAAACGACCGAATACCTTACAAAGATTACAGATAACAGCCAGCGAATGATGGACGCAATGGACGATATTGTTTGGAGTATTAAACCAAGCAATGACAGCATGCAGAAGATTATTGCCCGCATGAGGGAGTTTGCTACGAATGTACTGGAACCAAAGGAAATTGAATTGGATTTTATTGTGGAGGATATGGTGTATGATATAAAATTAGATATGGAAGCCCGGCGGGATTTCTTTTTGGTTTTTAAAGAGGCCGTTAATAATGCAGCTAAATATTCAGGCGCATCAAAAGTTTTATTGAAGGTATTTGTGAAAAATAAAGTATTAACCCTGTTGATACAGGATGATGGAATTGGATTTGACGTAGCGGCGGCAGATGGTGGTAATGGCCTGGGCAATATGAGAAAACGTGCAGATGCGATGAATGGGAAATTACAGATTCAATCAAGGCATGGAGAAGGAACAGCCGTAAAGGTTAGTATACCACTCAATAACGCTCCTGGCATCTGAAGGGGAGTTTTTTGACTAAACCCGGTTTATTCTTACAACCTGCGGTGTGGTTACAATCAAGGTTTCATTCAATATTTTCACCCGGGTTGTACTATAATCTGCAATAATTAATGAACTATATTTTATGAATCGCTTTATCAGCCAGAAATTTCGCTTTTATTCTTTTGTTTGTATTGCGTTATTAATGCTGGTGCATGGATATAATTTAAAGCAGGGATACCTGCAACCATTTACTACCGTTAATGAAGACCTGACCTTTACAACCTTTATTGAATATTTTCTGGCAAATGGAGCCCTTAGGTTTCGTATACCGATGTTGTTCATTATTTCAGGGTATATTTTTGCCCTCCGGGATTATAAGCCGTATGCGGAACGAATCAGTAATCGGTTCAGCACGTTGATGATCCCCTTTTTTGCGTGGAGTGCCATAGGTTTGCTTATTACTTTTTTATTACAGCAATTTCCTTTTACGGCACAGCTCGTGAAGGCTGCCGATGTTGATCAGTTAGGCGATAACCGTCCGTATACCGAAATTGGCTGGGGTGGTATACTTTACCGCTGGGCACTGGTGCCCGTTTCATTCCAGTTGTGGTTTATTCGAAGCCTGTTTATTTATAACATGCTGTATCCTGTTATCAGGTGGGCAGTGCTGCGGTATCCCGCCATTTGGTTTAGTATTGTATTGCTGTTTTGGTTTCTTGGCTTTCAATTAATTTTCATTGAAGGGCAGGGCATATTGTTTTTTTCATTTGGAATCTGGTTAAATAAAACAAATTACCCTATCGATAAAAAGCCCGAATGGTACAGTCATTACCTTGGTTGGTTGTTCTTTATTGGAATCAGCATTATCAAATCATTCATGGCGTTTGAATTAGAGCCTGGCAGTGCCGTTACTTTTTGGATACTGATTGCAATGCATGCCATTACCATACTTGCCGGTATTATTGCCGTATGGTATGGGGGCGATGATTTGGTACGCTGGTGTATGCATCAAAAATGGTTTGTATGGGCTACTTCTTTTTCGTTTATCATTTATGGATTGCATGTACCGGTTATTGAATACCTGACTATGTATTTGTTTCATGCCTGGAGCAGTTTCCCTTATCATCGGTTGTTGACTTATTTTGTGGCGCCGGTGATTGTGCTGGGTATTTGTTTTGCAGCAGGTGCCCTGTTGCGTTCCAGGTTACCAGGAGTCTACAAGGTAATTACAGGCGGACGTGGTTTTTAGTAACCTGGTTTTCTGATAAAATTTTGTGTCTGTAGATTTCTTTGTTGTTAAACTCCGCAAGGCGTGAAGCAGTGAGTTTTTATTTCGCTCCATAAAAATAAAAAGCACAGGAGTGCGATCCCTATAAAAGATCGGCGGAGCCTGCCATCCAGGTTGAATGGTAATTCTTCTGCCTGGCTCATAAAAAAATCAACCTACGGTTTTATCCCCTGTTCATATATATTAACAACTGCACAGTATTGTATCCCACTTCCTTTATGTCAAGGTATTGCTTTTGTTGAACCAATCTCCTGCCAAGTAAAGAAGCTGCAAAATCACATCTTTATGCTGTTGCCGATGCTCATCCGGGGCAATAGTTTTGTACCTGTAAATATTTATTTAATTATTAAAAATTATTAGCAGAATGACAACGTTATTTAAGCACGGAAAAATGATCAGTGCATTATTAGTATCATCAATATTATTTTTTACTTCCTGCAAAAAGGATAAAAGTGAAGAGACACCTGCAGGAAGCACGCAGAAGCTGGAAAAGATTATGTTTGGGGATGAATTTTTAAGTTTTTCCTATAACCCGGATGGTACATTGAAACAGGCTGTGGTAAAAGATGAACTGGCATCGGGTGGGGCAGCGGTTACTTATAATATTTCGTATGATGCTCAAAAAAGAATGAGTGAAGTAAATACCAGCGAAGGGGAAAAACTGCTTCCCGTTTATGTAAACAATAAGCTGGAAAAGGTAGAAGTAAAGGATAATACCAACACCGTGATTGGTCGCACTGATTATGTTTACAATGGCAACCAGGTAACAAGCGCTACGGTACGCACCTCATTATTTGGGCCACTTTCAGACCTGATGAAATTTGATTTTACCTATAGTGCCACAGGTAACCTCACCAGGACCAATTTGTTTATTGTTAATCCTGTAACGCAGGTACTTGTGCCTGCAGGGCATATTGAGTATGAGCACGATAATAAAGACAATCCCCTTATCGCGGTTAGCGAGTTTCTAAAACTCGTTTGGTTTATTCCATCAAAGAATAATATTTCAAAAGAGGTTCATAAAGATGAAAATTTGACTCTCGAAGAAACGATGGAGTATACTTACACATATAATTCACGCAATTTACCACAGACTGGTACTGCAAAAAGGACAGTTCCGGGAAGCCCGGTAGAGAATCTGCCTTTGCAGATAATTTATAAATAGGACCCGTCAACATTTCGCAGAGTGGCCGGTTGGCGCTCTGCGAAATGTTGAATATTGACTCACATTATTATGTGGTTGCAAAGTTGTGATTAAGCATTTAAATTTGTTAAGGAAAAGTTATTGTCAACCACCATTCATTTAAATTGTATGATTAAATTATTGCTATACGAAGATAATCCCCAGTTAAGAGAGGGCCTTACCATGCTCATCAGCGGTTCGGAAGGATTTGATGTACTGGCCGGTTTCAAAAATTGTGATAACGTAGTGGATGAAGTAGAGGCCTTTAACCCGGATGTGATTTTAATGGATATTGACATGCCGGGGGTAAACGGAATAGAAGGGTTGAAAAGGATAAGGGCGGTGAACACCGAAGTTAAAATATTAATGCTTACTGTATTTGATGATAATAAAAATATTTTCCAGGCAATTAGCAATGGCGCCAATGGCTATATTCTTAAAAAAACGCCCCCCGGAAAACTGCTGGAGTACATAGCGGAAGCGCAAACCGGTGGCGCCCCCATGACCGCTTCCATTGCTACCCAGGTGTTAAAAATGTTCTCCTCCATGAATAATGAAAAGGGCGAGGATTACAATTTATCCGACCGTGAAAAACAGGTGCTTCAATTATTGGTAGATGGGTACAGTTACAAAATGATCGCCTCCGGGATGTTTATCGCAATCGACACGGTAAGGAGCCATATAAAAAAAATATATGAAAAACTGCACGTGAATAGTAAAAGCGAGGCAGTTGCAAAAGCCTTTAAGGATAGGATCGTTTAAATTTTCACCGCTGATTAGATTGAACTGTCGGTTATGGGAAAAGTAGTAATCTTTATTGCCACCAGCCTGGATGGATATATAGCTGCAAAGGATGATGATCTTTCTTTCCTGTCAATTGTAGAACGGGAATGAGAGGATTATGGGTATAGTGATTTTATCAAATCAGTCGATACAGTTCTTGTTGGCAGGAAAACCTATGATAAGGTGACGTCGATGGTGAGTGATTTTCCGCACGCTGACAGAGAATGTTATGTGATAACAAGAGATGCAAGACCCTCCAATGGTTCACTTCATTTTTACAATGGCAACCTGGGCGAATTAGTGGGGAGATTAAAATATACAGAGGGTAAAAATATATTTGTTGACGGAGGTTCGGAGCTAATTGATAGTTTACTCAATGACAATTTAATAGATGAGTTGATCATTTCGGTTATACCGGTTTTACTGGGGGACGGCATTTCATTATTTAAAAAGGGCCGATCTATATTGGCGTTAAATTTAACAGGATCAAAGTCTTTTGATAGTGGCCTTGTTCAACTTCATTATGTAAAAAATAACAGGGTATGATAAATAGCCCCCTGGTTTGAGAGCATGGCTTAAACAGTCCATTTCAATTTTAAAATGAAATACTCAATAAAATCTTGCATTCGTAAAATTGAAATCATTGTAAAGGCAAATTAAGAAAAAGTAGCTTTTTAATTCCTGCAAACATAATTCGGCATCATCGATTAAAATATTTCTTTTTTTTGATAATTACCAGGGTATTAATCCACACATTTATGTGGTTGCCTGCACAAATTCCGAACGGTACATTTGTGGTAGAAAGTATTCAACTGATTATGAAACATACATTGAAGGATTGCAGCATACTATGCTTAATATCCCTTATCACCGCATTATTTTTTCAGGGAGTTATTAATAACCGGGCGATGGCTAATCCGGGAGTAAAAGTATATCGAATAACAATTTTTGAGGATGAAAAGAAAGTGCAGGAGGAATACTATAACTTATCATTTATTAAATTGATCGGCTTGATTTAGATCATTTATCATTGATCAATCTATATTAGTCTGTCCATCTCAAAGTGATTTTTCATGGAGGCTGGATTCTACATATACTGGTTTTTTTCTTTTTAGTGTTAAGTAGGCTACCGAAAGGTAGCCTGTTTATTTCCCGCTTTGCCGGCAGTTATGCCACATTTTCCAATCCGGTCTTCATTGCGATTCCGTGTATTTTTTGCTAAAACCAATATTTTTAGTAGCTTGTACCGTGAAGTTTACTACTTCACCCATATTTATTAACCATAAATTCTACAAAATGTCAAACATGTTAACAGCTTATTGCATGAAAACGAAAGAAAAAAACGTTCCCATGCAGGATGCGGTGATAACCAAAACAGCCCGCGGCGGATATATGGCCCAGGGCCATGACGGCAAGGGTAATAAAATGACCACGATGCTTGGTGAAGCGAGGGCTTTGGAAGCCGTTAAAGATGGAGTAGCTAAAAAAGGCTGGTAATTTTATAGCTGTAAATTGATTTGGCCATCCGATCCGGGTGGCCTTTTTTTTTGACTCAGTCAACTCATTAATCTAACTTTTTTATCCATTCCATTGCTTTTTGTTTTCCCTCCAGGTCAGTTGCAATTACCTGTTCCAAAAGTATTTTTGCTGATGCCTGGTCGCCTGTTTTATTTCGCTTCAGTAATGTTAGGGCTTCTAAAAATTTGCCGCTATTGCTATAAAGAGAACTGTCAGATGCTAATAAAGAAAAATAAGTAAGGGCTTTTTCGTAGTCTGAAAGACGGAGAGACGCAACACCTGCGTATTTTTTTGCCGTACTATTAGCGGGATTATTTTTAAGGAATGTTTCAAACAGTTGCTGTGCTTCTTTAAATTTCCCAGAATTGAATAAATTAAGCCCGTTTTGCAGGCTGTCCTGCGTTCCCATGGTTACGCTTAAAGTTTTAAACTGCTGCTCTATATATTGATCAGCTAATTGTTCAGCCGAATTTTGGTCGCCGGTTATCAACCACGTAATTAGCATAACCGCCGCTACCACACTTGCTGCCGCCAGGTATCTCCATATTTTTCTGACCGGCGATTTTGTAACCTGTAGTACTTTTCGTTGCTGGTAGATTTCCCTGAACTGCTGTTTTTTTTCCTGTTCCAACTGTTCTTTAATAGCCCCGTTGGCTGAAATATAAAAGGCCACTTTTTCCGCAAATGAAATATCATTGGAGATTCGTTGTGCAAACTGTTGTTTTTCGGCTTCAGTTGGCTGGCTGTTAAAATAATCCTCAATGTATTCCATCTCTTCCATTTTAGTCTTTTTTAGTAATATATAATTGCCGCAACTTTTCCAGGCAACGCAAGCGGCTTGTTTTTACCACCTCGGCGGTCTTGTATTCCATTGATAAAGCAATCTCTTTATCATTGAAACCATCGGCAAACATCGTTAGTATTTTCCTGCAGTTGTCACCCAATTGTTTCAATTTGTTTTTTAAAATATCCTGGTCCGTTTTTTCAATTAACTGCTGAATAACGGTCCTGGCTGAATCAGCAATCATTCCCAGCATATCCGAAATAGGCGCTGTTTGGTGGATGCTGCTCTTATTGGTCGTTTTTTTTCGGATAAGGTCAACACATTTGTTACTAAATATTCTGTAGAGATAGGTTTTAAGCGTAGATCTTTTTTCAAAAAGCCCCCTCGTTATATTATCAATAGCATTGAGGATGGTATCTGAATAGGCATCAAATGCCTCCTCTTCGGGAAGTGAATACCGGTTCATTCCTTCTTTTATAAAATAAGAATGACGGTTGAAGAGCTCCTCTTCCGCTTTTCTTTTGAGGCTGGTGTTTTGCTGAAGGCTTTTGATCAGATCCTCATCAGCGGTAATTATGGTGGGGTTATCAAAAGTCATATAAAATGATGTATTACAGAAAGATAGTAAAAAAAGAAATAAGTTAAATGCATTTTTATTACTTACCCGGCTCTCCTTTAAACTCAATTCAATCGATGATAAACTGTCCACTTGCCCGATCGTACTGAAAGTATCCTGATCCGTAAAAATGTATAGCATAAAAGCGATCCGTTTTTCTGTTGACAGCTACTACTAATTTCAGTCATTAATACTATCCGTCAAAATCCACTTTATACCAATGGAGTTGTCAAACGAATCCCGCTACCTTTTATCGCCTGTTATAAAAGCGTACGAAACAATTTGAATTTGCGTTCAATAAAAAAGTGTTCGGTCTGATTACCAGGTAAGGTTTACATGAAGCTAATCAACCGCGTTAAAAAATAAATATACTTTCTGTTACCGGTTTCCTCCATTCTGCGACAAATCATTTGCAACTATGCATGTTGCCAGGTTTGATTCCGGGGGGCAAAAAATACCTGAATGACCAGGATAAAAAGACAATGGGAACAGGACTTTAAAAAAGTATTGACCGGGTTAAGGCATCCGGGTTTATAACAAATCAGGATTTTACTAAAGCAGGGTATCATATCGGAGGTATTAAAGAAACTAAGCAATAGCCCCCACTTTTTTTAGCACTATTTGTTGCGAAAAGATATGGAACGTTGAATAAAATATTAGCTGGTGTAAGTTGCCTCCCTTTGAAACGATTGGCATACTTGCACCAGTTTTTCGTTTTATGAAATCAGCTTTTTTCCGAAAAACATATCCGGCAAGTTGTATATATGATGATATTTAAAGGATGGTGTATTTGAACCACCCTGCTTTTTGCAGCAATGAGATATGGGGCAGTTAAACCTGGAAAAAAGCATTTCGTTTTGTAAGGGTAAATAAACACCAGGTAAAAATAATAGCTGCAATCACATCGATTGTATAATGTACATGCTGTACCAACACCAGCAAGCCAACAATAATGGTTGCCAATAAAGCAAACTGTTTATCCCT
Source organism: Ferruginibacter sp. (assembly GCA_031424955.1). Taxonomy (GTDB): domain Bacteria; phylum Bacteroidota; class Bacteroidia; order Chitinophagales; family Chitinophagaceae; genus Ferruginibacter. The sequence goes on along the minus strand of JANPIJ010000274.1, from coordinate 31,709 downwards.
CTTTTTTTGAAGACATAAATAAATCAAAAACAAATTTGATGTATGGCCCGAAAAAAAAAGATCCTTGGTGATAAATATATCGGTTCCTCCATAAGTAAGACTGGTTAATGGGTCTTTTAAACCAATAAGCCCTGGTGGCGGATCAAGCGCAAATATGGAAATACACAACAATCTAATGATGGTCATTACAATCATTAAATATATGGTCATTAAAAAGATGCCGGGCTGCTGTACACTTCTAAAAATTACAAGTAATGAAGTGGACCAAACAAAAATGAAAATAGTGACCGAGAAATCGCGGGCTGGCAGGCTATTTAACACCCAATCGTTTAATACAATGCCCTCCCGGTTTTCAATTGCCGAAAAAAAATGAGGTAGAAAAAGTACAAGGGCGATAAATAGCACTATTGCACCGATCGCCTTTCTGCGAAAAAGACTACTTGTCCAGGCTTCGCTCCAACTGCTATTTCTAAATAAGGGATATATTATAGGTTCTTCCACTTTGCAAAAATAAAAACGCTTTCAAAATTAAATACAGGCTTTAACATAATAATTTGTAAGCCCGGGAATCAAAAAAAAATCAGGCCATTGCCACTGTCATTATTTGCAACATGGCAGATGGCTTATAAAAATGCCGGTTTTAAAGTACAAATTATTCCAGTGATTCTTTCATCCTGGTTAAAAAATGATACAAGGTTTTCATAGTTTTAACGTCTTCCACCACTAGTATTCCATTTTTGCCAACCTGTTTAAGTTTTGCTTTATTGGTACCTTTTTGTAAAAATTGCAAAATGCCACTAAATGTTTCGCTCTGAAAATAGGGTGAATCAGGATTACTTACAAAGAAACATTTCAATGTTTCGTTCTTTAGCATCATCTTTTCAAAACCCAGCTCCACGGCAATTCTACGGCAACGAACGGTGGTAAAAAGATCTTCCACAGACGCCGGTATGGGGCCAAACCGATCCAGCATTTCAGTATGAAAATCCACCAGGTCTTTTTCAGATTCGCAGTTGTCCAACCTGCTGTATAAGCTCAGTCTTTCGGTGATGCTCTCAACATAAGTATCCGGTATCAATATTTCAAGATCGGTATCAATACTGCAATCTTTTACAAAGTCATCCTGCTGTTGAATTTCTTCCTTAAACAAGTCTTTAAATTCAGACCGTTTCAATTCTTTGATGGCTTCATCCAGTATTTTCTGGTACATTTCAAAACCTATTTCCGCGATAAATCCACTTTGCTCGCCGCCCAGCATATTGCCGGCTCCGCGTATATCAAGGTCTCTCATGGCAATCTGGAAACCGCTGCCGAGATCGCTATATTGTTCCAGCGTACTCAATCTTTTCCGGCTATCCGTTGGCAATGTGCTCATAGGCGGAGCCATCAAGTAACAGAAAGCTTTTTTATTACTGCGGCCAACGCGGCCACGCAACTGGTGCAGGTCACTCAGGCCAAACTGGTGAGCGTTATTCACGATGATGGTATTTACATTGGGTATATCTACTCCACTTTCTACAATGTTGGTACAAACCAGCACATCATATTTTTTATCCATAAAATCAAGGATGGTATCTTCCAACTGGTCGCCATCCATTTGCCCATGGGCATAAGCAATACTTACATCCGGGCAAAGCCCCTGAATAAATCCTTTCATTTCGGCCAGCCCGTTTACCCGGTTGTGAATAAAGAATACCTGTCCCCCTCTTTCGGTTTCATAATAAATAATATCACGAATGGCATCTTCATTAAATACCATCACTTCCGTTTGAATCGGCTGGCGGTTTGGTGGTGGAGTATTGATGATGCTAAGATCCCTAGCGCCCATTAAACTAAACTGCAAGGTTCTTGGAATGGGCGTTGCTGTTAGCGTGAGGGAATCGACCGTGGTTCTTAACTGTTTTAATTTTTCTTTTGCAGTTACACCAAACTTTTGTTCCTCATCTATTACCATCAGGCCAAGGTCTTTGAATTTAACATCCTTGCTTAATAATGCATGTGTACCGATAATGATGTCTATTTTTCCCTCTGCAACTTTTTGTAAAGTTTCTTTTTTTTCTTTGGCCGTTTTAAAACGGTTGATAAAATCCACCGTTACCGGGAAATCTTTTAACCGTTCTCCAAATGTTTTATAATGCTGGTAAGCCAAAATAGTAGTAGGAACCAGTATGGCAGCCTGTTTGCCATCGCAACAGGTTTTAAAGGCCGCCCGGATGGCAACTTCTGTTTTGCCAAATCCCACATCGCCACATACCAGCCTGTCCATGGGTGCCGGTTTTTCCATATCCCTTTTTACATCTTCCGTAGCCTTGCCCTGGTCGGGTGTATCCTCATAAATAAACGAAGCTTCCAGCTCTGTCTGCATGTAATTATCGGGGCTATGCATAAATCCTTCCTGGCTCTTTCTCTGGGCGTATAATTTTATCAGGTCGGTGGCAATATCCTTTACCTGCTTTTTAGTTTTTTCTTTTAACTTGTTCCATACATCACTACCCAGTTTGTTCATTTTGGGTACGCTCCCTTCCTTACCGCTGTACTTGCCTATCTTATGCAGGGAAGAAATATTTACGTACAACAAGTCACCATCTTTGTATTGAATTCTTACGGCTTCCTGCATCTTACCATTGGCTTCAATTTTCTGCAAACCACTGTACACACCTACTCCGTGATCAATATGGGTTACATAATCGCCGGGTTGCAAGTCACGCAAGGTTTTTAAAGTAAGCGCTTTGTTTTTACTGAAAGCCTGTTTAACCTTATACTTATGATACCGCTGAAATATCTCGTGGTCCGTATAGCAAATTACTTTCAGGTCATCATCAATAAAACCTTCATGGATAGATGTAGGCACCGGCGTAACGGGTATCTCGGCTTTTAAATCGGTAAAAATAATATGCAGCCTCTCCAGTTGTTTTGGATTATCTGCAAAAAGATAGATGTTGTATTTGCTGGCTTCGTATTCCTTGAGGTTCTTTATCAGCAGATCAAACTGGCGGTTAAAAGCAGGCTGTGATTTAATAGAAAATGGAAGAACCGATGAGGAATAACTTTTTTGTAATGAAGCGAAATAGCTTTTGGATCCAAATTCAATGATATGCCGCTGTTTAAGCTGCTCTTCAATTACACCCGCCTTCACAAAATCCGCTTCGCTCACATCTGTCTTTTCATTTATTTCACTATCATCATCGGCAGCAGCTTTCCGGGTATCGGTGGAGGTTTTTACTACTTCCAGGTATAGTTCCAGGTCTTCTTCCTGCTGTACTATTTTCTCTTTAATGAATTGCCAGTCTTCGGTCCACACGACAGTGTTTTCCGGTAAAAATTCCAATAACGAAACTTTATCGCCGGTTTCAAACTGAGTTTCTACGTTGGGGATGATATTTACCTGTAACAATTTCCGTTCACTTAACTGCGATTCGGGATCAAATATCCGGATGCTGTCCACCTCATTGCCAAATAATTCTATCCGATACGGTTTCTCATTACCAAAGGAGTAAATATCCAGGATGCCGCCTCGTACTGCAAACTGGCCCGGCTCATACACAAAATCTGTTCTTTCAAAACCGTACCCAACAAACCTGTCGAGTATACTGTTTACATCAATCGTTTCACTTTGCTTAATGGAAATAATATTGTCGGATAATGTTTTGGGCAATACCACTTTTTCAAACAATGCTTCAGGGTGAGTAATCAGCACTTTCTTATTGCTTCCACCTGCTACTTTAGTTAAAGCTTCCGTCCTCAACATGACATGGCTGCTGTTGAGTAGCCGGTAATTTTTTTTGTTTTTAAATGAAGAGGGGAAATAAAAAATATCCAGCGCCTGCGTAAGATTCTCAAAAGTATTGTGGAAATAAGCGGCCTCTTCTGCATCTCTCAGAATGACGAGGTGATTGAGCTGGCTGGTAGATTTGTGGTTAAAAACCGCTGACAGAATAAAACCGATAGCACTTCCGTGAAGCCCGGAAAGGTGCATTTGCTGCGGTTTAGACAAAGTGATCCTGTCCGCAATTTGAAAACAGCGGGAATCATTTGCATATTCTTTCATCAACACTTCCAGGTTCATCCGGCGGCAAAGATAACAGTTAATGTCTGATGTCTGTTTTTTTGATGTTTGAAGTGCAGTTAACCGTTGGCAATAGGAACGCAACAATAACGTTAACAGAGTTGTCATATAAATGTATTTTATCTTTAGTGATGCTGTTACAGTAATAGAAAATTCCAATAAAACGTATTTCATGAAGCCAGGCTGCCGCTTTTGTTTAAGTATTATTATTATTTGTTTCATTTCAACAGTGCTGTATGCACAACAGCCCGGCGAGGGGGTACTTTTTTCAAATGGCCGGTTCATTACCGGAAATAATGTAGACCGGCAGACATTCAAAAAGGACGGACTTACAACTGCCAGCTTTGGAAAGCAATACTTTGTAGTAATACAGTTTGCGTCGTTGCCTTCCACGATGGTACAGGAAAAACTAAGAGGCGCAGGTGTTCAATTACATGATTACATACCAGGCAAAGCGTACTTCGCAACCATTCGCCATGATTTCAATTTTGCCATTGCCGCGGTGTTCAAAATAGCTTCCATTAATTCGTTGCCTGCTGTCTATAAGCTTAGCCCCAACCTGGTAAATTATAAGTCTGCTGCAGATAAGCAAACATTAAAAAAAATTGCAGTTAGTTTTTATCCCACGGTTGACAGAAGGATTGTGTTGGAGCAATTGCAACAGGCCGGAGCCATTATCACTCCTACCAAATTTGACGATAACCATACTATTTTTATCCAGGCAAATGAATGGGTGATTTCCGCCATTGCTGCATTACCCTTTGTCAGCAGTATTCAGTTACAATCTATCACCGACAAGCAACTCAACTACAATAATGCAGGTGCACTCGGCATCAGTGGTCTTAATGCCGTTAATGGGAAAAACCTGAATGGCAAGGGCGTGACTATTGGCATTGGCGACAATGCTGATATAGCTACACATGTCGATTTTTCGGCAAGGCTGATCAACCGTACCCCGGTCATACCTTCCTACCACGGCACTCATGTAGCGGGAACGATCGCCGGTGCGGGCATTATCAACATCAATAATCATGGCATGGCGCCCAGGGCCACAATAATCAACCAGTTCTTCAGCGATATTATTACCAATGCGCCGGCTTATATCACCGACAATAATTTGGTACTCACCAATAATTCCTATTATTCCGGGCAAGACAGTTGTACAGGTACCGGCGACTATGATGTACTAAGCAATTATATTGACCGGCAGATGGGCGTTTACCAGCAGTTATTGCATGTAGTTGCAGCGGGCAATGATGGAGCCAATACCTGTTCTCCTTTCCCCTTTAGTTATGCCACGGTGAAATCAGGTTGGCAAAGTGCTAAAAATGTGCTCACCGTTGGAGCGATTAATACCGTTGATTATAGTATCGCCGGGTTCAGCAGCCGGGGACCGGTGAAAGACGGACGTATAAAGCCTGAAATTACAGCCGGCGGATTAGGTATTACCTCAACAACGCCCAATAATACTTACGGTGGAAATTCCGGTACAAGTATGGCAACACCGGCAGTTACCGGGGCACTGTCGTTGATGTACGAACGCTACCGCCAAACACATGGTGGCGCCAACCCTTCTAGTGCCCTGGTAAAGGCATTGGCATGCAACACAGCCGAAGACCTTGGGAACGCCGGTCCCGACTTTAGTTTTGGCTTTGGACTATTGAATGTTCGACGGGCAGTAGAAGCTATAGACAGTAATCGTTATTTTATCAATACGGTTTCAAATGGTACCGGCAAAACTCATAATATTATTGTACCTCCCAACACAAGAAGGTTGAAAATAATGTTGTATTGGGCAGACACGGCAGCCGCTACCAATGCAGCTGTAACATTGGTAAACGACCTTGATCTTACGGTAACCGAACCATCCGCAGTATTGCATCATCCGCTTATTTTAAATGCATTGCCTGCCGGTGTAAATACTATTGCAACAGAAGGAGTTGACCGGGTAAATAATATTGAACAGGTAGTGATTGAAAATCCGGCGGCGGGCAACTATACGATCAGCATACAGGGCTACGCGGTACCATTTGGATCGAAGGAATACATCATTAGTTATGAAACAGTGCAATCATCCGTTACCGTAGAATATCCTTTCGGCGGTGAAAAATGGGTGCCCGGTGAAATAGAAAATATCCGTTGGTCGGCTTATGGAAATGAGGCCAATAATTTCACCATTGAATATTCACTCAATAACGGCACCAACTGGACTTTGATTGATAATAACGTTTCTTCTGCCAGCAGAAAATATGCATGGACGATTCCTGCAGGGCTTAATAGTAACCAGGCATTGGTAAGAGTTAGCCGGAATGGCACCGCCTTAAATGACCAAAGCGATTTTAACTTCACCATCCTGGGAGTATCGGCGGTAACGGCTACTAATGTGTGCGAAGGTGCGGTGCAATTAAACTGGAGCCTGGTGACGGCAGCTACTTCCTACGATATTCTGCAATTGTCAGGCGACACGATGCAGGTAATTGCCAACACCACGGGAACCAGTTATATTTTAAAAGGATTGGATGTAAATATAAGAACATGGCTGAGTGTAGCTGCTAAAAATGGAGCAGTCTCCGGAAGGCGTTCCATAGGGGTGAGCGCAGTACCCAACAGTGGTGCCTGTACGCTGGCAACTTTTAACAACGACCTGAAAGCAGACAGTATACTTGAGCCGGTAACAGCCAGGCAGGGATTTGCAAATGCTGGCAATGCAACCAAACCGGTAAAAATATCAATCAGGAATTTAGGGACAGTCTCTGTGAGTGGCCCTTTTGATGTTTCTTATAGCTATAATAATACCATCATTACTGAATCAATCAACCCGGTAATTGTTGCGGGGGGAACTTATACCCACACCTTTTCCGGCAGCTACCCGCTAATCTCCTCAGGTTATCAATATTATTTTAAAGCCTGGGTTAGTTTAAATACGGATAACAATCATTTGAATGATACTGCCCGTAAGATGGTTAAGTATATTAATAATGATGCCATCACTTCCCTTCCTTTAACCGAGGGCTTTGAGTTAATGCCTGTGGCTGAATTTACAACTGCTGAAATGGGTATTGGTGATAACAATCGCCTTGATTTTTCTGCCAATACTTCCAGGGGCAGGGTAAGGTCTTTTGTAAATACAGGCTTTGCACATACGGGGATTAAAGCCTTGACAATGGATCAATGGCCTTATAGTTATGTAACCAATACCGATAGCCTTACTTTTAGTTTCAATTTATCAAACTATGGATCCAAGCAATTGCGATTTGATTTTTTTTATAAGAATCACGGGCAGGATGCCGCCGCCGGAAATAAAGTGTGGATAAGGGGAAGTGAAAACAGCCAGTGGACACCGGCCTATGATTTATTTGCGAACCAGGCTTTGCCCGGTAACTGGAAGCGGGCCATTATTAATATCAATGAGGTACTGAACAATGCGGTGCCACAGCAGAATGTAACAGCTACTTTCCAGGTAAGAATCGGGCAATCGGGCAATACATCAGCCAATACCTCCAATTCAGCAAATGATATGGACGACGGCTATACATTTGACGATCTTACTTTGAATGAAGTTACAAATGATGCAGGCATCGTTAAAATTATTTCACCCGGCACCGGTGGGTGTTCCCTCGGCCCGGCCACGGCCATCAGTATCCAGGTAAAAAATTATGATAACGCCACTTTGAATAATTTGCCGGTGAGTTACCAGGTAAATGGAGGACCGGTGGTTACGGAATATATCCCTTCCCTTGCTACCAACCAAAGCATCGACTATACATTTACACAAACTGCGGATCTTTCGGCCTATACTGAATACAGTATCAGCGCATGGGTGAAATATCCAACGGATAGTTATCCCGTTAATGATAGCATTTTAAATTACACCGTACAAAACAGCCCGCTAATTAGTAGTTACCCCTACCTGCAAAATTTTGACACCAGCGATGGTAATTTTTATACCAGGGGCATCAACAGTTCATGGCAATGGGGGGTACCTGCAAATTTAGTGATCAATAAAGCGGCCAGCGGTACCAGGGCATGGGTAACCAATCTTACCGGAAATTATAATGACAATGAAACATCTTATTTGTATTCACCCTGTTTCGATATTCATACATTGGTGCAGCCGGTACTTTCCTTCAGCCATATTTTAACCACGGAACCAGACTATGATTATAGCTGGGTAGAATATTCAACCGATGGAGCGGTATGGCAAAAACTGGGTAGTGTAGGCAGTGGTACCAACTGGTACGATGAACCTTCATTGGTTAACTGGGCGGGCGCAAATCCAAGGTGGCATGTGGCAAGCATCAACCTGCCGGTATCGGCTGCGAATATCCGCTTCCGGTTTGTAATGAGCAGTGATGCAGGCGTTACAGAAGAAGGCATAGGAATAGACGATATACATGTATTTGATAAAGCACCTGTATATGCGGGGTTACCAATAACCGGTATTACCCAGTTAGTGAATAGTAGTAGCTGGGTTCATTTTTCATCAGGAGGCAACCGCATTGTTTCGTTGAATTCCAATGGAGCTAACCTCGGTGCTGCTACCATACAGGCGCATCCCTTTGCAGGAACAGTGCGTAACAGCAACAATGCATATTATGTCGATCGAAATATAGTGGTTCGTAGTGCGAATCCTCCCACCGGAAACGTGAACGTACGTTTTTATTTTACTGAGGCTGAAGCGCAGAGTATCGTATTTGCAACAGGCTGCCCTTCCTGCTCACAGCCATCCGATCCGTATGACCTGGGCATTACAAAATATAGTGGGAATGTTACAGACGAGAACGGGATATTGGCGGATGATTCCACCGGTTTATTCAGGTTTATATTACCGGCCAATACCACAATCGTTCCGTATGATAATGGCTACTATGCTGAATTTATAGTAAGCAGTTTTAGTGAGTTCTGGCTGAGCACCACCAATATAAAACCCGCTGCAAATGGAATATGCCCTGGTGAGAATATCATTTTCACATCTGCCGTTACAGGCGGTCCTTATCAATGGCAGGTAAACAGTGGTTCCGGCTTTTCCAATATCACGGATGGCAGCCTCTATTCCGGATCCAACTCTTCAAAATTGCAATTGATCAATTTGCCAACATCGTATACTGGTTACAAATATCGATGCCTGGCAGATGGTGTACCGGGAAATGAAAATGTGCTGCGGTTTATAAATACATGGAATGGAAATACCAATAGTGATTGGTTTACCGCTGCCAACTGGAGCTGTGGTTCAGTGCCTGATCAATATACCAATGTAATTATACCGGGCGGGATTACAACTTACCCGTTCGTTAATTCAAGTACCGCGGTGAGAAGTATAAGCGTGCACCCGGGGGCAATTGTTAGGGTCAATACCGGGATTAATTTGGAGGTTAAAGGTAAATAAAAACGAGGCATCGGGTGATGTTTTAGTTAGGACCAAGCTGGCTTGCATGATGAGGATTCTATAAAATAATGTATAAAGGATTTAATGAAATGATTCCGGTAGTTGCGGCCCACAATCGGCAGGCAATAGTGGTTTGTTCCAAATAATCTCTTCTACTTAAATCATTCTTTGTAAATTGAAGTTTCAATTTTTTTTATGGCATTGCTACCATGGCTTACAGGAAAGGTAATCAGGATAGAAAATGAAACAAATGATACCAGGCGTTTCTGGATGGAAGTGCCGGAATTAACTTCTTTTGATTTCATCCCCGGGCAATTTGTAACACTGGATCTCCCTATTCATGAAAAACCCAATAAGCGTTGGCGCAGTTATTCCATTGCCTCCTGGCCGGATGGCACCAATGTATTTGAGCTCGTAATTGTACTGGACAGAAGAGGGAGCGGTACGCCGTATCTCTTTGACGAAGTAAATATTGGGTCTGAAATTCCGCTGCGTGGCCCGCAGGGAGTGTTCACATTGAAAGAGCCATTGGATGATGACCTGGTACTGATCTGCACCGGAACAGGCATCGCCCCTTTCAGGAGCATGATTCATTATATTCACAATAAAAACATAGCGCACAAAAATATCTACCTGGTTTTTGGTTGCCGCAATAAAGAAAACCTGTTGTATTATGAGGAACTGGTCACTCTTCAAAATGAGATGCAGGGCTTTCATTTTATCCCCACATTGAGCAGGGAAAACTGGGAGGGTCATACCGGCTACGTACATACCGTATACGAATTGTTGTGTATTGACCGGAAACCGGCTAAATTCTTTTTGTGCGGGTGGAAAGGAATGATTGATGAAGCCAGGGTAAAATTAACCGAAATGGGATACGATAAAAAGGCAATTCATTTTGAAATATATGGATAGTAGTTTGCCTGCCATAATTTTTCGAAAGGGAAAAACGATAAAAAGAATATGATTAAAATCATTTTCATTCATGATAAGTAAGTTGCTTTCGGGCTAAACGGGTATTGGTATTTATTGCTACCTTGCAGGCCTAATACTTCATAAAATAAATCTGAATTTTTATGGGTGCGTCTTCGATGATTGTTTTAATTCTTGCGGCATTAACCTTTTCTACTATTGCTATTCTGATCGCCAAGGTTGTTACAAAAGCAACCACCAATGCTCAAAAGGGACAGCCTTATGAATGTGGTATTCCTACACAAGGCAAAACCTGGACCCAATTGAATGTGGGCTATTATTTATTCGCCCTGATATTTTTAATTTTTGATGTGGAACTGGTTTTTTTATTCCCCTGGGCAGTAGTGGCAAAAAAGGTAGGGTGGATGGCCCTCGTAGAAATAGTCATTTTCTTTTTTATATTGTTTATGGGGTTTTTATATGCACACAAAAAGGGAGCGCAGAAATGGGTGTAAAACTGCTGCTCTCCAGCCCCCCTGCCCCCCGAAGGGGGTTCTAAGGCAGCTCTTTTATGAATTGATATTTTACAAGTTTATTGAAAAGTATAATTAGAAAAAATTGAGCTCTTGATAAAATGAACAGTAACTCAAATAATAACGATCTTTCTTCGATCCCCCCTTCGGGGGGCGGGGGGGCTGGCTTTCCCGGTCAAATCCACGAAACACCCGGCGGTGGCATTGTGCTTAGCAAGCTCGATGACGTGATTAACTGGGCACGGTCCAATTCATTGTGGCCACTTACTTTTGCTACCAGTTGCTGTGGTATAGAAATGATGGCAGTAGCCGCAGCAAAATACGATTTTTCAAGATTTGGATTTGAAGTAGCAAGGGCCTCACCACGCCAGGCAGATGTAATCATCATTGCCGGTACCATCGTAAATAAAATGGCCCCGGTATTAAAGCGGTTATACGACCAGATGGCTGACCCGAAATATGTAATTGCCATGGGAGCCTGTGCCATCAGCGGCGGCCCGTTCTTCTATAATACCTATTCGGTAGTAAAAGGTGCCGACCACGTGATACCGGTGGATGTTTATGTTGCAGGTTGCCCGCCAAGGCCCGAAGCATTGCTGCATGCCCTCATCAGTTTACAGGAAAAAATAAAGAGCGGATTAACAAGAGAACAGATACAGGTTCCTAAACCGGAATCGGGTGGGGATAAATTGCACCAGATATAATTGATACAAATAAAATGACCAGCGAAGCATTAAAGGAAAAAATTACGGAACTGTTGCCCACAGCCACTTTTGAAGAAGGAGGGCAATGGCTTACCATTAACGTGGAGCCCGGTAATTTCAGGGTGTTTACAGAGCAGCTTCGAACCGATGCATCTTTATTTTTTGATTATCTTTTTTGCCTTACCTGTATCGACTGGAGGACACATCTTACCATGGTGTATCATTTGGATTCCACCAAATATCGCCACAATATTGTAATTAAATCAAAGCTGGATACAGCAAATCCCGCTATCGAAACAGTCAGTGATATTTGGAAAACCGCTAACTTTCATGAGCGGGAAGTATATGAAATGTTTGGTGTAAATTTTATTAATCATCCCGATTTAAGATTACTTATTTTACCGGATGGATGGGAAGGGAAAAAGCCAATGTTGAAAAGTTTCGAGGATCCGATTAATATGATACGATTGTAAACCCCCATCCCCTAAAGGGGAGTAAGGCAAGTGAATAAAGGTTGAATCTGTTTTTCAAGTAGCAAATTGTACAAAAAGTATTTTATATCATAACTTAAATTTTCTCCGCCGTGGCGGAGATAGGGGCAAATATGGTTGAAGAAATAGGCAAAACACCGGAAGGCAATATCATCATCAACGTAGGGCCACAGCACCCTGCCACACATGGCGTGTTGCACCTGGTGATAACGATCAATGGTGAAACCATTTTAAAGGTAGAGCCTCACCTCGGTTATATCCATCGCTCTATTGAGAAAATGTGTGAGAGCCTTACCTATCGACAGTTCATCTACGTTACCAGCCGGATGGATTATTTATCGGCACATATTAACAACCACGCCTGTGCGCTTACAGTTGAAAAAGGGTTGCAGATAGAAATACCGGAACGTGCAAAAGTGATCCGGGTATTGATGGATGAGTTAACAAGAATTGCTTCGCATGAATTGTGGTGGGGTGCGATGGCAATGGATCTGGGTGCCTTCACACCGTTCTTTCACGCCTTCAGGGAAAGAGAAACCATCAACGAAATTATGGAAGAAACCTGTGGCGCCAGGCTTACCATGAACTATATGGTACCCGGTGGTGTGATGTATGATTTGCATCCCGATTTCCAAAGAAAGGTGAAGGAGTTTATCACTTTATACAAACTGAAAATCGGTGAATATGATGAACTGGTTACAGGCAATATTATTTTCCAAAACCGGATGAAGGGAGTAGGATATTTATCTCCCGAAGATGCAATCTCTTTTGGCTGCACCGGCCCAACGGCAAAGGGTAGTGGCGTTTCCTGCGATATCCGGAAATTGTATCCATACGAAATTTATGACCAGCTTCAGTTTGATGAAGTATTGGAAACCGGTTGCGATTCATTTGCCAGGTACATGGTGCGGATAAGGGAGATGAATCAGTCCATTCGCATAATAGAACAATTGATTGACAATATTCCCGAAGGTGATTTCCAGGCAAAAACAAAAGCCGTATTGAAACTACCGAAGGGAGAATTCTACCAAAGGATAGAAACAGCGAGGGGAGAATTTGGTGTATACATTGTAAGCGAAGGCGGCACTACACCCTACCGGATTAAATTTCGGTCCCCCGGCTTTTCCAACCTGTCCGCATTGGACCAGATGGCAAGGGGCAGTAAGTTAGGCGACCTGGTAGCAATGATGGGAACACTGGATTTGGTGATACCTGATATTGACAGGTAGCATCGCCCCCTGGCCCCCTGAAGGGGGTAACGTAGGAGACTGATGAGGAGGACGAGGAAATGGTGTTGTGTTTTTTTGGCCGGGCAATCGAGCCTTGATTAAGCATCGTTTCAACTTATCCGTCACGGCGGATCGCACGCTGGTACTGTTGTGCATGATGCAGCTTTATCATCATTTAAATAGAAATGTATTGCCAATTCAAATGATGCTATACCGAACTATGAAATAAGCAATGATTCAAAATGATTGCTTTTTTTCGAAGCAAAAAACAATTACTAAACAAATATCTTTCATCGGATAACAAAACATGTGGAGCCTTTCTAATTTTTCAAAATTTATAGACAACTGGTTGAGGGGAATCTTTAACCCAACCTGGACGATGGTCATTGAAATGGTGATTGCCGGTGTATGTGTAATTGGTTTGTTTGCTATGCTCGGACTGGTATTGGTACTCATGGAAAGGAAAGTGGCTGCATGGATACAGATACGCCTCGGGCCAAACAGGGTGGGGCCAAAAGGTATGTTGCAATCATTGGCTGATACCGTAAAGCTATTGGTAAAGGAAGGGATGACACCGGGCGGCGCAGATAAGTTTTTATTCAACCTGGCTCCGTTTATTGCGATGATGGTAGCGATGTTATTGATGGCGCCCATTGCATTCGCAAGAGATTTTCAATTATGGGATCTGAATATTGGAGTACTATATTTTTCAGCCATGTCTTCCATCATGGTCATTAGTATTTTAATGGCCGGTTGGGCAAGCAATAACAAATATTCTTTAATGGGGGCCATGCGGAGCGGGGCACAAATTGTGAGTTACGAATTATCTGCCGGCTTATCCATATTGGCTGTGGTGGTTTTATCAGGCAGTTTAAACATCAACGATATCATACAATCGCAGGCAGATGGCTGGTGGATTTTTAAGGGGCATATCCCGGTATTTATTGCTTTTATTATTTTCATTATTGCGGTGACTGCAGAAACAAACCGGGCTCCATTCGATTTGGCGGAAGCTGAATCAGAATTGACAGCCGGCTTCCATACAGAGTATTCAGGAATGAAATTCGCCCTGTTTTTTTTAGCGGAATATATCAACGTATTTATTGTGTGTGCCATCGGCGCCACCTTATTCCTGGGCGGATGGATGCCTTTTCATATCGGCCACTGGGAAGCATTTAATCATGTAATGGATTATATTCCATCCAGTATCTGGTTTTTCGGAAAGACATTTTTCCTGATATTTTTAATCATGTGGTTCCGGTGGACATTTCCAAGATTACGTATTGACCAGTTGCTGAATTTAGAATGGAGATATTTATTACCGATCAGTATGTTTAATATATTGCTGGTTACATTAATGGCGATATTGGGGTGGCATTTTTAAGGCCCCCCTGCCCCCCGAAGGGGGGTTCTAGGGCAACAGCTTTTAAAATTGAGATAGTATTATTTATGGAATAAAAATAAATAAAGTAAAAATGGAACTTTTAAATAATGAATAACTATTCAAATAATAACGATCCTTCTTCAATCCCCCCTTCGGGGGGTGGGGGGGCCGCTGGTTGGGGTCTTATCACCTACATCAAAGAAGTCTTTAGTGGCCTTAAATCACTGGCTACCGGCTTGCGGCGTACCCTGTATTACTTTTCTCATCATAAGGAAATCATTACAGAGCAATACCCGGACAACAGGGATACATTGAACCTGCCGGAAAGGTTTAAAGGGGAAGTTGTGATGACGCATGATGAAAATAACGAGCACGCCTGCACCGGCTGTACGGCCTGTGAACTGGCCTGCCCGAACGCAACGATTAAGATCATTACTAAATTTGATATTACACCTGAGGGTAAAAAGAAAAAGGCTATTGACAAATTTGTGTATCATCTTGAACTGTGTACCATGTGCAACCTATGTATTGTAGCCTGCCCAACGGATGCCATTAAGATGGCGCAAACATTTGAACACAGCGTATATAACAGGGCTGACCTGACAAAGATTTTAAATAAACCAGGATCGAAGATCAGGGAGGGTGTGGAGTAAAAAAGCCCCCTCCGGCTCCCCCGAAGGGGGAGAGATGAAATGCATAGTCTGCAATGGTTGAGAGTGTATGTTTAATTGAATAGTAGTTTTTGATTTGATGGAAATAAGATTTCGTGAACATGCCGTTTGAAAGAAAAAGACGATTGGGATGACAATAATGTGGCGATGTTTTTTTAGCCCTGAAAGGGCGGCAATACCACAGCATAGGGCAACGCCCTATGTAACAAAAACAATGGATAAAGATCCACAATGGTATGTAGTAAAAGTCCCGATTCAAGTGTAACATTGGGATGCCGAAAGTCGGCAAGTCCCGAAATTCAGGATTAGCATAACACAACGATGATGACCATTGCTTCAAGGCCCGGACAAAATGAATTTATAAAAACTAAATACTCTTCCCTTACTCCGCCGCGGTGGAGATGGGGCCAAAATAATAACCCTTAAATGACTGGATCAACCATAATATTTTACATGCTGGCGGCACTTACCTTGGTAAGCGGTTTACTGGCAGTTACTACCCGGCAAATATTTCGTGCGGCCATCTTCCTTTTATTTTCATTGATTGGAATTGCCGGGCTTTACTTTTGGATGCAATACGAATTTATTGCTGCAGTTCAAATAGTGGTGTATGTGGGCGGCATAACCGTGCTTATCATCTTCTCCATTTTTTTAACACAACAGGCAGGCGATTTATTACCCAAACAAAAAATGGGCAGGCAGCTATTTTCTGCTTTGGCAGCTTTCTGTGGCTTCGCCTTAACCATGCTGCAATTGTTTCAGCATACATTTAAACAAACAACTGATCAACCCATTGAACCCAGCGTTGCAAATATTGGCAACCAGATGCTGGGCGTAAATGAAGATGGATTTGCATTGCCTTTTGAAGTAGTGAGTATTTTACTGCTGGCGGCAATGATTGGTTGTATCGTTATTGCGTTACGTTCAAAACCAGCAACAATATGATGGAGCCAGGACTATATCATTTATTATTTATCAGTGCCGCCCTGTTTTTTATCGGTGTGTTTGGTTTCTTTACCAGGAGAAATTTAATTACAATGCTGATGAGTATTGAACTGGTGTTGAATAGTGTAAACCTGAATTTTATTGCATTCAATAAATATTTATGGCCACACAAATTAGATGGTTTGTTCTTCTCCATTTTTGTGATTGCGATAGCTGCGGCTGAGGCTGCGGTCGCCATCGCCATCATCATTAATTTATACAGAAGCCATCAATCGATTGATGTAGAGAATGCTGAAGAGTTGAAATTTTAAAAGTTCTTTTTTATGTCTCCGGTGTGAGATAAAGAAGAACATATTACTATATTATGAATGACTTTTTACAAATTCAATTACTACAGGCCCTCCCGCTGGGATGGAATTTGGGATGGGCGTTGATGCTGATACCATTGTTGCCATTGGCGGGATTTTTACTGCTTGGTTTATTTGGAAGAAAGCATATTAAAAATGCCTCCGGTATTATCGGCACACTCATTTTATTGGCCTCTACATTATTATCGCTGTACACCGCCTACGGTTATTTTTTTGAATACGGAAAGGTGGATGGTGTGTATCAAAAATTAGTTCCGTTGCAATTTGCGTGGCTCGAATTTTCACCCGGCCTTTCTATCGACATGGGCATCATCCTGGATCCAATTTCGGTGATGATGCTGGTAGTAGTTACACTCATCTCATTAATGGTGCATATCTATAGTTTGGGTTACATGAAGGGGGAGGAAAGATTTCCAACTTACTATGCATTTCTTGGCTTGTTTACCTTTTCGATGCTCGGCCTGGTAATGTCATCCAATATTTTTCAACTGTACTTTTTCTGGGAGTTGGTAGGCGTTTCTTCATTTTTACTGATCGGTTATTATTACGATAAACCCAGTGCGGTGGCGGCCTGTAAAAAAGCGTTTATCGTTACCCGCTTTGCAGACCTTGGATTTTTGATTGGTATATTGGTATTGTCTTTTTATGCGCATACACTTGATTTCAATACACTCATACAACGGCTGACAACTACTTCCGCCCCGGAGTTTCAAACGGCTGTTGCGTCTTCCTTCCTTGGCGTTTCTGCATTAACCTGGGGATTGGTGCTGGTATTTATTGGGGGCGCAGGAAAGAGTGCGATGTTTCCGCTGCATATATGGTTGCCGGATGCAATGGAAGGCCCAACACCGGTATCTGCACTGATACATGCGGCCACCATGGTGGTGGCTGGTGTTTTCCTGGTTGCAAGATTATTCCCGGTATTCAGCATGTCGCCACCGGCTTTGGATATCGTCGCTTATACTGGTATCATCTCTGCATTGTTTGCCGCTGTAATAGCATGCACACAAACAGATATCAAAAGGGTATTGGCTTATTCCACCATGTCGCAGATTGGATTTATGATGTTTGCACTGGGCGTTTCGGGATCTGGTGGTGAGGACAGGTTGGGCTTCACCGCTTCCATGTTTCACCTGTTTACCCATGCCATGTTCAAAGCTTTGTTATTTCTTGGTGCAGGTGCGGTGATACATTTTATACACAGCAATGAAATGCAGGATATGGGCGGGTTAAGAAAATACATGCCCATCACGAATATCACTTTCTTAATTGCCTGCCTTGCTATTTCGGGAGTGCCACCGTTTGCCGGATTCTTTAGTAAAGAAGAAATATTACTGGCAGCGTATCATCACAACGCGGCTATTTATTATATCGCCCTGGTTACCTCCGGGATTACGGCGTTTTATATGTTCCGTTTATATTTTAGTATATTCTGGAACAAGTCGGTAGTGGTTCATGGCGAACATCATGGGGAGGGTGGATTTGTAATGATGATGCCCCTGGTGTTATTGGCGGTGGGTGCTGCCGCAGCAGGGTTCATCCCATTTGGAAATTTTGTTAGTTCGGATGGCAAACCATTGGAGTCTGTATTTCATCTGATGTTTTCCGTCGCACCGGTCATAATAGGACTGGCCGGCATTTTTACAGCGATGTGGTTGTATAAAAAACAAAACGATCAACCTGCATCAATCGCTGCTTCATTAAATGGATTTTATAAAGCGGCTTATCATAAATTTTATATTGATGAATTGTATTTGTTCATCACCAAAAAGGTATTATTTAATTTAATTGGAAGGCCGGCAGCATGGTTCGATAAAAATGTGGTAGATGGGATGGTGAATGCTACAGGTAATTCAACCGAAAATATTTCGGAAAAAATAAAAGGCTTTCAGTCAGGTAAAGTACAGCAATATGCGATTTACTTTTTAGCAGGAGTAATTGGCATGGCAGTATTGTTTATCTATATCTGGAAATGAGGAATGAGTGATGAGTAATGAGTGAGGAATGATGAGTAATGAATGTGTGATGAATGATTAATTGAAATAAAAAAATAATATACAATAAAATTGATGGGGCAGCTCTGGAATTTTGAAAAGAGCTAAGCGACATCAGGGTCAAGCTCCCTCTCCTTGGGAGAGGGCGGGGGGTGAGGTCCGGCAGAGTCTAACCAAAATCAGAAACCAATAAATGAACTTAACATTACTCATATTATTTCCGCTGCTTACAGCAGTTGCAATACTGCTGATGCGGAATGCACAACAGGTGAAATGGACCGCACTGATTGGTTCTTCATTACAATTTGTTTTGGCATTTGCTTTACTTATTGCTTTCCGCAATGAAAGGGCTACCGGCAACGAAGCACAGATGTTATTTGAATTGCAATACAACTGGTTCCCGGCATGGCATATTAGTTTTCATTTGGGGGTAGATGGTATTTCAGTAGCCATGATATTACTAACTGCCTTCGTGGTAATTGCCGGGGTGCTGGTTTCCTGGAACGTAACAAAGATGACAAAGGAATTCTATTTCCTCCTGATCCTGCTAAGCCTTGGTGCTTATGGATTTTTTATGTCGCTTGATTTGTTTATACTTTTCTTCTTTCTTGAAATTGCGGTGATACCAAAATATTTGCTCATCGGTATCTGGGGAAGCGGTAAAAAAGAATACGCCGCTAATAAACTGGCACTGATGTTAATGGGCGGCTCGGCGTTGGTGCTAGTAGGTTTGCTGGGGGCATATTTTGGAAGCCCTGAAAGAACATTTGACCTGTTAGCTTTATCTCAACTTGATATCCCGGTAGAGGTTCAACGAATTTGTTTTCCATTGCTGTTTGTTGGCTTTGGTGTGTTTACCGCATTATTTCCTTTCCATACCTGGGTACCTGATGGTCACTCTTCCGCACCAACTGCGGGATCGATGTTCCTGGCCGGTATTTCCATGAAACTCGGTGGTTATGGTTGCTTAAGAGTAGCTACTTATATTATGCCTGATGGTGCAAAGGAATATGCCAATATCATCATCGTGTTGTCTACTATAGCAATTTTATACGGAGCCTTCGCTACCATGATGCAGAAGGATCTTAAATATATCAACGCTTACTCTTCGGTTAGCCATTGCGGCTTTGTATTGTTGGGTATCGGTATGTTAACCAAAACGGCCATGACGGGTGCGGTAATGCAAATGGTATCTCATGGATTAATGACTGCTCTATTCTTTGCAGTGATCGGAATGATTTACGAACGTACACATACCAGGCAGGTAAATGAAATGGGGGGCTTGCTTAAAGTGATGCCTTTTATCACCACGGTTTTATTTATAGTTGGCCTGTGTTCGCTGGGCTTGCCTGGGTTAAGTGGTTTTGTTGCGGAGATGACCATCCTGGTGGGATCTTGGGATCATGCGGATTCATTTCACCGCATTGCAACCATTGCTGCGGGCATGTCCATTGTAGTAACGGCCGTATATATTCTGCGGGCAATCGGGCAAACAGCTATGGGACCAATAAAGGCAGAGTTTACTAATTTAACGGATGCAAAGTGGAATGAAAAATTAGCGGCGATCATACTAATTGCAGGGATTGTTGCAATAGGGGTGGCTCCGTTTTGGCTGAATGATTTGATAAGCCCGGCGGCAGAGATAATCATGCACAAAGTAGCAGGAAAATAGTAAAGGAAATTAACGAAAGAAGTATATCGGGATGGGTTATTGTTAAGTAATTTCTTAATCCAATATCTATCATTCCACATTTTAAAAAATATGTTGAACGACTTTTTAATATTAATGAAATCCGAACTGGTGATCACTTTCATCATCTTCCTGCTGCTATTTATCAAGGTGGGCAAGGGGATGAAAAATGACAGCCTTTTATCGCTGGTGCAAATATTGCTGCTGGTAAATTTTATCGCCGGGTTTTTCTTCAACGAAGAAGGAAGTTTATTTGGCGGCCTTTTTGTTACCAATGCATTGATGGCT
This sequence comes from Ferruginibacter sp., assembly GCA_031424955.1. Lineage (GTDB taxonomy): Bacteria > Bacteroidota > Bacteroidia > Chitinophagales > Chitinophagaceae > Ferruginibacter. The sequence continues at coordinate 11,048 of JANPIJ010000274.1, read as the reverse complement.
TTTCAAAAAAGTATCCTAAGCCTGGGTGTCTATTTGATCTCTTTATTGTTTTCCGACTGGTTAAAGAAGAGCGAGCACATGCCGGAATTCTTCATGCTCATGTTATCAGCAGTGCTGGGTATGTTTTTTATGATCTCCAGCGGTAGTTTGCTCATGTTCTTTTTAGCATTGGAACTTGCCACTATACCAGTGGCTGCCATGGCTAATTTTGATTTGGAGAAAAAAATATCTTCGGAAGCATCCATGAAGATGATCCTGTCATCTGCTTTTTCTTCGGGTATTTTATTATTTGGTATTTCATTGATGTACGGCGCAACCGGCACCATTAGTTTTGCTGAGATACCCGCTATGATCGATGGCAGCCCGTTGCAAATTCTTGCCTTTGTATTTTTATTCGCCGCCTTTGCATTTAAATTATCCATCGTTCCATTTCATTTATGGACGGCCGATGTGTACGAAGGAGCGCCTATTGCCGTTAGTTCTTTTTTATCGGTCATCTCCAAGGGATCTATCGCATTTATTTTGCTCACCGCTTTGTACAAAGTGTTTAGTCCAATGCACGAAGTCTGGTACAACATGGTGATGTTATTATCCATTGCCACCATGATTATTGGCAACCTGTTTGCATTGAGGCAACAGAATATCAAACGGTTCCTTGCTTATTCATCTATTGCACAGGTTGGTTTTATCCTGGTTGGTTTAAGCAGTAATTCAATTGATGGGATATCATCCGTAGTATATTTTGTGTTGATCTACACTTTCTCTAACCTTGCTGCCTTTGGGGTGGCCGGTGCTATATCGCAACAAACGGGTAAAGAAAGGATAGATGATTATAAGGGTTTATACCAAACCAATCCCTTTATTAGCTGGATACTGGCGCTGGCATTATTTTCACTGGCCGGTATTCCACCTACCGCCGGATTTTTTGGAAAGCTGTTTTTGATTACCGCAGGGGCATCCAAAGGAAATTATATTTTTATAACCATCGCCGCATTGAACCTGATTGTTTCACTGTATTATTACCTGAGGGTTATCAGGGCGGTATTTATGGATAAGAATGAACAACCCATTGAAAAGATCAATATCAATCCGTCTGCAAAACTGGGCATGATCATCTGCGGTACTGGTATTGTATTGATAGGATTATTAAGTTGGGTGTATGATTATATTACCAACCTTACAACGTAATAACTGGAATATGGCTATTAATAAGAATCACGAATTTGAAGAGCTCAACGGTATAAAGTGTGGCATTGTAGAAAAGAATGTGCAACCGGAGAGAGCGGAGTTTTTAAAAAAATTACTGGAGTATAATAGATATACCGTGATCGTGGTTCAGTCCCCCTTACCCAAGGCTGCAACTACGCCGGTGGTGAAAGCCGTGGAAGGAGCACCACCACCACCAATACCTCCTCCGCCACCTGCTCCTCCTGAAACATTTACTATAGGGGTAACAGATTATACGTTTAATCCAATCAATGCCATTTTTGGAAGATTGCTGCACACGCCCGATGGACATGTTGTTACGCAGGCATACTGGCAGCAAAAGGAAAGCATTAGCCATGATGAGATTCCGTATTATGAGCGTATTATTTAGCCAGTTGAAGATGGCTTGCGATGATAAAAGTAATCTACCAGAAAATATTCGATTATTTAAAGGAGCCGGTGGTGCTAAAAAAGAAATGATGAGTTTTTGCCGGATGCCCCGGTCAACATTAGGGCTGCTGTTGTACGCCGGTTAGAGCTTTTTAATAAATGTTACAATACTGTCGGTTAGTTCACTGCTTATTGGCAGGGCAGGATTGTTATAAGCAGCAATATTTGCATTTCTGTCACCATCAACAATTTTAAAAACATGGTTCATTTTTTTTATCAATACCAATTGAGCTCTGGCATTGGCTTTTGCCAATAAATGAGCATCTTCTTCGGAGACCTGTATATCATTGGTGCCTTGTACAATCAAAACAGGAATAGTAAGTTTTTGAATTTCTATTGGAGGGTCATAATGAAACCAGGAAATCATATAAGGCTGTACGCTCGGTCTGAATAAAGCATACAGCATGGGATTTACATTGCTAACTGTCTTTCCGAGCACAAGACTGTCAATAATTGGGAATGATAAATCCTTTACTGTTTGGGGCTGGCTGACTAATTGTTCCTTAATAATTTTATCTGCTGATTTTCCTGTCCCGGCAATTGAAACATATCCGTCTGCAATATGGACGGAAGCTACCATTCCAATCAGTGAACCTTCACTATGCCCAACTACCACCACTTTCGAAAAACGGTTATCTTTTTTCAATAGCTCAATCCATCCTTTTGCATCATCTATATAATTTTCAAATCGTAAATCCATTTCACTTTTTGCAGCATTCTTACTTTCACCAATCGCCCTTTTGTCAAATCGTAGCGAAGCAATGCTGTTATCCGCCAAACTATATGCCAGCATCCGCAGACTCTCATTTTTCATCATTTGATTATTTCCATTTCTATCTGTTGGGCCAGAGCCGGCAATAATCAAAGCAACGGGAATTTTAGTGAATGTTTTCGGCGTTGTCAATGTACCAAAGATGTCCCCGGAACCAGTGTGTAGAATAACAGGGGTTTCAACAAAAGATGAGTCACTGATGGATGTCGCCTGTACAGTTATATTTATAAATAGGCAAAAAATAACTGTATTTATATATTTTGTCATATTGATGATGTTTAACAGGTAATAGTCGGAATGAGTCGGTAACCAGGTATGTTTTTTTATAAGGTTGTTATGCTAAAACACAAATGAGTATCCTTTGCCTTTTGTTTTGCCTTTATCCATCTGTTCAAATTTGTCAATTTCGTGTTGCAGATATTTTGCATACTGGGAGAACATGAATTTTCTGAAGATCGTGATGTCTTCTTCTTGCCGGGTTAGTTGCAGTGCTTCAAAATACGCGGCCTTATCTTCTTTAAAAACGATACTGAGCGGGAGATTAAAATATAACTGAAGGTAGTTCATCAGCAGCCGGCTTGTTCTTCCGTTGCCATCATAAAAGGGATGTATGGTTACCAAATCAAAGTGAGCATCAAAACAAATATTTAATTGCGCTATAATTGTACCGACAGAAGAAAGCCTGGCAGTAATGCCATCGCAAAGTTTATTGACCAATTCTTCTATCTTTTGGAACCCAACAAAATAGCTGTTACCTGCACTTACATTTCCTTTCCTGAAAACTCCTTTTGAAGCATCCAATTCACCAAATACCGTTTGGTAAATAGTGCCGGTTTGTTTTAATATAGCGGCATTGATGGCTTTTATAAACAAGGGGGTAACAGGTACTATTTGGGAGGCTTTATGAGTAATAAACAGTAGTGCATTATAATGGTCCTGCACCATCAGGCTATGTAGCAGTGGTTTTCCCGCAGGCGTAATATCTTCGTCCAGCAAGAGCCTTGTTTCATTTTCAGTAAGGGTGCTGCCTTCAATGCCGGTAGAGTGGTGAGTAATAGCATATCCCTTCAACTTATCAAAATCAATAATGGATGATAAATTTAATGATTGAAATTTTTCAATTAATGATATGATATTGGGCTCATCCATTTAAACCAAAATTTAATAAGATTCAATTTAAAGCAGATACAATGAATCTAAAAAATCAGCACATTAGCAAATTGGCTAATTAGCTAATTAACGAAGTCACCAGGTTCTTCACATCTGCCAGCGCAATCCTTTCCTGCAACATCGAATCCCGGTAGCGAATGGTAACCGTATTATCTTCCTTGGTCTGGTGATCAATGGTTACACAGAACGGCGTACCCACTGCATCCATGCGGCGATACCGTTTACCAATGGCATCCTTTTCTTCGTAAAAACACATAAAGCTGCCTTTGCAGTCATTCATCAGTTCACGGGCAATTTCTGGCAGGCCATCTTTTTTTAATAAAGGTAAAATCGCCAGTTTGGTGGGAGCAATTTTGGCTGGGATGCGCAATACTACCCGGCTATCTTTTGTGCCGTCCTCCTTTGTCCATTCTTCATTGGCGTAAGCCAGGCTGATGATGGTAAGGAACAACCGGTCCAGGCCAACTGAGGTTTCCACCACATAAGGAATATAATTGCCATAAGGCTTTCCGTCTTCCTTCAGGTCGTTGTCGAAGTATTGTATTTTCTTTTTACTGTAGGTTTGGTGTTGGGTTAAATCAAAGTCGGTGCGACTGTGGATACCTTCCAGTTCTTTCCAGCCAAAAGGGAATTCAAATTCTATGTCGAGCGCAGCATCTGCATAATGCGCCAGTTTAATATGATCGTGATAGCGTAATTTTTCAGCCGGAATGCCCAGGCTTTCGTGCCATTTTTTTCTTTCTTCCTTCCAGTAATTGTACCATTCCATTTGAGTGCCGGGGCGCACAAAGAACTGCATTTCCATCTGCTCAAACTCCCGCATCCGGAAAATGAATTGCCTTGCAACAATCTCATTTCTGAAAGCTTTGCCAGTTTGTGCAATACCAAACGGTATTTTCATGCGACCGGTTTTTTGCACATTCAAAAAGTTTACAAAAATACCCTGTGCAGTCTCGGGTCGTAAATAAATGGTATCACTTTCACCGGCCACGCTACCGATTTGCGTATTGAACATCAGGTTAAATTCCCTAACCTCTGTCCAGTTGCAGGTTTTGCTAATGGCGCATTTGATATTATTCTCTTCAATCAGTAATTTTAAACCCGGGTAATCGCCTGCCACAATTAAAGCATCCATGGCGGCCAATACATCATTTGCCAGTTGCTCATTGCCTGCAGCTTTTTGTTCTTCGGCAAATCCTTCAATTAAATGATCTACCCGGTACCTTTTATTGCTGTCTTTATTATCAATCATCGGGTCGCTGAAATTGTCAACGTGGCCGCTGGCCTTCCAGGTGGTAGGGTGCATAAAGATGGCCGCATCAATACCAACGATATTGTCGTTCAGTTGTGTCATGCTTTTCCACCAATAATCGCGGATATTCTTTTTCAACTGTGCGCCGTTTTGGCCATAATCATACACAGCGGCCAGTCCATCATATATTTCAGAAGATTGAAAAATATAGCCATACTCTTTACAATGGGCGATTAGTTCAGGGAAATTATTTGCTTCGTTTGCCATAATCCTGCAAAAGTAAAAAATAAAACCCCTCAAACGTGCGGAAGAAAATATTATTAAGCCGGCCTGTCTTTCTTGAACTGCTCTTTGGCTTTAATTAATGCTTTGTACATAACATCATTGTCTGTAAGAAACTGGCGCAACCTTTCGCCGGGAGGCTTGGATAACCAGATTTTTAATTGAAGTTCCTGTATATGTTTGGGTGTGTCAGACATTTTCTAAAAGATTAAAGGTATTTAATTTCAGCATATTAATCCAGTCATTAATATACTGCCAGTTTAAATTATCTAATGTTGATAATAACCTGATATCTTCAAATTGTAGAGCACTTTGGATATGCTGTACCCAAATTATTTTTGAAAGTAGCAGGTCTTCCGGTGATACAACATAAATCTTCATATCAAGAAAGTCAATTAACGATCTTCTTTCAAACTCAGTAGTTCTGTACGGTTCATTTTTTAAAATAATGAAATCTGCTTTGTAACCACTTTTATGATCGATTATATTGAACATGCTTTTATTGAGTATTGCATCTCTTATTGCATCTTCATCACAATAGTACCCTTCTTTAAAATGTTTCGCCAAATCTTTTACATCACCTGGCTTTAAATGAACTACAAAGTCAAAATCCCTTGTGAATCTTGGCAGGGTATACAAACTCATTGCAACACTTCCGGAAAGCATGTAGGAGATTTGATTTTGTTGAAAGTACTTAACCAATTCCTTTAAGAATTCAATCATGAGTATAGTCTATTTCAATTTTTCATTTTGTTGATGCCTGTCCGCATCCCTCAAATTCTTCTTCTCAAAATTTTTCTCCAATGCTTCGGTTAAATCTACGCCGGTTTGATTGGCCAGGCAAATCAACACCCACAACACATCCGCCATTTCATCGCCCAGGTCTTTTCCCTTATCGCTTTCTTTAAATGATTGTTCGCCGTACTTTCTAACCATCAGACGGGATAATTCACCCACTTCTTCCATCAGTATTCCCAGGTTGGTCAATTCATTAAAATAGCGAACGCCAACCGTTTTGATCCATTGGTCTACATCGGACTGGGCCTGTTCTATAGTCATCTTATTAATTAATAGAATTTATTGGAAAATTTAATTCCGTGCCGGTAAAATAATTATTTAAGCGAATACAAAGGACCGTCTGGATGTATAGGGTTATAATCTAATTTTTCGGCTGTGGGTATTATGATCAGGTCCATGAGTTCCATGGGAACTACCCCTAATAAAGGTTCTTCGTTATTTGGCAATACAAAGGCATCGGTAATACAATCCCTTTCTTTAAATTTTATTTTAACAGGCCCGGCTACTTCCAGCGTCCTTTTCGATCCGTCAGCAAGCAATACATCCATGGAAGTTCTTTTTCGCAAACCTAGTTTACTGCGGATTTCTTCATTGATAGTTAACCTGATTGCACCGCCGTCTGTCATGATTTTTACCGGCATTTTCCTTACCTTATCCGCTGTAAGGTAACCTTCCTCGCAAAGCGTTTCATCAGCAAGGTTGGTGAGTTCAATATCAGCATATACTAATCCCATGATGTTGTTTTTTTAAAGTTACCAATTCCTTCTTATAAGATGGGGATTATTATAATTTAACTTTAAAGCCGGATAATCGAAACGCTTGACCCTTTCCCGCGTTTCCCATTATTCTTTATTTTTAGTATCTATTATGATCGTTACCGGTCCATCGTTCACCAACCCTACCTTCATATCTGCCCCAAACTCGCCGGTGTATATTTGTTTGCCCAGGTCCTTTTCCAATTGAATAACCAGCTTTTCATACAATGGAATGGCCACATCTGCCTTACTTGCCTTAATGTAGGAGGGCCGGTTCCCCTTTTTGGTACTCGCCTGCAGGGTAAACTGGCTTACCAGTAAAATGTCCCCTCCGATATCTTTTACAGAAATATTGGGCACTTTGTTTTCATCATCAAAAATCCGAAGATTCACTATTTTGTTGCTCAGCCACTCAATATCTTCCCCGGTATCAGCATCTTCTATACCGGCTAATACCAGTAGTCCGCCGTCAATTTTAGCTTTCAATATATTATCAATAGTTACACTCGCCCAGGTTACTCTTTGTATTACGGTTCTCATGGGTTAAAGATAAGCAGCGAATAGGGCATGCTCCATTTTGCGATTGTATTAATTTTTAACATAAAGAACAGGCGGCATGTTTTTTGGCACAACGGTTTTAGAAGGATAATGTTGGAAAAATATATTTGAAGTAGTGCAGTAGAGGGGAACAAAATGTGCATTAATTGTTTCCTGTTGAGTTTTTAAAATATAAAAGAGAACGGTATTTAAACGGGGAATGAACCTGGAGGTTACCTGCAAATTTTTCACCTGTATCTGTACTGAGATTTTCATGAATTTCTGCAAAAATATTTTTTAAAATTGGCTAAAATGTGAGCAAAAGCCCTGCACTGTTGCTTCTAAAATATTATCCACCATTTTTGTCCACACCTGTTAATATTTATACCGTGGAATAGTCATTTAGTATAGATATTTTCGTTGTCCTTTAATAGTTAACAATTACATAACCCATCAATCATTTTTATTATATGCCATCACAAAAAAATGTAGCTAAAGGCTTGCAGTTCAGCCGACAGTTTACAAAAGAGGGAGTTTCCCCCTACGATATGTTTGAGTATGATTACCGTACTTCCGTAATTAAGAACCCTTCCGGCGAAGTGGTATTTCAAATGGACAATGTGGAGGTTCCAAAACAGTGGAGCCAGATCGCTACGGATATCTTAGCGCAAAAATATTTTCGTAAAGCAGGAGTACCACAGGCAGATGGTACCAGTGGCAGGGAAACTACCATTAAGCAGGTGGCACATCGCATGGCTTATTGCTGGAGAGTGTGGGGCGAACGCTACAATTATTTTGCTACTGAAAATGATGCACTGGTGTTTTATGATGAGTTGGCATACTCTATCTTAAACCAGGCATGTGTACCCAATAGTCCACAATGGTTTAATACCGGTTTACATGAAGTGTACGGCATTAGCGGAAAACCACAGGGACATTATTATGTAGATGCTATTGATGGGGAGTTAAAAAAATCGACTTCGGCTTATGAAAGGCCACAGCCACATGCTTGTTTTATATTGAGTGTGGATGATGACCTGGTAAACGAAGGCGGTATAATGGATCTTTGGGTTAGAGAAGCAAGGATATTTAAATACGGAAGTGGTGTAGGTACCAACTTCAGCAGCATACGGGGTGAGGGCGAAAAATTAAGTGGTGGCGGTACTTCAAGTGGCCTGATGAGTTTCCTTAAAATTGGTGACCGTGCAGCAGGCGCCATTAAAAGTGGTGGTACTACCCGCCGTGCAGCCAAAATGGTTTGCCTGGATATGGACCATCCGGAAATTGAAAAATTTGTAAACTGGAAAGTAGAAGAGGAAGATAAAGTAGCGGCTTTAATTGCTGCCGGTTATCCAAGTGATTATGAAGGAGAAGCCTACCGCACCGTAAGCGGACAAAACAGCAACAATTCAGTTCGTATTCCCAATGCTTTCTTTAAAGTATTGGATGAAGATGGCGATTGGGAACTGAAGGGAAGAAGTGATGGAAGGATTATGAAGAAAGTAAAAGCTGCACAGTTATGGAAACAAATTACCCATGCAGCATGGAAATGTGCTGATCCCGGTACACAATACGATACTACGATCAACGAATGGCATACCTGTCCGGAAGGTGGCCCAATCAGGGCAAGTAACCCATGCAGTGAGTACATGTTTCTCGACAATACGGCCTGTAACCTGGCATCTGTAAACCTTCGTCGTTTCTTTGAAGAAAGTGACAATAGTTTTGATGTGAAGGGTTTTGAATATACCTGCCGCATGTGGACCGCAGTATTGGAAATATCTGTATTGATGGCACAGTTTCCTTCAAAAGAAGTAGCGCAGCTTTCTTACGATTACCGTACGCTGGGTCTTGGCTACGCTAACCTCGGTAGTATGCTGATGGTGAGTGGTATTCCTTACGACAGTGAAGCAGCAAGAGCAATTGCAGGTTCAATTACCGCAATCATGACGGGTGTTGCTTACAAAACTTCTGCAGAGATGGCCGGCTTCTTAGGCGCTTTCAGCAAGTATGAAGAAAATAAAACACACATGCTTCGCGTAATGCGCAATCACCGTGCAGCAGCTTATGATGCACAGGAAGCATACGAAGGCATTGAAATAAAACCACAGGGTATCAACGCAAAATATTGTCCTGATTATTTACTGACCGCAGCTATTAAGGCATGGGATGATGCAGTACAGTTAGGTGAAAAGAATGGCTACCGCAACGCACAAACAACCGTAATCGCTCCAACCGGCACTATCGGACTGGTGATGGATTGCGATACCACCGGTGTAGAACCTGATTTTGCCCTGGTGAAATTTAAGAAGTTGAGCGGTGGTGGTTATTTTAAAATCATCAACCAAAGCGTACCTGCCGCATTGCGCAATTTGAAATACAGTGAAAAGGAACTGGAAGAGATAGTGAACTATGCAAAGGGCCATGCCACCCTGGAAGGTGCACCGTTTATCAACACGCAATCTTTACTCGCAAAAGGATTCACTAAAGAAGAGCTAAAAAAAGTAGAAGCTTCATTGGGAAGTGCATTTGAAATAGGGTTTGTATTCAATGTGTACACTTTTGGCGAAGCTACCTTACAACGTTTAGGATTTACTTCTACCCAGTATCATGACTTTAGCTGGAGCCTGCTGGAAGCATTGGGCTTTACAGATGATGAAATTGATGCGGCCAATGTATATATATGTGGTACAATGACCGTAGAAGGTGCTCCTTATTTAAAAGACGAACATTTACCCGTATTTGATTGTGCCAATAAATGTGGACAAAAAGGTGTGCGTTACATTCATGCACATGGGCATATCCGCATGATGGCTGCGGCGCAACCATTCCTGAGCGGCGCCATCAGCAAAACGATCAACCTGCCAAACGAAGCTACCGAATCAGAAATTGCAGATTGCTATCGCATGAGCTGGGAGTTGGGTTTAAAAGCAAATGCATTGTATCGTGATGGTTCCAAACTATCTCAGCCGCTTAGCAACAAATCGGATAAAAAGAAGAAAACAGAAGAAGGGGCTACAGAAGAGGAAACAGTTGAAATATCAGACAATGCTTCTTCTCATATTGTTGATATGAGTAAGCTGACGGTAGATGAGTTGTTGGATGAAGTAAGCAAGCGGATGCAAAGCAGTCCGGACACTGTATTGAAAGGACGCCTTGCAAAAATTGTGGAGCGCAAAAAACTACCGGCCAAACGCAGGGGCTTTACACAAAAAGCAAAAATCAACGGACAGGCATTGTTTCTCCGTACCGGCGAATATGGTGATGGTACCGTAGGTGAAATATTCATCGACATGGCAAAAGAAGGCGCTACTGTACGCAGTATGCTCAACTGTTTTGCCATCGCCATCTCTATCGGTTTGCAATATGGTGTTCCATTGGAAGAGTTTGTAGAGAAATTTGTGTTCACCCGCTTTGAACCATCTGGTATGGTTGAGCATCCAAATATCAAGAGCACTACTTCCATCATTGACTTTATCTTCCGTTCTATGGCCTACGAATATTTAGGCAGGAACGATTTAGTTCATGTACTGGACAAACCTGAACTGGAGAACCTGGGTAATGAGCCCTGGGATGAATCAACTCCAACCATTGGTAACAGGGTGCATGAGTTAAGTGAAGTAAGGGTGATTGGAAATTCTTCTCCTGCAGGAAACGTACAATCGGCTAAAAGTGTAAAGAATAATATGAGTGCGGCAGAGCAACACAATGGCTTTGATGGGGTAAATGCAGCGGCTAAAAGTATGCAAAGCGATGCACCGGCATGTAATACCTGCGGACACATAACTATACGCAGCGGCACTTGCTATAAATGTTTGAATTGCGG
>JANPIJ010000273.1:0-7613 GCA_031424955.1 Ferruginibacter sp. | reverse complement strand
TACAAACCCGTCATTACATCAGCAGTGCAGCCTCAACGGCACAAAAATTTAATGAGGCCATAAGGGAACATTGGGGTATAGAAAACCGGCTGCATTGGGTATTAGATGTTGCCTTTGGTGAAGATGACAGCACAAAAAGATCTGGCACAGCCGCCGAAAATTTTTCTTTTATGAGTAAAATAGCAATAAATCTTTTATACCAATTTAAGGACAAAAGAGGTGCAAGAAAGGTAAGCTTGAAAACAAAAAGAAAAAATGCAGGATGGAATAATGACTACCTCGTGGCCATTCTCACAAATTCTGTATGATTTTTTTAATGCGTCTGCCCTGCCATTTATCCCAATATTGATTACATCTAATTTGAAACCATTATTTTTGTTTGATGGAAGTAAACGACGCGTTGATAGATAAATTGGCAAATCTTGCAAGGCTGCAGTTTGATGATAACGAAAAAGCCGGGATCAAAAATGACCTGCAGCGAATGATACAATTTGTAGAAAAATTAAATGAACTGGACACTACAGGCGTGGCTCCACTGCTTCACATGAGCGGTAATGTAAATGTGCTGAGAGAAGATGAAGTAACCGGCAGTATCAGCAGTGAGGACGGCTTCAGGAATGCTCCGTTGCATGACCAGCAATTTTTTAAAGTGCCAAAAGTGATAAAAAAGTAGTTGATAAACCGGAACGTTGATAAATTCACAAGTTGAAATTTCAACCCCTCCCCTGCCTCTTAATTGAGTCAATTTATTAACGGGTCAACCTTTCAGTCTGCTCAATAATTCAACCAATCAATTCCCAACGCCCAACATGCAAAATATCATTCACTTAGAAAATATTTCAAAAAGCTACTACCTGGGAAAACAGGAATTGCAGGTGCTGAAAGGCATAAACCTGGATATTTTTAAAAATGAATACGTAGCGCTGATGGGCCCAAGTGGCTCGGGAAAATCGACGCTAATGAATATTTTGGGTTGCCTCGATACACCTACTTCCGGCACTTATGTGCTAAACGGAAAGGATGTGAGCAGTATGCCGGACAACGACCTGGCGGAGGTTCGTAATAAAGAAATCGGTTTTGTATTTCAGCAATTTAATTTATTGCCCCGCCTTACAGCAGCAGAAAATGTTGCATTGCCCCTTATTTACAGTGGCGTTGGAAAATCTGAAAGAATAGAAAGGGCAATGGCGGTACTTACAAAAGTAAAATTGGAAGATCGCAGTACTCATAAGCCAAACGAACTAAGTGGCGGGCAATGCCAGCGGGTTGCTATTGCAAGGGCACTCATCAATAACCCATCCATTATTTTAGCGGATGAACCTACCGGTAACCTCGATTCTAAAACTTCTCATGAGATAATGGATATTTTGGGTAAAATTCACAATGATGGTAATACGGTGATATTGGTAACCCACGAAGAGGATATATCGGGATTTGCCCACAGGGTGGTACGATTAAGAGATGGCATTATTGAAAGCGATCACTTAAATGCCCATCCATCTGTAATTGCACAACTGGTATAGTTTCATTTTTTTTTAAACCAATCTCCCTGTTTTTTTGTTGCCCTATAAATAACTACCTCATAATGGCACTAAAGATATATACAAAAACCGGCGACCTTGGTAAAACCAGTTTAATTGGCGGAACAAAGGTTCCGAAAAGTCATTTACGTATTGAGAGCTATGGTACGATTGATGAATTGAATTCCTACATCGGGCTGGTAAGCGACCTGGTTATTGATGATCATGTTAAAACGATGCTGAAAGAGATACAGGATCGCTTATTTACAATTGGTTCTTCACTTGCCTGCGATCCGGAAAAAGAGCCGCTGATGAAAATCCCTGACCTGAAAGAGATAGATATTGAACTACTCGAACATGAAATAGATGCTATGAATATGGTCTTATCGCCTATGAAACACTTTATTCTTCCCGGCGGCCATATCGCTATTTCAACTACTCATATAGCCCGTTGTGTATGCAGGCGTGCGGAAAGGCTTTGTGTAAATATGCAGGAGCATGAGTTATTTGTAGACCCGTTGGTTATAAAATACATTAACCGGTTAAGCGATTATCTTTTTGTATTGAGCAGGTATGTGGGGCATTTGTTGGGCGTGGCGGAAGTTAGCTGGAAACCACGGATTAATTAGCTAATGTGATAATGTGCTAATATGCTAATTGAAAACAGAACTAATAAATAACTTCGCAATTAAGACTTTATTACATTGGTGGATCATTAGCACATTATCGAATTAGCAAATTAACTAATTATTTTCCCATCCTTCATATGCAATATCCGGTCACTCATTTGTGCCAGTTCCTCATTATGCGTTACTATCAGAAAGGTTTGATTAAATTTTCCCCTCAAATCAATAAATAGCTGGTGCAATTCCCGGGCATTGGCACTGTCCAGGTTGCCGGTGGGTTCATCCGCCATGATGATGGATGGACTATTTATCAGCGCCCTGGCTACCGCTACCCTTTGCTGTTCGCCTCCGGAAAGTTGTTGCGGTTTATTCTCCAACCTGCCGGAAAGGCCTAAAGTTGTTAACAAATCAGTCGCCTTTTCAATTATTTCTTTTTTTTTTGTTCCCGCAATCCAGCCAGGTATACATACATTTTCAAGGGCTGTAAACTCGGGTAATAAATGATGAAACTGAAAAACAAAACCAATATGTTTATTCCGGAAAGCAGATAATTTTCTGCCATTCAGGGCTTCTACTCGCTGACCTTCCAATGAAACGGAGCCCTTATCCGCTTTATCCAAAGTGCCAAGAATGTGTAGCAGCGTGCTTTTACCTGCGCCGGAGGAACCCACAATACTAACAATTTCGCCTTTTGCAATATTGATGTCCACACTTCTTAAAACTGGCAATGTTCCATAATTCTTTATAATATTCGTAGCTGTCAGCATGTGGCTAAAGTAATTAATTATTAAGGATTAACAAGGCATTTGCCAATTATTTAGCGCTTTTTTACGGGATTAATTTGCAAGTTTTAAAAAACACATTTGGTTAATTCCACCAAACTTTTACATTTGCAAAAATTAAATACACACAGACGATGTTTTGGACACTAGAATTAGCCTCCCATTTAGAAGATGCCCCCTGGCCGGCAACAAAAGATGAACTAATAGATTATGCCATCAGAAGTGGTGCACCTATTGAAGTAATTGAGAACCTGCAGGAACTGGAAGACGAAGGTGAAGTATACGAAGGATTGGAAGATATCTGGCCGGATTATCCCAGCCAGGAGGATTTCTTTTTTAATGAAGATGAATATTAACCGATCCACCCGCTGCGTTTTTACGCATCAACTTGCGTGCAGGCCTTAAGGGAAATATATTTTACGATACGAAAGCCACCAATTATTAAATTGGTGGCTTTCGTATTATTTGTATCTGAATTTACATTTATTTTTTTCCGAACCGCAATTTAAAATAGATCAGCAGCAATGAAAGGAAACAGATTATACCATTGCAAATAATAACCGGCAACAGCCCCTTGCCTATTCCATAAACGAGCCAGATGACCGTGCTTAAAAAAACAATCATCATCATTGATAAATTCAGGTCCCCTACGCTCCGGGTCTTCCAGGTTTGATATACCTGTGGCATAAATGTAATACTGCTTAAAACGGAGCCGGAGAGGCCTACTACTTCAATCCAATCCATGATAATTTAATGAGTAATGAGTAATGAATAATGAGTAGTGGTTGCGTGCTGATGATAAATTACCAATACCTATTTGACGATTTTACTTTGACCACTGACCACCGACCACTCATCGCTTACCATTCCCGCTGTAGTTGTTGACTAATGGTATATGGCACAAGAGGGCGATGCCCGTCCGAACGGTTCATCCGGGTGGACAACAATGATCCACATAGCTTCTTAGCCCGGACAAAAAATTATTTCTCCATCTGCTCGATAATTGCCTGCGTAGCACCTGTGTAAGAGAATCCTCCATCATGAAAGAGATTTTGCATGGTTACCATCCTGGTAAGATCGCTGAATAAGGTAACGCAATAATTAGCGCAATCTTCTGAACTGGCATTGCCCAGTGGACTCATTTTTTCGGCGTAGCTGATAAACCCTTCAAAGCCTTTTACTCCACTACCCGCAGTTGTTCTGGTAGGGGACTGTGATATGGTATTGACCCTTACATGTTTTTTTATTGCGTAGTGATACCCAAAACTGCGGGATACACTTTCGAGTAATGCCTTTGCGTCTGCCATTTCATTATAGTCGGGAAATACACGCTGTGCTGCGATGTAGCTAAGCCCCACTACACTACCCCATTCATTGATGGCATCGAGTTTCATGGCGGTTGCTAAAACCCTGTGCAAGCTCATGGCAGAGATATCCAGGGTTTTTGCATTGAAACCATAATCGATCTCTGTATAGTGTTTGCCTTTTCGAACGTTCAGGCTCATTCCAATAGAATGTAAAATAAAATCTACGCCACCACCAAAATGCTCCATGGCTTTGGTAAAAAGGTTTAATACATCTTCGTTACTGCTCACATCGCAGGGAATTACCGGGGCATTTACCAATTCAGCCAATTTATTTATTTCACCCATCCTCATTGCAACCGGAGCATTGGTTAATAAAAGTTTCGCCCCTTCTTCATGGCAGTGAATGGCGGTTTTCCAGGCGATAGATTTTTCATCTAATGCACCAAATATAATTCCTTTCTTTCCTTTCAATAAATTATATGGCATGTTTAATTGATTTGAGTGGTAAAAATAGCATTCTTATTTTTCAAAGAAAAAATTGTTGAAGTAAATTATTATAAAGCCCGTTATAAATACGATTGCAAAAATAAAGGCAAGACTTAACAGCAGGAATAATATTAATTGGGATAGCGACTCCCGGGGATTTATTTTGGTTTTTAGATATCGTTGCCACTGATAAGCAGCAGCCATTGCAATAACTATCAATATAAGAATAAGCCATTTTTTATACAAAAAATTCGATTGATTTTATGTTGAATTAATTTTTCAAATACAATGAATGAGCCAACCACAAATCCTGGATATTCAACCTTACACCTTCTCCACCATCTCCCTTGCATTCGCCAATGCAGCAGCAGTAGGCTTTTCGCCACTTAGCATCCGGGCAATGGTAGTAATGCGCTCATCATCATTTAATAAACGAATAGAAGTTGTAATCTTGTCTCCCTGTGTTGCCTTATAAACAAAATAATGGGCATTGGCTTTTGCGGCAATCTGGGGCTGGTGTGTGATAGATATCAACTGGTGTGAGCGGGAAAGGTCTTTCATAATAGCACCCACCTGTTTGGCAGCTTCCCCGCTGATACCGGTATCAATTTCATCAAAGATTAAAGTAGGCAAATGAAGTTTTCGGGCCACCAGGGATTTAATACAAAGCATGATCCGGCTGAGCTCTCCCCCGCTGGCTACTTTACTCAATGCCTCAAAACGGTTACTCTTATTGGCATCAAACAAAAATGCTATGACATCACTTCCGTTCGCATTTAATGCTTCTTCCTTTATTTCTACTTTTATTTGTGCATTGGGCATTCCTACCTGTGCCAGCAGGCTATTCACCTTGTCAGTAAAGGGTACCACCATTTTATGCCTGTTGGCTGAAATTACACCCGCCAACTCTTTGCAACGATTCAATAAGTCCTGTACTTCTTTATCCTTCTTATCGATAGCTTCACTGATATTTAAAATTTCATTCAGCTTTAATTCGAGCGTGTTCTTTATTGCCAATAATTCATTGGTGGTATTTACTGCATGCTTTTTAAATAAGCGGTATCCAAGAGAAAGCTTATCATTTATTACCTGTATCCTCTCCGGGTTGTAGTGTACGCCTGCATCGATTCGTTCCAGTTCATCCCCTATATCCTGCAATTCTACCTGTGCGCTTCGCAACCGCTGGTTAAGGTCAGCAATAGCCGGATGATATTCTTCTAATGAATGCAACTTATTATTCAGCGATTTTAATTGCTGCACTATGGGCAGTTCGCTGTCCTTCAATTCGAAGTAAATGGCCCCCAGTTGTTGTTTTATATTTTCTGCATTGCTTAATAACTTTATCTCGGCATCCAGTTCTTCCAATTCATTTTCATTAAAGCCAGCTTCCTCCAGTTCATCAAACAGAAACTGGTTATAGTCCAGCGCAGCGTTGGCTGTTTGCTGTTCTAATTGCAGGGTGGCAAGTTCCTTTTTAGTTTTCGTATAGGCATTGAATACCGTTCTGTATTCCTGCAGCAGGTCTCCATTACCGGCCAGGGCATCTACCACCTCCCGCTGAAAGTCATTATCACCTAATTCAAGCGTATCAAACTGCTGGTGCAGATCTACCAGTAATGAACTCAGTTCCTTTAATTGATTTAAATTAACCGGCGTGTCATTAATAAATGCTCTTGATTTACCATTTACTGCAATCTCCCTTCTTACTACCAGTTCCTCCTCCAGGTCAAGTTCATTCGCCTTTAGAAAGCCTTTTACCTGTTTATTTTGATTTGTTTTGAAGTAGCCTTCTACCACACATTTTTTTTCTTTGTTCATTAAAGTATTGCTTTCAGCCCGCTCTCCCAATATCAGGCTGAGTGCGCCCATTAAAATACTTTTTCCGGCCCCTGTTTCACCGGTAATGATATTGAGGTTGGACGAAAAATCAATAGCAATCTCATCAATGATTGCATAATTCTGTATCTGTAGTTTTTGAAGCATATAGATTGGCAAATTAGTTGATTTTTGCCACTGACTGAACAGATTGCCGGAGATAAATTTTGTTGGAGATTTATTTATTTAAATGCGGAGACATTGCATGCCGATTTATTTTTTTTATACCCCGGTCAGACGGAGACCGTGGCCGGGGTATAAAAAAAGCACCTCAATTGAAGTGCTTTTTTTATACTTTGTTGATGATGCTTATTTAATTTCAATACTATCATTCAAATCAGTATCCACCAAAATGCGACCGCAGTTTTCGCAAACGATTACTTTTTTACGCAGCTTTATTTCACTTTGTTTTTGAGGTGGAATGGCATGAAAACAACCACCACAACTATCTCTTTCCACCGGAACCACCGCTAATCCATTGCGGTAATTTTTACGGATACGGTCGTAGCTCAGGATCAGGCGTTCATCCACATGGCCTCTTGCTTCTTCTGCCAGCTTGTTGTATTGCTTTTCTTCCTTTTCAGTTTCGCTGATAATTTTCTCCAGTTCGCCCTTTTTGCCCTGCAGGTTATTTTCCTTAACTGCTACTGCCTTTTTAGCGGACTCTAATTGCCTTGCTTTTTCGCCAATCTCTTCGGTAGCATCTTTAATATGCTTCTCACAAAGTTTAACTTCCAGTGTTTGCATCTCGATCTCTTTATTGATCGCCTCAAACTCCCGGTTATTTTTTACATTATCGCTTTGCTTTTCGTATTTTTTTATCAGCGCTTCAGCTTCTTTAATTGCCTCTTTCTTTTGGTTGATAAATTCCTGCATTCCATTAATCTCTTCTTCCACGCGGGTTTGACGTGCATGCAAGCCTTCAATTTCATCCTCCAGGTCTTTTACTTCAATCGGCAATTCACCTTTCAGAATTTGAATTTCATCCAGCTTGCAATCTACTTTTTGTAAAAGTAC
>JANPIJ010000272.1:0-4735 GCA_031424955.1 Ferruginibacter sp. | reverse complement strand
TTTTTAT
This sequence comes from Ferruginibacter sp., assembly GCA_031424955.1. Classification (GTDB taxonomy): domain Bacteria; phylum Bacteroidota; class Bacteroidia; order Chitinophagales; family Chitinophagaceae; genus Ferruginibacter. Next base: position 4,728 of record JANPIJ010000272.1, on the reverse strand, counting down.
TAGTGATGACAATGATTGTAAAAAGTTGGATGATGTCTGTTCAGTAACAAGATGTATAAAAAATCCTTACCCCTGTATATCCAAGATATTTCTCAGTAGCGTAATTAATCAAAGATTCAAACAGGCTTGTGAATGCTTCTTTCTGAATGCTTTTGGCAACAACTTTTGAGGTAAACAAAAATGCAGTATCTGTCACATCAATAACTTCCATTTCGTATCCATACATTTTTTTGGAGTCGGCAAAGTATTCTTTTAGATTTTTTAAGCTTGCTTCAGCAGTCTTAACAAGGCTGTTATTGCCAAAAACTTTATTCCATAAAGTACTCTCATAGCTTAAAATAACTTTTGAGGTACGGCCTGTATCTGCAAAGACTGAAAAAAACACCTCTTTTTGATCGTTGTTTTCTGCAACGTTATACCAAATACTTAAATCTACATGCTTGGTGATAGTTAAGCTGTTATTGTTGTATTCAATTTTGTCACGACTGGTTTTAAAATTGCCGGTATCGCCGCTTGCGAAAGGTAAGTACCATTTAGAAATGTTATCAATCGATGACACGTGTTTATTCACCAGGTCAATTCGTTGAGGAATTTTTATTTCTTTGTGAAATATATTCTTTGCAAATATTGCGTACAGGACGAAAGCAGTAACAATCACGGTCAGGGCAAGCAAGATTTTTTTATTCATAAAAACTCGTATAATTTTTTACTCGTACGAAAATAGTAATTAGTTTTTTATCATGTTAATTTCATTTTAATGGCCTCCGGCTGGCACACACCAGTTAGAGTGGTCAGGCGTTTATACGGGTTATAAGAAGCATTCATTTATGTGATCCACTCCACACTCACCGATTGTTTGGTGAGCGCAATAAGATTTAAGTAAGATTTTACGCTGCTTTTGTACTTCTGTATATCGACAAGAACAGAACTAAAAAAATGATCTAGCGCCGGTACGCCTTTTCGTTTAACATCAGCTTATGATCGTTGATCACCCCCGGCCACCAATGCTTCCAGCTTGTGCTGTCAGAAAGAGCACGCTGCAGGCCAAATTGATTATCCTATTACCACACACCCTGCATCTCCCATAATTTAAAATTGCTCCACCGGCTTTTTTTATTTAAGCTAAACAATTCTATCCCAAGCTCCTTTTCACCAGGAAAAAGTTGGGTGGTAAAAACAGCCTCTCCCTCATTCACAAATACTTCTGCAATACTGTTGTCAAAGAAAATTTTTACATGGATTTTTTTATTCATTAAGGGAATATTTTTTTCAAAACGTTGTAGCTTTTTAAAATTTTCGTTAAAGGCGGTATGGCCCGCTTTACTCCTGTCCACATAAAATATTTCTTTTGCAGCATCATAGCCTATCTCAAAGAATTTACTTTCGTTCACGGCAATTCTTACTCCTGCAACAGCAGTGTTTCCCGGCTGCAATACAAAATCCATTTCAAATTGTTTGCTTTTTAAGGGTAATACTTTTTTGCCCGATATGTCCTGGTCTGGTATTTGGAATATTTTTTTTCGGAGTGATGCAATCGACGCAACCGGCTTTTGAACCAACACCCATTCCCCCTTAATTCTTTTAACGCTTAAATTCCTGGGTATGGCCATCGCACCTTTCCAGGGTGTAGTGGGAATGTCGTTGGCATAGTTCCAGTTGTTTACCCAACCAATGGCTGTTGGCAAATGCGTTTGCGGCAATTGAGTGTAAGCAATGGCTGCGTAATAATCAGGTCCGTAGTCTGGCCGCAAAACTTTATTTGCAGCGGTTTCATTTATAAATTTTTCTCCATCAAATGCTCCCACAAAATATTGCATGCTTCCATTCATAGACATTTGTAACAGCCACTTGCTTTTGCCTGGCATGCCTTCAATGGGTACCAATGTTAAATCAGGACATTCCCACACGCCGCTTGTATCACCAGCGGGTCCAAACTCACTGAGCAAGTCCCATTGCTTTAAGTTTTTGGATGAGTAATATTGAACGATATGTTCCACCGGTAGCATTACAGACATTACCCAATATTTTTTTGGTGCATGCCAGAAAATTTTAGGGTCTCTAAAATCTTTTTTACCTAAGTCCAGCACCGGGTTACCAGCATACTTTGTCCAGGAAATACCGTCATCTAAACTGTAGGCGATGTGTTGCGATTGATTTATATTTTCGATATGCCCTGTGTACACTGCCACCATGGGCACTTTGCCATTTTTACCAAAACCACTGGTATTATTTTTATCAACCACGCATGTGCCGGAGAAAATCATAATGCCATTTTCTTCCGGGATGGCTACAGGCTGGTGTTTCCAGTTCACTAAATCTTTGCTGGTAGCATGTGCCCAGGTCATGTGCCCCCAAATATTTCCAAACGGATTAAACTGGTAGAATAAATGATACAGGCCATTGTTATACACCAACCCGTTCGGATCATTGCACCAATTACTAGCCGGCGAAAAATGAAACTGCGGACGGTATTGCTCCCTGTATAATTTTGGTTGAGCATTTACTGTACAACAAAATGCCAGTAATGCAATAATCAGATATCTCGTTTTCATCATAATGAATTTTAAAATTTATCGTCTCTGCGCCCCCCGCCTCTCAGGGTGCCACAGTATTCTTTTAATTCTCTCTGTGCCTCAGCTTCCTCGCCTACGCACTCAACTTCTTCTCCAATTCCTCCAGCGATACCCCCTTTGTTTCGGGCATTTTGGTCAACACCCAAATCAATTGCAGTACCATCATGCCCGCAAGAAAAGCAAAAATAATCCAGGGTTGATCCTTCAGAATACCGTCTGTTTCGTTTAAAAAAACAGGTGTTAATAAAGTAATAATGGCAGCAAAGACCCAATGCACACTCGCACCAAAAGATTGTCCCATGGCCCTTATCTTATTGGGGAAAATCTCTGAAATAAAAACCCATATAACGGCGCCCTGCCCCACCGCATGTGATGCAATAAAGAGCAATAAAAATAGCATTAAAAATGTGGGACTTGCCTGGGTGTTAAAAGCATAAGCCACCATACTAAGGCTGATGATGTAACCAATAGACCCGATGATCATCAGGGTTTTTCTTCCCAGCCTGTCTATGAGATACAACCCAACGAATGTAAAAAGAAGATTGGTGCCCCCGATAGCAATAGAGTTAAGCAGCGATTCTTTTGCAGCCAATCCAATTCTGGACAAAATCTCCGGGGCGTAATACAAAATAAAATTGATGCCCGATAGCTGGTTGAAGAATGCGATAAAAAATGCAAGCCATATAATTTTTGAATGCTTCGAATTAAAGAATTGAGATGCATTTGGCGCCGTTGCCTCATGCTGGTTGCTTTTAATAACAGCAGCAACCTCCGATTCAATATCTTCTACACCAATGCTGGCCATTATTTTTTTTGCAGCAACAAGGTCATTTTTTTTAGAGATCAACCAGCGTGGACTTTCCGGTACACCTGTTACCATAACGGTATAAATGAGGGCCGGTACAGCCAACACACCCAGCATCCAGCGCCAATCATTGTCGCCACCAACACCTTGTAAAAAATAATTTGATAGAAACGCAACCAAAATACCAAACACAATATTAAACTGGTACATAGCGGTGAGCTTGCCCCTTGTGGCCGCGGTAGATATTTCTGAAATATAGGTTGGTGCTACCACAGATGATACGCCGATACCTACGCCACCAATAAATCTAAAAAATGAAAAGCTATAGGGGTCCGTTGCAAATGCTGACCCAAAGGCAGAAATAGCAAATAAAATTCCTATCCATAGCAGTACTTTTTTTCTGCCATATTTCTCTGTAGGAATACCACCGAAGATGGAGCCAAGTACAGTACCCCACAGTGCCATCGACATAATAAAAAATCCATGAAATAGGGGGGAAGTATGCCAGAGATCCTGGATGGGCTGGTTAGCGCCTGAGATAACTACCGTGTCGAAGCCAAAAATAAAACCGGCTAACGCAGCCACAATAGAATAATGAAAAAGTTTGTTTTGATACATAAGCAAGTTTTGAAATCGAAATTGGAAATGCAAAGGAGAACAATGCCCGGCAATCTTCTCGTTTAAAATTGATACTTCTTGTTGAAACAAGATAGAACATCTTTACGGTTTCGATAAATGATCTTTTAAAATGGGGTATTATAGAGTTGTTTAAATGCTTTGCAGTAATTTCATGGCATAAACATTTTGTATGAAACGATTGCCCATCTTTAGCTGCCTTGTTCTTTTATGCACTGCTGCCTTTGCACAAGATCCCTGGAAGATCACTGCTTCCAAAATTAACCCTGCCAATTACTATGGTATAACTGTGGCCAATGGGATGCTGGGTATTGTTAGCAGCCCAGAAGCTTTTAAAGTAAAAGATGTTGTGCTGGCCGGCGCCTACGATTTGTATGGGCGGGGCAGGGTAAGTAATTTTTTAAAAAGTTTCAATCTCCTGAATATGTATATGGAGATAGATGGCAGAAGGCTCTCCAATGCAGATGTAACCGATATGCAGCAGTCGCTGGATATGCAGCAGGCGAAATTTACAACCTCATTCGATTATAAAGATGTAGCCACTATTAGTTACACCTATTATGCGCTGCGCCAGTTGCCACATTCGGTGCTGATGGACATTACGGTAACAGCTAAAAAGGATTGCAGTCTGGGGAGTGCAAGTGTGATGGAGGCACCAGATGCTTTAAAAGATGTAGAAAATTATTACAACGAAATCGACCGGCCGCACACTAC
>JANPIJ010000271.1:0-4043 GCA_031424955.1 Ferruginibacter sp. | reverse complement strand
ATTTTGTTAGGTTTTTCATATTTCAATACGAGGCCATTTCCATGCATAACGGATAATTAGACAAAGAAGAACGACTTCTACAACAGCGCCAAACACCATGTGCATCCAGGCCTCTCCTGTCAAATTAAACAATGTATAGGGAATATACACTGAGGCAATAATGATATTTGACAAGCGATTTACTTTAGCCGGTAGGGCAACAGAAAGGAAAATCATCAGTGCCGGAATTGTCAATGAGGCGAGTGCTGCCAAAAGAAATGCTTGAGTAATTTCAAATACAAATACCTTGCCTGCTAACAGATCTTCCAGTGCACCCGGCATAAATAAGTGGAAATAATCAACATAGATATAGAGAAACATAAAACTCGCCCATAGCGTAGCAAGTTTCAGTTTCAAACTGGCTTTGATGTCTTCCAGTTCATTTTGTGGTGTTTTTTGTGTATTCATAAATTATCAACTAAAAATTATATCCGAAATGCAGCCCTGGTTCAGGCGTCCATTTTGGCCACTTGTCATCTCTTTCTTTAAAACCATCAGGCATTTCAGTGAAATAAGGACGGCCAGCAACACCAAGAGATGGTTCTATAAAAAACCTATCCTTAAATAGTTTAACGTGATAGCCAACTCGATAAGTGTTGAATATAATAAAACCATCACCTACCTTATTACCATTTTCATTCTTATATGTTTGCCACATAGGCGCTACGTGTACTGCTGCATAAAGACCTTTCCAAAAATACCTTTGATAAGCAACACCAAAACCATGTTCTCTGATATAACCAGGAAATTTCTCTTCAGGTGTTCCGTATGCCTTATTATAAAAAGGGTTAATACCAAGTGGCCAAGCATGTTTCCAGGTTATTACTTCGAGAGAAATTACATCTTTTCCTGAAATACGATAGCCAAAATTGAGTTGAGCGAAGCCGGGGGGATTTACACGATCTAAATTACCCAATAAAAATAAAGTGCTACCAACGAACCACCGTTTGTAAGTGCTGTCTGTTTTAGCATATTGTGCTTTGAGTTGTATTGTACTTGTGGTCATTAAGACAAAACCAATGAATAAAATTTTCTTTTGCATTTCTTGACTTTTTTATTTTAAACGATACCACAAAACTAGATTGGCGAGATACAATAGCTCGTTCACTTAAGTTAAGAAATGAACCTTGATCTTTATTTTTCTTAAAAATCCGTGCCCTTAGTTTCCTTAATCATTGAGCCTTAGTACCTAAATAACGGGAAACGGCTTGACCATGTGGCGGATTTTTAGCACAAAAGTTCAATAAAATCCCTTGTGTTAAACCTTGCGCAAATATTTTATAGAAGCACTGTACTCACTATATTTCCAAATCGATGTTAGCGGTTCGGATTTGTTGTCCAGTCATTATGTGTCATTTCAAATTTGATTTCCATTGTTCCATTAATTACAACTTCAGTCCAGCCTGCTTTTCTGTAAAACTGTTCTGCTCTTGTATTAAAAGCTGTCCCTAACCAAACTTTTTCTTTTGTCTGTGTAAAATACCAGTCCAACATAGTTTTGTGTAATTGTTGTCCGATACCTTTTTTCTCAAATTTTGGGTCTAAAAATAACGCCCAAATATTATTTTCTTTCAAGTCAGCAATTGCAAATCCCACATTTGTTTGTCTATTTCACAAACCCAACCTTTTCTTCTTACTGTGATAAATTCTTCGCAGTCCTCGTCTGTTACCAAGTTAGGATTTGACAAGGAGTTCTCTGTTACAGAATTTCTAACTATTTGAATTTGTTTTATGTCGTCAATTTTAGCTTCTCTAATCGTCATAATTAATTTTGTTTGTTATATATTGTCCAATTATTGTCAAACGCTAACTGTTGTTGTGTCTTTATAGCCTGACCGCTAAATAGTCTTGTGGCACACGCTGAATAAGGTCTGGTCATATAGGGGTTAGTACAGGAGAGTGGCTGGTGATCTTGTCATTTGCTAATTCTTAGCACTACATTACCTTTTTTTCTTCCTGTGTCAACATATCGATGTGCTTCTATTATTTCGTCCATTTGAAAAGTTTTGTCAATTACCGCCTTAAACGCTCCTTTTTCAAATAGCTCTTTTAATAGCTGTAATTGTTGTATTGTTTCCGAAGCATTTACAGAACTTACATTCTTATAAATTCCGTTTACGCTCAGGAGTTTTTCACATTGTTTTCTGTTGGATTTACCAACGGCATTAAAAATTATATCAAACTTTTCTGTTTGTTTAGTAAAGTCTTCTTTGTCGTATAGAATAATGTTTTTAACTCCTAATTCAACAACAAGTTTTTGTCCTTCGGAACTGCAAACTGCGGTGATATCAGCATTGTGATATTTTGCTATTTGGATAGATGCAATACCTACTGAACCCGTTGTACCAATAATCAAAATTTTAGGGTTTGACTTTTCGGCTATTTTTGCTTTATCCAAGAAGTAAATCGCTGTTTGTCCGCCAAAAATGATGGCTGCCGCTTCTTCGTAGGTTGCATTATTGGGCATTTCAATTACGTTGCCATTTTGATTAACTGAAATATACGCTGCATAAGTCCCGAAGTTATAACCTGTCATACCGAATACTTTATCACCAACTTTAAATTTGGAAACTTTGTCTCCAACAGTTTCAACAAAACCTGAAAATACTGTTCCCAAAATGGGTTTTCTTGGTTTTGAAATACCTAAAACCAATCGCATTACGACCTTCAGAAATCCCTTAACATCAAGGCTTCTTACCCTTACATCTGCAGAGTTGACCGCAGTAGCAATTATTTTCACAAGAATTTGACTGTCTTTGGGTATTGGCTTAGAAACTTCCTGAATTTGCAAAACTTCAGGGGGGCCGTATTTGGTGCAAATAACTGCCTTCATTTAATCATTTTAATTTTAAAATTTATACTCAAAAGCAAGTCCGGCTGCCAGACTTTTCAACTACCGCCATGTGAAGCACATCCGGTCCACCGTATTCTGTATAAACAATGGCCTGCATCTTTTGCATTTTAATCTATTCAAGTCAAGTGGTACCTAATGAACCCCCAACTGTCAATTCTAAAATAATGCACAGTCCATTTCTTTGAACTTACCTCGTAAATTCAACTACCTGGGCACTCACAGTTATAGTTCTTCTGACAAAGAAAGGGGCAAAACCACTAACGTGTTCTTCTGTCATCACGTTGATTATTGCTTTGGAACCATTTAGCAAGTTGGCTTTCTTCATCATCGCTGAATACGCATTTTCGTACAACTGCCTTTTGTTCCTACCTCCAATTGCCATTACATAAGATGTCTCCGAACTTCCACTTACCTGGTCAATTACTTTGAAGTTGTTTCCACTTAAGTGTACCTCAGTGGCGTTTTGATTGTGGTTGGTAACAAGGGCGGTGCCGATGCCACATGAACTAAGAAATGCCGCTAGCAAAAACAACACGGAATAAATGCCCATCTTTTTCATTGTAGTAATTATTTATTTATTGTTATACATGTATTTCCGAAATGCAGCCCAGGCTCACCGATAAAATACTCTTTCCACTTGTTGTCTTGTACTTCAAAACTTTCCGGCATGTTGACCCTCACGGAACAGAAAGTGGCCTCGATGGAATGTTCTATAAAAAATTAATTCTTGAAGAGGAGAAGCTGCTGTTGGGAGTTTTATTATGTTGAAAGGTATCCGGCTAATTTCCAGATAAGTATGCTAAAAGTTATACCCAAAATGAAGCCCGGGTTGCGTAAAGGAATTAGGCCAATTTTTTTCCAATGATTTAAAAGATTCTGGAACCTTAGTTCTTACAGGCCAATAACTACATCCAATAGCTGGTTCAAAAAATACCCGATTTTTAAAAAACTTAAACTGGTAACCCAAATGGAAGTTCAGATATAACGTGTATCCATTTCCAATCTTTTTTTTATTCTCATCTATATATTTTTCAAATGCATTCAATGCATGAACAGATGTATAAACTCCTTTCCACCAAAACCGCTGGTATCCTATAGTAGGTGCAAGTATACGGGCATGGCCAGGATAGTTTTTTCCTGGTGCGTCAAA
>JANPIJ010000270.1:0-39713 GCA_031424955.1 Ferruginibacter sp. | reverse complement strand
ATTTTGTTATAAATTTAATAGGAGAAAACATGGTAGAACGTTATTTCATAGCTTCCTAAACGTGGCAACTTCCTATTCATGGTATGCTCAATGCACCTAATAGCGGATAGTCATTAAATGGTTATTAAGTTAACAATGGTTTCTTCATCAGAAATCGTTTCTGCTACTCCAAGGATAGTTGTTTCCACTAAAGATATCACTCGTGCTCCTCCGCTTTTCCCTTTTCCTTTACTTGTAATTTTTAACCTGATTTTATAGGTTTCGTGACCTAATGAAGTACCAAATCTCGGTGATGATTCTAATTGCTTTTCAAGTTTTGCCAAATCCGTGGGTAAGGAATGATATTTTTTAAATAATGGCTTAGCTGCGATTTTAAAGTTTTTGGTAATTCTAATTGTTATTTTCACGTAGAAAATCTTTTAAAGTCTGTAATTTTTTTCCAGCCTTTTTTGCCGCCTTAACTTCATTTAATCCATCTTTAATGCCAGTCAATATGCTTAGTTTATTCCGGAGATTTGTGTAATCCTGGTTGATTTTTTCCCATGTTTTTAGCGGTACCAGTACCGATGTTCTGTCACCCTTTTCGTCAATCATATATTTTAAAGCACCAGACATAGTAGATTTTTTTCAAAAATACAATATTTCATTAAATTTTCGGGTCTCTGAGGATTGCTGGATGTTCCCAAAAATACTTCATATAAAATGGCAGGCATTTACTGATCACGATCTTATAAAGTAGGGAATGAGTTAGCCCCAAGCTCACTTAGACCGTTGTTGTATGTTTGTGCGAATGATAATGCGGGACTGGCTCAACAGCAACTTATAAGGTGTTGCTAATTTAACTTTAAAAGTAAACCGTGTTGTTATTAATTCACACATTGCCGGTATTGTATTAATAAGAATGACTTGGGTAGCCGGTAAAACAAGCGCAGGGTTCCTATTTTCTACTCAGGTAGTTAACAACCTTCGTTTGCACATTTCTGCTGCGGCAATGTACAACCATGCTTTCAACAATCGTACACTTAAAAAGTCTAAAAAAACAGGATGCTACGTCGCAAAAAATGCCCAAAATTAACCAGTCAACCCATCTTATTCAAACTTCTTAAAAATACTGGTTGCAATATGCCCGCCAAATCCAAAGGTGTTGCTCATAGCATAGTGTACATTTTTATGAACAGCCTTTCCTAATGTAAGATTGAATTTCCCGTCAAATTCAGGCTCCACATCTTTTGTATTAATGGTTGGTGGAACGATGCCCTCGCGGATGGCATTGATACAGGCAATGGCTTCTATGGCACCCGCCGCACCCAGTAAATGCCCCGTCATCGATTTTGTGCCGCTGATATTTAAGGTATGATTTTCTCCAAAAACCCTTGACACTGCTTTCAATTCGCTGATGTCGCCCATGTGCGTAGAGGTGGCATGTACATTCAGGTAGTCAATATCAGCGGGTTGTATTTCAGCCTCATTCAGTGCTTCCAGCATTCCCAGGTAAGCACCTTCACCTTCGGGGTGGGTGCCGGTTAAATGGTAGGCATCTGCAGTCATTCCGCCGCCAGCAATCTCAGCAAGGATGGGTGCATTTCTTTTCATAGCATGCTCATAACTTTCCAGTATCAGTGCGCCGGCACCTTCGCCCATTACAAATCCATCCCTGCTTACGTCAAATGGCCTGCTGGCGGTAGACGGATCATCGTTGCGGGTAGACAATGCCCTGGAGGCATTAAACCCGCCCATAGCGGTTTCGTTTACAGGAGCTTCTGAGCCCCCGGTAATAATCATATCGGCCTTACCCCACCGGATATGGTTAAATGAATCTATGATGGCTGTATTGGATGTGGCGCATGCGGAAACAGTGGTAAAGTTTACCCCACGCAGGCCATACTTGATTGATATTATTCCTGAGGCAATATCAACAATCATCTTCGGAATAAAGAAGGGATTAAACCTGGGTGTTCCATCACCTTTTGCAAATTCTATCACCTGGTCCTGGAAGGTTTGTATACCGCCGTTGCCGCTTCCCCAGATTACACCAATACGGTTACGGTTTAGGTTTTCAAAATTAATACCTGCATTCTTTACGGCTTCTTCCACCGCTACCAACGCATATTGTGTGTAAGGATCAAATCTTCTTGCTTCACTTTTTTCAATAAAATGGTGTACATCAAAATTCTTTAATTCGCAGGCAAATTTGGTTTTGAATTTACTGCTGTCGAATTTCGTAATGGGTGCTGAACCGCTTACTCCATTGATCAACGAATGCCAGAAATCATTTACATTATTTCCTATTGGCGTAAGTGCGCCTATGCCTGTTATTACTACCCGTTTTAATACCTGCGTTTTTTCCATGACTGATTTTATTAATGGATAATTGATAATGGATCAATTGATAATGCTATACCAGGCAACTTATATGAAACCGTATTTTACCTGTTACGAATCAAATATGCACCAGGAAAACCCACCTGCTCAATTGAAATATTTTTTTGTGGCTGCAAAGATGTTAACTTCTTTTGAGAATGAAAGGAACAAAGCTGACTGATTAACAATATATTTTACAACTTCTGAGTTATTGAATAGTTGCAGTAGTAAAATTGAATTAAAAAAAATAGATCATTTTAAGATAAAAATCTTCCTGTAATTCAATTTTCACGTTTGGTTTATTATGGCCCGCATGTATTTTTTCCGCTGATTATAAAAAAACACATACAAGTATTTTCATAAGATCATTTGATTTTTCGGTATTCTTTATTGCCTTCTTCAAATCTGGAACACCTGTAAAAGGTCCATTCTATTGCTTCCTGGCCCATGTTGCCCATAATTTTGTATTTTTATCAAAACGTACAATGAAAATTGAGTTGTATAATAAATATTCATGGTTTCAAATTTACATTCCACTTCTATACTGCATCATTATTTGAGTAATCAATATTCATACGACGAAATGTTGGGTAAGGACGGCAACCTTCGTCCGCATTGGGAAGCATTTTTTCAATCTTTTAATCAATTGGGAAATGTGGAAATGCAAAACCGGAATGTGGAAATTTCAAGGTTGTTAAAAGAGAATGGGGTTACCTATAATATTTATGGCAATAATTCAGTTGTAAACCGCGACTGGAATGTGGATGCCATCCCCTTCCTGATTAGCAAAGAGGAATGGGAACATGTAGAAGCGGCTTTGATACAGCGGGCAGAATTGCTGAATTTATTGTTACAGGATATTTACGGTGATCAAAAGCTGATCAAAAAAGGGATTCTTCCATTGGAATTAATTTATAATCATGTAGGTTTTTTGAGGCAATGCTCCGAAATTAAATTACCCGGCAAACACAGCCTCGTATTATATTCTGCAGATATGGCCCGTAGCCCCGATGGTAAATTATGGATCATAAGTGACCGTACACAGGCTCCATCCGGATCGGGTTATGCATTGGAAAACCGAACGGTAATGACCCGTGTTTTACCCGAATTATTCAGCGGGTTGAAAGTAAGGCATCTATCTCCCTATTTTGATACGTTAAGTAATTCGCTCAGTGAGTTGGGATCACGGCATCATCAAAACCCAAGAATTGTAATACTTACACCGGGTGCCGGCAACGAAACGTATTTTGAACATTCCTACCTCTCCTCTCACCTTGGGTACACACTGGTACAGGGCAACGACCTGATGGTGAAGAATAATTTCGTTTGGTTAAAAACACTGGGCGGTTTAGAGAAAGTAGATGTGATCATTCGGCGTATTGATGATGTGTATTGCGACCCGCTGGAGTTAAAGGAAGATTCTCAACTGGGGGTTGCCGGTTTACTACAGGTTATCCGGAGTGGCAATGTTAGCATCGCCAATCCACCCGGCAGCAGCATTCTGGAAAACCCGGGGCTGATGCCTTTTATGCAAAATATTTCCAGGCACTTTTTTGGTACAGGACTTATTATGCCTACCATCGCCTCCTGGTGGTGCGGCCAGCCCAAGGAACTGAAATATGTGTTAAACAATATCCAGTCGCTTGTTATCAAACGGATTTACCGGGGCACCAACAGAAGTACTTCGGTTGATGGCGCAAGTTTATCTGCTGCTCAATTAAGCGATCTAAAGTATAGGATCAATAAATTTCCTTTTCTATATGTTGGCCAGGAGAAGATTGGCCTGAGTTCTACCCCTTCGCTGGTGGATGGAAAAATTGAACCACGCAAAACGATATTCCGTAGTTTTTTAGTTAGCAATGGCTTTAGTTATACTGCTATGGCAGGCGGTTTAAGCAGAACATCTTCCAATGCGCTGGATTTCATTGTATCCAATCAATCGGGTGGCAATAGTAAAGACACCTGGATCATTTCACCGGAGGATCGTCAAAATTTAATTGTTCCCAAAAAGTTACCCGAACGAATACCCGCCGCCGCAAGTGGAATATTGCCGAGCCATACCGCTGAAAATTTATTCTGGGTAGGACGTTATACCGAAAGACTATTGGGTAATGCCCGTTTTCACAGAACCGTTATCCAGTTTATTGCAGAAGGCAATAAACTGATGATTGAAAATGATATTGTAACAGAACAATCATTGTTAAAAGCGCTTACTCATTACACATTTACTTATCCTGGTTTCGTGGACGAAGCAAATGCATATAAACTGGATAATCCCTGGCCCGAACTAACAGATATTTTATTCAATAAGGACAGGCCCTACAGTTTGAAATATGACTATGTAATGTTTATACAATCTGTACATGCGGTAAGGGATCATTGGTCAACAGATACCTGGCGGGTATTAAGAGGGATGGAAGAGGCATGGGCTACAGTAAAAGACATTCCAAAACCGGGACACCTGAAAATGCAGCATGTGCTGGATAGCCTGGTCACATCAGTTGTTGCATTTATAGGTATGAACAGGGAAAGTATTTCCAGGGAACAGGGATGGATCATGCTGGATATGGGCCGCAAAATGGAGCAATGCCTTTTACTAACGAGCATGTTGAGGGCTACGCTTGTTAACAAATACGATGACCAGGTAGATTACAATTTACAGGAAGCCGTTTTGGTTAGCAATGAGGGCCTGGTCAATTTCCGTTATAAATACAGGTCGTTGTTACAAATGCCACTGGTGCTTGACCTGATGATATTTGATACCAACAATCCACGGTCGATGGTATATCAATTGGACAGGCTGAAAAAAAACCTGGGAAATCTTCCCAAATCAAAGGGTGATCAATCCGTTTTGCCACACGACATTTTAATAACGGAAGCGTATAATTTACTTGAACTTACTGATAAGGAAAGGCTATCGGTATTGGATACGGAAAGTGCACAATACAAAAACCTCGATGAATTTCTTTCGGATATGTATGACCTCCTGTCTGGTATACAGCATGCGATTTCCAAAACCTATTTTAAACACGCCCAATCCCAAAAGCAGTTATTTTCAACTGATCAGCCAAATGAAGACCCCGTTGAATAACCTGATGGCTTTAAGTTAATCCCAACCACAAACCATCAACCTTAAACCTTCAACCATCAACCATCAACCTCCCACTAAATGTATCATAAGGTTACTCATAAAACAGATTATACTTTCGAGTTACCGGTAAGTTTATGCCACAATATTGTCCGGCTTACACCCCGAAGCACCAATAAACAGTTTTGTAAAAGTTCGGTTGTTGTTATTAATCCTGAGCCGGATGTTTTAATTGAATACGAAGATTTTTTTGGCAATAAGCTGGTTTATTTTACGATTGAAAAAGAACATAAAAAATTAAGCGTTCATGTTTTTTCTGAAATTGAAAAACTAACGCCTGTCAATGAGCAGCAGCCCCAATTCAATTCCACTTCATGGGAAGAAGTATGCCGGTTAACGCACACGCTAACACCGGAATTAATAGATGTAAAACAGTTCATCGCCACTACACCAATGACGGAAGCCGACGACGCCATTGCTGCTTATGCCGCTCCATCTTTTCCGCCGGGGAGGTCCATATTTGATGGAAGCAAAAACCTGATGAACCGGATCTTTAATGATTTTAAATTCCAATCTGGATTTACCACTATCTCCACACCACTATCCGTGGTAATGAAAGAGCGAAAAGGAGTATGCCAGGATTTTGCGCACCTCGCCATTGCCTGCCTCCGATCGCTGGGTTTGCCGGCCAGGTATGTAAGTGGGTATATAGAAACCATCCCTCCGCCAGGTGTGGTAAAACTGGTAGGCGTAGATGCTTCACATGCATGGTTCTCTGTTTATATACCCAATTGTGGTTGGGTAGATTTTGATCCTACCAATAATATTATCCCGGCTAATCAGCATATTACCATCGGCTGGGGAAGAGACTACGCAGATATTACCCCGTTAAGAGGTGTAATCATGAGCAGTGGCGGTCATGAGTTGCATGTATCGGTTGATGTAAAAAGAATGATATAAGCGGGTAATAACACGACCCGGTTATACCGCACCGGGTAAAGTTTTTTTATCAATGATGAAGTGAAGTATTGAATCATCATCGGCCATTTCACATTTTAACGGCGATTATAAGCCGGCTTAGAAATAAATAACCTGGCTTCGCAATTTTAATTTCGGGAAAGCCTTCCTCTTTTGGAAAAAGGATATATTTTTTCAATTGGTTTCAATACTACCTTTAACAAAAAAATAGGCATTATATTAGCTACATCAATTTTGAATTAATTTTATTTGCCATTAAACTAAAAAAACATGGAAGCAGCAAAACCCAAAATATTATTGTGCGAAGATGATACCAACCTTGGGATGGTATTAAAAAACTATCTTGAACTGAACGATTATGAAGTGATTTTAGAAAGGGATGGCCGGCTTGGCCTGGCAGCTTTTCAGCGGGAAAAATTTGACATCTGCCTGCTGGATGTAATGATGCCTAATATGGATGGCTTTGCATTGGCAGAGGAAATACGCGATATCAATCCGGATGTTCCATTATTCTTTTTGTCGGCAAAAACAATGAAAGATGATATTATCCAGGGTTACAAACTGGGTGCTGATGATTATATTACCAAGCCATTTGACAGTGAAGTATTATTGCTAAAAATAAAAGCGATTTTAAAACGCAATGAAGAAATGCACCGGGAAGAGGTGAACGCAGAATTTGATATGGGAAAATATCATTTCAATCCACGGTTAAGAGAATTAAGTTTTGAAGGAAAGGTACAGGTATTGTCGCCAAAGGAAAATGAATTATTAAAAATGCTTTGCGAGTATAAAAACGACCTGTTATCAAGAGAAATTGCATTAAAGAAAATCTGGGGCAGCGATACCTATTTCAACGGAAGAAGCATGGATGTGTACATCGCCAAGCTGCGTAAATATCTAAAAGAAGACAGCACCATTGAAATTGTAAACATACATGGTAATGGGTTCAGGCTTGTAGCTTCGTAACTGAATTGCATATATTTTATTAAAAAAGGGTTCTAATCAGAACCCTTTTTTAATAAAATGAAACCGACAAAAGTATTAACCCGAATATTTCTATTCGCTGGCAATTGGCGCAAGCATCCGCTTGTGCCAAACAAATAAAATATGTACCTGCATCAATGAAAGTCTACTTTAATGCGGTAAAAAGGTATCGAAATTATAATTCTGCCATACTCATTCTCAAAATGAAGTAGACGCTCTGTCAGCTTTCTTTGGCGCAAGCGTCCGCTTGTGCCATGCAACTAAAATCTATACCTGCATTAATGAAAGGCCATTTAATCTCTTAAAAATAGTACTGGTAAGCTAATTCTGCATACTCTGCCGGCACAAGCGGACGCTTGCGCCAAAGAGCATTCAGGCTCTGCCCTCTTTTCAAATCAACATCACTTGATTTCGAACCACTTTACTTAGCTAAACAATGTATTATCCATTCCCCGGTTGTAAATTTTACCCAAATGCGTGTATGCTTTTGCGGTGGCTTCCCTTCCCCTTGCCGTTCTTTGTAAAAAGCCTTCCTGTATCAGAAACGGTTCATATACTTCTTCGAGGGTGCCGGGTTCTTCACCTACCGCAGTAGCGATGGTGGTGATGCCCACCGGCCCTCCTTTAAACTTATCGATGATGGCATTTAGAATACGGTTGTCCATTTCATCCAGGCCATGTTCGTCCACATTCAACGCTTTCAACGAATGCTGCGTAATACCAATATCGATGGCGCCATCATTTAATACCTGTGCAAAATCCCTCACCCTTCTTAGTAATCCATTTGCAATACGGGGAGTGCCACGGCTTCGACGGGATATTTCATCCGCAGCCTCCGAGGTTATGGAAGTATTTAAGATACCCGCCGACCGAAGAATGATTTTTTGCAATGTGGCAGAATTGTAATATTCCAACCTCGATTTGATACCAAAGCGGGATAACAACGGAGCAGTTAGTAACCCACTCCGGGTAGTAGCGCCTATTAAAGTGAATGGGTTTAAATTGATCTGTACGCTTCTTGCATTGGGGCCACTGTCAATCATGATGTCGATCCGGTAATCCTCCATAGCCGCATACAAATACTCTTCCACAACATTACTGAGCCGGTGAATTTCATCAATAAATAAAACATCATTGGTTTCCAGGTTGGTGAGTAACCCGGCCAGATCGCCTGGCTTTTCTATCACCGGCCCGCTGGTTTCCTTTATTTTAACCCCCAACTCATTGGCCACAATCCTGCTTAAAGTGGTTTTACCCAACCCGGGCGGGCCATGAAATAAAATATGATCCAGTGCCTCCCCCCTTATTTTTGCCGCCTTTATAAAAATCCGTAGATTTTCAATCGTTTGGGGCTGCCCCGAAAAATCGGCCATTTCACTGGGCCGGATATTATTTTCAAACTCTTTTTCCACCGCACTCAGCGATTCTCCATCCGTATTTAAATTGGGATTTGCCATGCTGTAAAAATAACAAATTAACCATTGGGCCGCCGGTAATTTTATAAACCATTTTTAAAATTGATTATTCAAAAAAAAAACTCTTTAATATTTGTATATACAAACACTATGCATTTATCTTTGTCCATCAAATGAAATCATCCAACAGCAGGTTTAATAAATGTTTGTATTTTTCGGCCAATGCCCTTGCCCGCAAAATGGAAAAGCTGGCAACAGAAAGCTGGAAGAAGATTGACTTATCTCCCAGTCATGCTTATTTGTTGATGATGGTGCTGGATGAGCCGGGTGCACAACCGGGTACAATCGCAAAGGAAATGCAGTTGACACCCAGTACGATCACCCGTTTGATTGAAAAACTGGAAGAAAAAAAGCTGGTGGTGAGAACCATGGAAGGCAAGGTCACCAACGTGTATGCCACTCCGAAGGCAAAGGAATTACATCCAAAAATGAAAGGCTGCCTGGAGGAATTTTTTAAAAAATATGTAGCTATTTTAGGTACCGATGAAAGTATCCGGATGGTACAAAACATGAATAAACTGACAGACAAACTACCCGGCTGATTTTTTTTCGTAATCAATTGTATATACAAATATTCATAACGATTAAAATCAATTATCATGAAGTATGTAATCACCGGTGGGGCAGGAAATATTTCTCAACCCTTAACCGAAAAATTATTAAATGCGGGCCACCAGGTAACGGTCATTGGCCGCACAGCAGAAAAACTACAGCCTCTAATAGATAAAGGCGCCACTGACGCAATCGGGTCAGTAGAGGATGAATCATTTCTGAAAGAAACATTTGCAGGTGCAGATGCCGTATACCTGATGATCCCCCCTAACTTTTCGGTAGCAAACTGGAGACATTTCCAAAATACAGTCGCCAGGAATTATATTGCCGCCATAGAAGCCGATAACATCAAAAACGTAGTAGCCCTGAGTAGTATTGGTGCCCATATGGGAAATGGTGCCGGCCCGGTAGATGGCCTTGCAGATTTAGAAGGACTGCTTCACGGACTAAAGAATGTACATATCAAAATACTACGCCCCGCTTATTTCATGATGAATCTCTTTGGAATGATTCCGTTAATTAAAAATGGCACTATCATGGGGGCAAACTTTGGCGGAACAGACGAAAAATTAGTCATGGTACACACAAATGATATTGCAGCGGCAGCGGCGGAGGAATTGCTCGCTTTGAATTTTACAGGGCAAACGGTCCGTTATATTGCCGGAGATGAAAAAACGGGTACCGAAATTGCAACAATTCTCAGCGATGCTGTTAACAAGCCAGGCATCCCCTGGATAATGTTTTCAGACGAGCAGACTCTGGCAGGGATGAAACAGGCTGGCCTTCCCGAAACCTTTGCCGAAGGTTACACGACCATGGGCAAAGCTATACGGGATGGAAAAATGCAGGAAGATTATTGGAAAAATCATCCCGGGTTAAGCCCTACCAAACTGGAAGATTTCGCCAAAGAATTTGCAGTTGCATTCAACGCCGCCAATTGATAAATGATAAACCGGGAATCAAACAAATTTTAAAAACTTAATAAATCCCTACCGGGATATTGGAGGATTACAATGATGAAAATAGGAATTATTGGCAGCGGTATAGTGGGCAGAGTGCTGGCTTCTGCTTTTATAAAAGAAAATAACGAAGTGATGCTGGGTACCCGAAATGTAGAAAAAGAAGAGGTAGTAAAATGGAAAAATGAAAACCCCTCGGGTCAAACCGGCAGTTTTAAAGAAGCTTCTGAATTTGGTAATTTACTTGTGCTTGCCACCGGCGGTACAGTTATAGAAGAAGCAATCCAACTGGCCGGGAAGGAAAACTTCACCGCGAAAACGGTGATCGATGCAACCAATCCCATTGCTACAGCACCGCCGGCAAACGGGGTACTGCAATTTTTCACTTCCCAAAATGACTCCCTGATGGAAAAAATACAGGCTGTTATTCCGGAGGCGAATATCGTTAAAGCTTTCAACAGCGTCGGCAATGCGATGATGTACAAACCTGATTACGGAGGCCTACTTCCCACCATGTTTATCTGCGGAAATAATAAAGCAGCAAAAGAAACAGTAACCGGCATATTAGCAGCATTCGGCTGGGAAACTGAAGACATGGGCAAGGCCGAAGCCGCCCGGGCAATAGAACCGCTGTGTATCCTTTGGTGTATCCCGGGGATGTTACGCAACCAGTGGACACACGCATTTAAACTATTAAAGAAGTAATTTATTCAGCAATTAGTAAAAACTCCCCTTCAAAGGGAGTTTTACTAATGTCAAAAACAGATGCATAAGCCAAACTACCATTGGCACGATACTGATGGCAGCCTGTAGCCGAACCTCTTAACCCATGATTTCACCATTAATAAAAACGATGGCGGATTCGGCCCGTCAATTCGTAGATTTGTCTTTATATGAAAAATAGCTTGTCGAAATACTGGATTTGCCAGCTTGGTGGATGGGGTGCTAATTTTGCCATATCCGTTTTTGCTTACCTCAATTTATCAGTCCGTAAAATTGATCATTTTTATGAACTGATCACGATCAATGTATTACTGGGGCTTTTGTTCACACATATCATGCGGATGATCATTAAAGAATACCGGTTGCTGGATAAGTCGATAAAAAAACAAATCATCTACTTCATACTTGTAACCATCATCTTTGCCTTTCTATATGCCTGCGCCGAAGTAGGGTTGGAAAAAATATTCAACCTGAGAGAAAAAAGTTCACCGAAAATTTCCCTGATGAATGAAATTACCCGCAATTTCATCAATAGTTTTTTCCTTCTTTTTATCTGGAACCTGCTGTATTATACTTTTCATTATGTAGAACGCACCAGGCGGCAGGAAGTAGATACACTAAAATTGCAATCGCTGGTAAAAGAACTCGAATTAAAAACCATCAAATCGCATATCAATCCGCATTTTATTTTCAACGCATTGAATAGTATACGGGCACTGGTAGACGAAAATCCCTCCAGGGCAAGAACAGCCATCACCGAGTTAAGCAATATTTTACGCAGCAGCATGCAGACTGAAAAGTTGGAAACAGTGCCACTGGAAAGAGAACTAAATATTGTAAAGGATTACCTGGCGCTGGAAAAAATGCGGTTTGAAGAGAGATTGAATATTGAGATGAACATTGATGAAGACACGCTGGAGCAACCGGTGCCGCCCATGATGCTGCAAACCCTTGTTGAAAATGCCATCAAACATGGCATCAGTAAAAAAGTGGATGGTGGTACCATTCGTGTGTCTTCCGATTTTGTAGCAAATCACCATGAACTGGTAGTACAAAACTCAGGTCAGTTGGGTGTCTATATTAACGAAAACGGCTTTGGAGTAAGAAGCACCCAGGACAGGCTGAACCTGCTTTACCAGGGAAAAGCCACTTTTGCCATTAAAAACCTCGATAATGAAATGGTAGAATCCAGGATAACGATGCCGCTTGTTATTATTTAAGCACATTTTTATTAATTTCGTTTCCTCATTGAAATATTTTTCGCCGCTTTTATTATTTGATTTCTTATTTTTATCAGGCCCCGGACGGGCTTCCATTAAACCATTAAACTCCTCTTATGCACAAAGCAATTATTATTGACGACGAGCGGTTAGCAAGAAACGAACTGAAAAAATTATTGCTCGATTTTCCGGAAGTAGAAGTGATTGATGAAGCGGCTAATGCGGCAGAAGGAATTGAAAAAATTGATGCCCTCAATCCCGACCTTATTTTCCTGGATATACAAATGCCGGGCAAAACAGGTTTTGCCATGCTGCAGGAACTGGACAAAGCGCCCCATGTTATTTTCACTACAGCCTACGATGAATATGCATTAAAAGCATTTGAGGTAAATGCACTGGACTACCTGATGAAGCCGATAGAACCCAAACGCCTCGCAGATGCCCTGCAAAAATTGCAGCAGGCGGAAGAAAAGGAACTGGCCGCCCAGCAGGCATTTAACCGTGGCATGCTTACAGAAAATGACCAGGTATTTGTAAAAGACGGGGAACGCTGCTGGTTTGTAAAATTATCAGAAGTTAGGCTGTTTGAAAGCGTTGGTAATTATGCGAAAGTATTTTTCGCCGGTAACAAACCCCTGATATTAAAATCTTTAAATGCACTGGAAGAAAGGCTGGATGAAAAAACTTTCTTTCGGGCCAACAGGAAGCACATCGTAAATATGCGCATGATTGAAAAAATAGAACCTTATTTTAACGGCGGCTTATTGCTCGACCTGGTGGGAGGAGAAAAAGTAGAGGTTAGCAGGAGACAGGCCGTTAAGTTTAAAGAGATGATGAGTTTGTAATAATATTTTGATTTACAAATATTAGCAGCAGGTTATTTTTAAACATGATAAAAAGAAATAACCTGCTATCTTTTTTTACCGGAAAAATTGAGATGCCGGCACTAAAAAAATAAATCCCGGTTACCCGGGATTTTACAGTAAAAGTCATAACAAAAATCCATTTGCCGATACCTACGCTTTCACAGGTACACTATGTACCGCAGCGGCCATTTCTTTAATTAACGATGCATCTTTTTCAATCGCATTGCCCACTACGATTACGTCCGCACCAGCCTTGCAATTGAGATAAGCTTTTTCCGGATCGATGATCCCGCCACCAATGATTAATGGCACCGAAATAGATTGAGCAACTTTTTCAATCATACTCTCCGTAATGGCACGTTTGGCGCCACTGCCGGCATCCATGTAGATTAATTTCATGCCCAGCATTTCGCCTGCCATTGCCGTACATACGGCTATTTCATTTTTATCTGCGGGTAAAGGGCTGGCGTTGGAAATGTACGAAACTGTAGTAGGTGCGCCACCATCAACCACCATATAACCGGTTGACATAATTTCCAAACCGCTGTTCTTCACAATTGGAGCGGATACTACATGCTGGCCAATCAGTAATTCCGCATTGCGGCCACTGATGAGCGACAGGTACAATAACGCATCTGCATATTTACTTACCTGCGAGGGACTACCGGGAAATAATACTGTTGGAATAGAACAGGTTCTTTTAATCAATTGAAGACATTCATCTAAATAATTAGAAATCACCAGGCTGCCACCTACCAAAAAATAATCTACTTTGGCGGCTACGGAAAGATCGATCAGCATCTCCATATTAGTGTCATTCACCTTATCAGGGTCAATTAATACTGCAAATGATTTCTTACCTGTTCGTTTTCGCTCTGTTAATGAATGATATATACCTTTTAGCATCACTATGGGTTGGTTAATTGCAAAAATCCTGATTTTTTTGCTCTTATTAAAATAAAGATACCAAATGAATGGCTTTAGTCGCCATCATTTACGCAAATAAAGTAAATTTGGTTATGGATATCGCGGGAGAAATAAGATTTAAAACGGCCCGGAGTGGAGGAAAAGGAGGTCAAAACGTAAATAAAGTGGAGACAATGGTGGAAGGATATTGGGATATTGGTTCCTCGTTGCTGGTAAATAATGATCAAAAAGCGCTCATTTTTGAAAAATTAGCCAATAAAATCACCGCCCACGGTAATTTATTGGTAAAAAGCCAGACAGAAAGGTCACAATTAGGTAATAAACAACAGGTGACGAGGAAAATTAATTTGATGGTAACAAAGGCATTACTGGTGCCCAAAAAAAGAAAACCAACCAAACCTGGCAAAGCAGCAAAAGAAAAAAGAATTGAAACAAAAAAGAAAACCGGCGAAATAAAACTGAACCGTATGAAAATAAAACCCTGACCGTGAAAAAATCATTCCTCTTTTTTCTGTTTGTTGCCACCGTCCTCTTTGCACTCAGCGGATGTCAAAAAACCATTTCTTCCAAAACCGGTACTGTAAAAATCAGCTTCCGCAATATGGTAAATGCCAATCCCATGATGTTGGGGCCAACCATTTATACCAACCCTTTTGGAGAAAGTTTTACCATATCGAAATTTAAATATTATGTAAGCAATGTGCGTTTGGGATTAAGTGGCGTAGCTACTACCGCTACAGAAAAAAACAGCTATCACCTCATTGACCAGGGCCAACCCGGGAGCTTACATTTTAGTTTTGATGCGGAAGAGAATTCATTTATTACCCTCAGTTTTTTGTTGGGCGTTGACAGTACACGAAATGTAAGCGGCGCCCAAACCGGCGCATTGGATCCGCTGAATGATATGTTCTGGACATGGAACAGCGGATATATCATGGCAAAAATGGAAGGCACCTCACCCCAATCCAACCTGGTGGGCAATAGGATTGAATACCATATCGGGGGGTTTTCCGGTGTTAACAATTCTTTGAAACAAATTGGATTGTTATTTCCGGCAGGTAAAAAAGTTGTAATAAAACAGGGACAAACCAGCGAAATAATGGTAGAAGCTGATTTTAATAAATGGTGGCAAACACCCAATGACATAAAAATTGCCGACCTCCCTGTATGCACTACACCAGGCGTGTTAGCAAAAAAAGTAGCAGATAATTATGCAGATATGTTTACCGTTACAGATGTGGTAAATAATTAAACAACCGTAAAATTGAAATTCAAAATACTCATACCGCTCTTACTGATCCTTACCGGAGCCGTATTTGTTTTGGATGCCTGTAAAAAAGGAGAAGGAACTACAACCGCAGGGTACCATCCAACTTATTTAGCCCTTACCATTCCGGCAGGGTGGCCACAACCACCCACCAATATTTTTAAAGACAACCCATTAACCGAAGAGGGTTTTCAGCTCGGCAGAAAATTATTTTATGATGGCAGACTGAGTAAGGATGGCAATTTCCCCTGTGCCAGTTGTCACCAGCAGTTTGCAGCTTTTGCCACTTACGATCACCAGTTTAGCCATGGATTTGATAACGCTTTTACTTTTCGAAATGCGCCGCCAATATTCAATCTGGCCTGGATGAAAGAAATGCACTGGGACGGTGGAATTAATCACATCGAAGTGCAACCACTGGCGCCTATCACCAACATAAATGAGATGGCTGAAACCATTGACAATGTGCTGAAGAAACTCAGTATTGATACCAGCTACGGCAGGATGTTCACGGCAGCATTTGGTGACAATACCATTAACAGCCAACGCATGCTGAAGGCGCTTGCACAGTTTATGGGCAGCATACAATCCTTTAACAGTAAATACGACCAGGTAAAAAGAGGGGAAGCCAGTTTTACCCTGGCCGAGCAAAATGGGTATAATACTTTTAAAGCCAAATGCAATGCCTGTCATACGGAGCCTTTGTTTACGGATAACTCTTTTCGCAATAATGGCTTTGCAATCGATTCCTACCTGAAGGATGTGGGCCGCATGAAGATTACCGGCGCTCCTGCTGACTCCCTTAAATTTAAAGTGCCCGGTTTAAGAAACGTACAATATACTTTTCCGTTTATGCATGATGGACGGCTTTTCTCTCTATCCCAGGTTATTGAGCATTACCGTACCGGAATAATAATCACCCAGCCAACACTCGATCCCTTACTAAAAAACAGGATTACAATGACCAACCAGGAAAAAGCAGACCTCGTTGTTTTTTTACAGTCACTTACTGATAATATATTGCTGCACGATAAAAGGTTTGAGCAACCTCAATAACGATGAATTTCTACAATTGATTATACTTCAAGCCGGATGATTTTGTACAGTAGGAACAGGCCGCGGCCTGTTCCTACAAGGTTTAGACTTTCAATTGCAGAACCAGTTGAACACAGCATTCATAAAAAGCAATCAAAGCGGGCATACCAGTTTTATACAAAATAACATTGCATTTTTTTTTGCTGTTGAAAGTATAGTATGAGAAAGTTATCTTAATTCAAACGGTATGTATTTTAAATTTCACCATAAAATACTATTCAGCAACGCTTAAAAAATACTAGTACAATTTGCACTACGCCACCCTTTATTAAAAATTATACAAGTATTTTTGCCCACAAACATTTTTAATTGAGTAGTATAAAGAAATTAGCCGGGCAAACATTATGGTATGGCCTGCCTACCATCGGAAGCAGGTTTTTAGGTTATATTCTGAATTTCTCCCTCAGCTTTATTTATCATGCAGCGGATACGGCAGACCTCACACAGATCTACGCGATTGTACCCTTTGTAAATATCCTTTTCACATACGGAGTTGAAACCAGTTATTTCCGTTTCTCGCAGGAGAAAGATAAGGACCGGTTATACAATTCACTAAATGTTTCAATACTCACCACCACTATCTTGTTTTCGGTGATTTTGTATTTATTCCGTCAGCCATTGGCCGATGCCACACTAATGCCAAAACATCCGGAATATTTTACCTGGCTTACCGGCATCATCTTTTTAGATACGCTGGCAACATTGCCTTTTGCCAAGCTAAGACAGGAAGGCAGGCCCCGTAAATACGCCTTTGTGCGCATATCCGGTATTGTTGTGAATGTATTAGTGGTTATTTTTTTTATCGGAGTTTGTCCGCAACTGGCCAGGAAAAACCCGGGCAGCCTTTGGCTTTTATTATATGATCCTTCCATTGGCATTGGCTATTATTTAATTGGCAACCTCGCAGGTAGTGCCACCACCTTTTTCTTATTGTGGAAAGAATGGATCAGTTTCCGGTTCAGCTTTGATGGCAAATTATGGAAAGAAGTGATGAAGTACGCTTACCCATTAGTGATTGTGGGACTTGGTGGAATGATCAATGAAATGATCAGCCGGCTTGTTTACCAACACGTGGTAACACTGCCACCAGCAGAAGCTAAAAGGCAACTGGGCATCTTTGCGGCCAACTACCGGCTGGCTGTTTTAATTACCATTTTTATACAGATGTTCCGCATGGCGGCTGAGCCATTTTTCTTTAACCAGGCCAAAGAAGAAAATGCAAAGAAGACCTATGCCCGGGTGATGAAATTTTTTGTGATTGCCTGTTGTTGTATGTTTTTGGTAATCGGGTTGTTTTTAGATGTGTTCGAAAAGATACTTACCATAAAATTTAAGGAATACGGAGAGGGAATTCACATAGTACCCATACTGGCAATGGGCAGTGTATTCCTGGGTATCTACTACAATCTTTCCATTTGGTATAAACTAACCAACCGCAACTTATTCGGCGCTGCTATCACCATTGCAGGAGCATTCGTTACTGTTATACTGAATATATGGTGGATTCCTCATTTTGGATATACCGGTAGTGCCTGGGCTACTTTTAGTTGTTATGCATTTATGATGGTTACCTCCTATTTATTGGGTCAAAAATATTACCGCATACCGTACGCCAAAAAGAAACTGATATCTTACCTGGTATTAACCACGCTGATATTTTTTCTGCACAAGGGGTTGGTGATGTTATACGGAAATATTTATTTCTCAGTTGTAACAGCTATTGCATTGTTGCTGGCATTCCTGTGGTTTGTATCCATCATAGAGCGAAAGGAATTTCAGCAATTCCCGATAATCGGTAAATACTTTGGCCCGCTGCCTTCCAAAGCGGGAACATAGTTTGCTGATTCGTTTGATAAAAGAACTGCCCCGGGATGCAAGAATATTCACTTTTCCGGTTTTAAAAAGGACGTCTTCATTAGTATTAATTCCTTCATTCGTAGCATTTAAAAATATAACGAACTAATTTTCCGAGCCACCTTTAAATCTTTATTTTACGACCATGCGTAAGCTGCTTCAAAAAATACTGCGACCGTTCTTCACCTGGCTGGCCGAAAAATTTAGTGCGGCGCCAAAGCAAGAGGCGGTTTTTAAATCCCTTTCAAAGCTATATAAAAACATAACCACAAAGAAAACGGGCAGGGGTATTGTTTTGCCAATCAATCCAGCTACCGATCATTTTATCATATTCAGTGACCAGCATAAAGGCACCAAAAATATGGATGATGATTTTAAAACAAATGAACTGAATTATATCGCGGCGCTTCAACACTATCACCAGCAAGGATACCATTTTATCAACCTGGGCGATTCGGAGGAGTTGTGGAAAAATAAAGCAGATAAAGTAATCGCAGCCTATCCCGAAGCATTTAATGCAGAAGCAAATTTCCAGGCAGAAAACAGGTACTACCGCACTTTTGGCAATCATGACCTGCAATGGAAAAACAGCCTGGATGTAATGCTGTTTCTGAAAGGTATTTTTCCACTTCCGCTGGCGGTTTATGAAGGCATCGTATTAAGAACTACCGGCAATGATTACCCTTTAGTTGATATTTTTTTGACCCATGGCCACCAGGGCGATCAAATGAGTGATAACAATGCATTCAGTACTTGGGTAATTGCACATATCTGGGCGCCCATCCAGCGTTTTCTGCAATTGAATATTAATACACCCGCCAATGATTATTCGCTGAGAAATAAACATAACCGGCTGATGTACGAGTGGAGCAGTCGTAAAAAGAAATTGTTGCTTATTACCGGTCATACCCACAAACCCGTATTCGCCTCCGGAAAATATACGCAGGCAGTGGCAAATACTATCCAAACCGAAGAAAGCAATATTGACTTAAAGCCAACTTATTTCAATACCGGCTGCTGTTGTTTTAATGACGGAGATATTACCGGTATTGAAATAGCCGATGGCTATATCCGGCTGATTAAGTGGTTTACCGATAATGAAATTCCAAAGCGAAAAGTATTGGAAGAAAAGTTGGTGGTGGAGTTGGTTTAAAGCAATTGGTTCCACCACAGTGAAGGAACAGGGCTTAATATGGAATCAAATAGCTGTATTTTCTTTCAATGAATACGTTAAGAATATGCTTAACTCGATACAATTTCGTCCCTGACCAGCTTTTTAATATATTGAACATAAAATGAAATGACAAATGAATCTCGAACGTTACATATGTACTGCGAATGAAAGCTTTCTCGATTTTGAGTTTTATAGCGAAGGGCCTAATGGGGAAATAAAAAAAATTGTTCGCTATAGCCCTCAAAATGCAAATGGAATTACATATTTTAATCTTGGTTTTGGAGATTGGAATGAGGAATCGCAGCAAGTTGATGACAAAGCAAAGACTAATAACGGGGACAGAGAAAAGATTTTGGCAACCGTTGCTTCAACCGTGTTGGTGTTTACAGAAAAATTTCCGGATGTTATGGTATATGCTAAGGGAAGTACTCCAGCAAGAACGAGATTATATCAGATGGGAATAGTTTCTAATTGGAATGAAATAGAGCCTTTATTATATGTTTATGGATTCTTTAATGGTAATTGGTCGCCTTTTGAGAAAAACATACGATATGAAGCTTTTTTGGTCTTACGTAAATAATTTGTAAATTCATTTTAAAAAGGAGAAGAAAAATGTTAACCGAAAATAAAACTAAAAAACAAGTCCGTAAGAAAACGACCAGAGTTATAGTCAGTAAGAATGTGAAAGATTATGGCAATGAACCCTTCTTTATTAAAAAGGCTGAGGAGTCAAAGGGATTTCTGGAAAAGCATCCTATTCCAAAAGAATTACTGCTTAAGAGAAAATAACTTATCAAAATATTTTTATTTACTCTCTACCCGCCTCTAATCTTAGCTGGCTTTTTTATTAAGTTAATGCACCCGACGAATTATTTTACTGTAAAAATATTAATTGATTCTGTATAATACATGAATACAGTGTTTTGTACTGTAAATTTGATACCAATACCTCAAATTTGTTTAATAAGCGGTAAGTCGAATCGTATTCAATGTCTATCACACTTCTATCCGCCTTGCTTCTTTCCTCGGTTTTGCATATTCAAACCTGTCAATGGGTATTGCAGCATAATACCCATCAATGCCCAATGAGGTAACGGTATTGGCCTTTTCCAAAGCAATAAAACCATCCGGGCTAACAAGTCCGTCGTTTAAAAAAACATCCGTAATGGTGCCGATTACCAGGAAGGTTTTATTAAAAGAAATGGGAACAATTTCCACTAATTGCAATGCATACTGAACAGCACTTTCCGCTACAAACGGGGCTTTACATTTTTCTTTAAAAACAGCGGTAAGCCCCACTTCATCAAATTCATTTTGCCCGGCAGCATATTTGGCACTTGTTTGATGTGCGGCGGCTACAAATGAAGGTTGAATATGATTGATGGTATATTCACCGCCTGATTGAATATTGCTGATAGTATGCGGGGCGGCTTCCAACGGCCGGTTAATAAAACCAATCAATGAAGGATCGGCACCAATATGTACGATATTGCTAAAAATGGCAAGGTTGGGAATGCCCTGTTCATTCACCGTACCGATCAAACTCACCGGTTTAAACCCCTGCAGGCTATTGATAAAATTGGCCCGGTAAAAACGATCCCAGGTTTTGATTTTGCTGATAGAAAAATGTTGCATCCATATATAATGCTCCGGAGACAAAAAAGTTGATTGCAATCATTAATCTTTGTCTTCCACTTCTTCGCTCACTTTAAAGAAAGCAGCCCGTTTTGGAGCAGGCATTTTTGAATGCAATCCTTTTACGCCTTTCCAGATCACTTCGCTAAAATCATTATCAGGTGCACGGTCTTCTTTTGAAAAATCGAATTGCGCAGATCTTTCCGACAGCTCATTGATCACTGTATTTTTATCAGCCAGGTTAATATTGGAAGGGATTGCATTATACCCGCTGAAGTTTGGAGTGGAAGTAAAGCAACGCCATAGCGGTGTGGCTGCAGCATCATACTGGCTCATGGGTGGAATGCCTAAAATAAGCTCGATCGTTCTTAGAATGCCGGATGTGGTGTAAGGGGTATGGTCAACAAAATTTCTTTTTACATAAGGCCCCACAATATAGGCAGGGCTTCGGTGTGCATCCACGTGGTCGGGGCCATTTTGCGCATCATCCTCTACAATAAATACTACACTTTCTTTCCATACCGGGCTCTTGCTCAGGTAGTCGATGAACATTCCTACTGCCATGTCATTATCGGCCACGTGTGCGAATGGTGTTGGTCTTCCAATACTCATGCCTTCCGTATGGTCGTTTATCAACCGCAAGGTGTTCAGCCTGGGCAAAGCGTTGACAGCAACCAACGAGTCAAGATCTTTCTTCCATTGTGCTACCCGGGTAGTATCCCGTACCGTTTGATCCCAACTGGTAAAAAAGGTACAAAAATGATTTTCGAGTACAGGGATATTGGGCTTATAATCATCTGCAAACTCTCCGTAAGTGCGAAAACTTACACCCGCTTTTTTGCAATGATCCCAGATAAAGCCGCCTTTATTATTGGCAATAGCCCGGTTTCCTTCTGCATCATAATCGCCGCCACGCCCTCCATAACTGGTTACCCAGGTCTTTTCCAAAAAATCCGTTGCATAGGCACCCAGGCTCCAGTTGTGGCCATCTGCACTTACCTCACCATCCACATAAAAATTATCAAGCAGTACAAAATCATTTACCAACTGGTGCTGGTTGGGTGTAACCTGCTTACCAAATAACACCAGGCTGGTATCGCCATTGCCTTCGCTTAGGTCGCCCAATACCTGGTCGTAGGTGCGGTTTTCTTTTACAATATAAAACACATGTTTGATGGGTGATGGGGCGCCAATTTGCTGAGGAATCGGGTTACCCGGTTCTCCATCTGCCGTTAATTCTTTCTTTTTACTATATGGGGTGTTCCGATATACCTGTTGAGAATAAACGCTTAATTTTTTTTCGGTTGGTTCGGGAATGATGCTCATGGTGCCCTTAAATAATCCGCCAATATATTGTACCGGTTTTGGAGTTTGTTTGTCGCCTGCCTGGTAATTTACATTTTCGTCTCTTCCGACCGGGTTGGGCCCATCAGGGTTCGCTAATGAACTAAATCCCTTCCCGTTGCTAACCCATATCTTTTTCCCAATCACTTTTACACAGGTAGGGTACCAACCCACGGGTATAAACCCCTTTGATTTACTAAATCCCGGATTGCTTATATCAAATACAGCCAGGCAATTATTATCTGCGTTAGCTATGTACAAAGTTTTTTCATCCTCACTCAATGCTACCCCATTGCTGGCGCTGCCCGCAGGTGAATCGGGATACATTGATGCAACCAGCGTTTCCACAACTTTATTTTGTTTGGTATCAATTAAAGATACTGAGTTATCATTTGCATTGGCAACATACAGATAAGTACCTTTTTTATCGAGGCACAATTCGTTCGGATTATCACCTACAGGAATATCACCAGTAATTACCTGTTGCCGGGTATCAAATAAAACTACCCGGTCGCAGCCCCAGCAACTGATGTACAACGTATTTCTGTCGGGTGATAATATGCAGGTATAGGCTTCTCCCTTTAATGGATAGATCCCTTTAATTTTTTTGGTAGGAATATCGAAAACATACAAAGAGTTATTGTCTTTTGTAACAACATACAAGAGTTGCTTTGCATCATCAATTGCTATACCGGCGGGAGAAATTTTAACCGGCCATTTATCGCCCAGGATAAAACTATCAACGAGCTGCAGTTTTTTATGATTGATGGCATATTTTAATACCCGGTTGTCATTTCCACCGGCAGCATATAAATATTTTTCATCTTTACTGAATTGAAGTCCCACCCAGCTTTTTTCTATAACAATATCATCCGTAATTTTTTCGGCTGTTACATCTATCAATTGCAGACTTTGGGTACTTTGCCCGTTATTGGTAACTGCCAGCAGTTTTTTGGATGCACTAACGGCGATATTGAGCGGCAGATCGCCGAGCAGGAAACTTTTGCCTGCAGGCGAAAGCTGCCACCCATTGGGAAGGGTAACTATCTTTTGCGACCAGGCGTTGACCACACAAAATCCAACCAGGCAGGATATCAGTAATTGCTTTTTCATTGTCTATCTAGATTTAAATAAAGGTACTATTCGCACTGCTAATTGAAACGCATCAAACAGGTTAAATAATTATGATGAAATGGAGGATGAATCTTTGCCGGCAAAAGGTAAAAACCGGGGTGGGCTATATCTCTTAAGCAAAATACTCTTTTGATACAATGAATGCAACAAGAAATAAGTAATATAGCCGGATGTCGTTTTATACTCAATAGCTCCAATAACAGCTAGCCAGCTAAACGTTGCATCACTTTAATCATTGAATTTTAAAAATAAAACAAAAGGCATTTTTCTACTCAAAATTTCTTCCCTTTGCATTCATAAACTTTAAAGTATGGCAATCCTTTTTGAACCGCTTACCATCAGGAGTATTCAATTTAAAAACAGGATCGTTGTTTCCCCAATGTGTGAATACTCCAGCACTGACGGATATGCGAATGATTGGCACCTCGTGCACCTTGGAGCAAGGGCAGTGGGTGGTGCAGGACTGGTATTAACAGAAGCCGCCGCCGTTTCGCCGGAAGGAAGGATTACACCCCATGATCTTGGTATCTGGAAGGATGATCATATCTCCTTTCTGCAACGCATCAACGAATTTATAGTTACCCAGGGCGCAGTACCTGGTATTCAACTGGCCCATGCCGGCAGAAAAGCAAGTCATCACCGGCCATGGGATGGCAATAGGGCATTACAACCGGAAGAAGGTGCATGGCAAACGCTGGCACCGGGTGCAATTGCTTTTGCTGAAGACGAACCTTTGCCAAAGGAAATGGATGCCGCAGATATCCTGCAATTCGTTGCTGATTTTGCAAGCGCTGCTGAAAGAGCCATCCGTTCCGGTTTTAAAGTGATTGAAATACATGCGGCTCATGGATACCTGCTCAATGAGTTTTTGTCGCCATTGAGCAACCATCGTAAAGATGAATATGGCGGATCGTTTGAAAACAGGGCCAGGCTATTGATTGAAATTACCAACGCCGTCCGTAAATTGGTGGGAGAAGAATTGCCCTTGTTTGTACGAATATCCGCTACGGACTGGGTGCCCGGTGGCTTTACCGGAGAAGATGCTGTACAACTGGCATCCATCTTAAAAATCCACAGCGTTGATCTCATCGATTGTTCTTCCGGAGGTAATTCGCCGCTACAAAAAATACCGGTTGCGCCCATGTACCAGGCTCCGTTTGCAGAAAAAATAAAAAAGGAAACGGGAATGCTTACTGGAGCAGTGGGGTTAATTACCACTGCAATGGAAGCAGAACAAATATTAACCGATCAAAAGGCAGACCTGGTTATTTTAGCACGGCAACTTTTGCGTGATCCTTATTTCCCTCTACACGCCGCAAAAGAATTAGGAGTAGATGTGCCATGGCCGGTGCAGTATGTTAGAGCGAAGCAAGAGATATAACTGATAATGAATTAATGGATAATTGACATTTTTTTTTAATCGCAGCTTTTGTAATGATACGGATTTAATGCTGACACCGCCTTAGGTTTCTATTATCCATTATCAATTAACAAATTATCCATTAAAAATCATTCCTCATCCGAGTCTTCCTCTGTAAAAATCTCATAGCCGCTACCCTCTTTAAATTCTTCCCGTTTAACTTCGTTGCCGCCAATCAGGTCGGCCACCAGTGAGGTCCACCCCGATTGGTGACTGGCACCCAGCCCGCTGCCGGTATCTCCATGAAAATATTCATAAAACAATACCAGCTTTTCATTGCCCGGCTTGCTATAAAACCAGTTTTCATCGCCGTTTAATTTGCGTTCTCCCTTATCATTGATCGCCAGCAGGCTAACTACTCTTTCGGTTAATACTTTGGATACTTCCACCAGGTTCGTATAATTACCGGAGCCTACAGGACATTCTACTTTTAGGCTATCTCCATAAAATTCGCCGTATTTACGGATGGAACGAATGACCAGGTAATTTATGGGTATCCATACCGGCCCGCGCCAGTTACTGTTTCCGCCAAAAAGGTTGCTGGTAGAATCGCCCGGATCGTATTGAATCTCGTACTTATTGCCATCAATCGTTACAGAATATGGATGGGCTTCATGGTATTTTGATAATGCCCTGATTCCACCGCCGGATAAAAACTCATCTTCATTGAGCATACGATTGAGCAAATGTATCAGGCGGTCTTTCTTTACTAAAGAGATCAATATTTGTTCTGCATCGCCATGCTCTTCATTGGGCCAGAACCGATTGTTTTTAGCACGGTAATTTTCAAACCAGTCGATCCGCTTTTTAAAATCAGGCAGGCGGTCAAATACCTCCTTATCCATAATACTTACAGCAAATAAACTGGTGAGGCCAACAATGCTCTGTATGCGCAATGGCATCGGCGCGGCACTACCAATACGTAACACATCATAATAAAATTTATCCTCCTCATTCCAAAGGCTATGGCTGTTCAGCGCATCTGCTATCAATACAAAATGTTCAAAAAATTTGGTTGCGGAATCCTGGAAGGCGATATCGTGTTTGGCTATTTCCAGGGCCATGTCCATCATATTGAGTGCATACATGCCCATCCAGCTGGTACCATCCGCCTGCTCCAACTGCATTTCCCCCGACGGGCTATGGCTCCGGTTAAAAACACCAATATTATCCAGGCCAAGGAAACCTCCTTCAAATATATTATTGCCGTTGCGGTCCTTCCTGTTGATCCACCAGGTAAAATTGATCAATAGTTTCTGAAATACTTTTTTAAGAAAAATAATATCCCCGGTTCCACTGGTTTCTTTTTCTATCCGGTACACTTCCATGGCCGCCCATGCCTGCACCGGCGGATTCACATCACTAAAATTCCACTCATAGGCGGGTAACTGTCCATCCGGTTTCATGTACCACTCCCGCATTACCAGCAACAACTGGTGCTTGGCATATTCGGGATCTACCATCACCAGCGATATACAATGAAATGCGAGGTCCCATGCCGCATACCAGGGATACTCCCATTTGTCGGGCATGGCAATAATATCCTGGTTTTTTAAATGGGTCCAGTCATTATTACGCCCCTTTTGCTTACCATCATTTACAGGAGTAATACCATCACTGGTGGTAAGCCAGCGCTCCACATCATAATGATAATATTGTTTGCTCCAAAGCATACCTGCCAATGCCTTCCGCTGAATATTTTTAAGATCATCTGAGATATTAACCGGGAGAATGGTTTTATAAAAATCATCCGCTTCCTGTTTGCGAACCGCAAAAATTTTTTCAAATCCCGGGCTAAAAGACATATCATCTGCCTTGCTTGTCAGGCGGCAATAAATAGTCTTTGTTTCACCACCATTCACTTTCAATTCAAACACCGGTGAAAACTTGGTTCCCTCCTTCCTGGTACGCAGTTTCTTTCGATTATTGCCACCAATGATGGCATCATGAAAAGCATCTTTCACAAACGGTGTTTCATTCGCTGACCCATTCACCTTATTCATGTTTGTCTCATTTTCCGTAAACAAACGATCAGTTGGACGTTGAAAATAAAAGTAGTAATCGCCCAGCCGCCGGTGTTTTACTTTCACGGAGGTTTTATTCAGATAGGTGATGGATGGCCTGGGTTCATCCGGGGTATATGCCCACCGGTTATAAAACCATAAGGTAGGCAAGACTGTTATCGGAGCTATTTTATTATTCCGGTTGGTAATATCGATCTTAATATAAATATCCTGGGAATTTTGCTTGGCATAGGTAATATTGATATCGAAATATTCATCCTTGTCAAATACACCGGTATCCAGTATTTCGTATTCCGTATCGTGCATGGAGCGGCTGCGGTTTTTAGCTTTCAGGTCTTCATACGGAAATTTATTCTGGGGATACTTGTATAAATATTCCATGTAGTAATGTGTGGGAATATTGTCCTGGTAATAATACAATTCCTTTACATCTTCGCCATGGTTACCTTCATAATTTCCGAGGCCGAATAAGCGCTCTTTCAAAATTTTATCCTTTCCATTCCAGAAAGCAACCGAAAAACAGAGGTTCTGAAAATAATCGGAAATACCGGCAATACCATCTTCGCCCCAGCGATAGGTTCTGAAATGCGACTGGTCAAAAGGCAGGTATCCCCATGCATCGCCGAAGTGGCCATAATCTTCTCTTACCGTGCCCCATTGCCGTTCACTCAGGTAAGGGCCCCACTGCTCCAGGGGGATTGGCTTTTTTTGGTTTACTGCGAGGCGCTGGTGTTCTGCTGTCATGTTGTTTTGTTTAGGATTTAAAAGTTTATACTATAAAAAAAGTATAAATGGGCAGATCATGGCAGGCAAACCTAATGGATAAACGCAGTCGTAAAAATAAGCTTTTTGAAAAGAGTATTTGCGGGATTAAAAAATAATTACTGCAATCGTTTGCTTTTAAAAAAACAGAAAGAATGAAAAATAAAAGAGACTACAAAAATGACAATGACTTTTAACACCCAATCATTTATGCCCGTTGAACAGGCATTAACGCAGAAGTATTTCACACACACCAAAGGCGAGGTTAAGGGCAGAAAATTGTTGGTCCGATGGCGACCAGGCTGATTCTTCTACGAACCATCTCCTCTCCGTTGGCCCTTGCAACGGGAGGGACTCTGCGGCAGCGGGCTATTGCGAATAACAAACAGCCACTTCATTTAACAACCACTTTTGGCAATAGGTTAAACCTGCTACCGCAACGTCCTTTTTTGTTGCAAAGGCCAACAAAAAAGAGACATTGCGGGGAAGCGGGAGAGACTACAAAAATGATAATGACTTTTAACACCCAATCATTTATGCCCGTTAAACAGGCAATAACGCAGAAGTATTTCACACACACCAAAGGCGAGGTTAAGGGCAGCAGGACGTAGCGAATAACAAAAAGCCATTACAACTAGTAAACACATTTAGCAATAGGTTAAAGCCTGCTACCGCAACGTCCTTTTTTGTTGCAAGGGCCAACAAAAAAGAGACATTGCGGGGAAGTGAGCCTAAAAAAGTAACCTGCGCAAACATCATTAGCACATTATCAAATTAGCTAATTAATCCCCCAGCACATCACTGATATTCACCTTTTTTCCGCCGCTGCTTAAGAATGGTTTCAGTAAATCAATGGGTACCGGGAAGATGGTAGTGGAGTTATTTTCAGTGGCTATTTCCCGTAAAGTTTGCAGGTAGCGCAATGTTAAAGCACTTGGTTCAGCCGCCAGTATTTTTGCAGCATCAGCCAGTCGTTGAGAGGCCTGGAACTCACCTTCTGCAGAAATCACCTTGCTCCTGCGTTCCCTTTCCGCCTCTGCCTGCTTGGCCATTGCACGCTGCATTTCCTGCGGCAGATCAATCTGTTTTACTTCCACATTACTTACTTTTACACCCCAGGGCTCCGTTTGCGAATCGATGATCTGCTGCAACTTGTGGTTGATGATATCTCTTTGTGACAGCAGGTCATCCAGCTCCGACTGACCCAGTACGCTGCGCAAAGTAGTTTGAGATATTTGTGAAGTGGCCAGTAAAAAATTTTCTACCTGCACTACTGCCTTTTGTGGTTCCAACACCCGGAAATAAACCACCGCATTTACTTTTATGGAAACATTGTCGCTGGTAATAATATCCTGTGGTGGCACATCCAGCACCACGGTGCGTAAACTTACTTTCACCATTTTGTCGATAAATGGTATCAGCAAAATCAAACCCGGCCCCTTCAATCCGTCGCCGCCGATCAATCGTCCCAGCCTGAAAATAACGCCCCGCTCATACTCTCTTAAAATCTTTATTGCGCTTGCCAAAAGACTGATGACAAAAAACAAAATGACCAGGGTAACGAAGGGTATTTGTGGCATGATATTAAAATTTTAATTGGTTACTTTTTCTACGTACAGTTTCAATTTTTTAATGTCCTGTATTTTTACAGGCTCTCCCTTGCCGATATAGCCGCTTAAGGAAGACGCATTCCAGATTTCTCCCTTCACCATTACACGGCCTTCCGGATCTAGCGGATCCATTGCTACAGCCAGCAGGCCGTTCATGGACTCCAGCCCTATGACCGGTTTTCGCTTTTGCGCCTTTAATCCTGCGCCAATGACCAACAAAAAGAACAGTGCGGTTACGATGGTGGTAACGATGATCAATACACTGGAAATAGCCGCCAGTTCCAGCGGAGAACTTGCTTTTATCAGCATCATTGAGCCAAGCAGTAGTGATATAATACCGCCAATGGCCAACATGCCATGACTCACAATTTTTATCTCGAGTAATAATAGCAACACTCCAAAAATAATCAATGCAAGGCCGGCATAATTGATGGGTAAAGTACGCATTGCGTAAAATGCCAGTACAAGAGATATTACACCAATGATGCCGGGTAGTATGGCACCGGGGTTAAACAGTTCAAATAAAATTCCGAAAAAACCAAGCATCATCATCAGGTAGGCAATGTTGGGATCGCTGATAATATTGAACAGTTTATCGAGGGCACCCATTTCATATATTTCGATAACAGTATTTTTTGTGTGTAGTGTAACGATACCGCTATTTAACTTCACTTGCTTTCCGTCCACCTGGTTCAGCAGGTCTTTATCGGAGAATGCGATCAGGTCTACCACATGTTTCAATACAGCTTCAGAAGCGGTGATGGAAATACTTTTCCGCACTGCATCTTCTGCCCATTCGAGATTGCGGTTTCTTTTGGCGGCAATGCTGCGGATAAATGCGGCCGCATCATTGGTTACTTTTTCGCTCATTACACTATCCATAGCACCACGCAGGGTTACCGGGTGGGCAGCACCAATGTTGGTAGCTTCGGCCATTACAGCAATATGTGCTGCCAATGTAATAAAAACGCCTGCCGAACCCGCATGTGCTCCCTCGGGTGATACATACACGATAACGGGTACCGGGCTCTCCAATAGCTCCGTTACTATTTCCCTGGTGGATTGCAATAATCCGCCGGGTGTATTCAAATGAATGAGCAGGCAGATCGCTTCTTTGCTGCGGGCATTCTCAATAGCCTGGTGAATAAAATCTGCGGTAACCGGGTTAATGGCACCTTCAATTTTTATTGATACTACCGGTTGCCCGGCTACCAGCATAGTCAACAGAAAGTGAAAAGCGAAGAAACTAACAATATGCTTCATAAAAAGCATTGAAGGATGAAGTAATGCCAGGCCGGGAAATACTTATGTAATTTAACTAAAATAAAAGAGAGTTGGAAGGATAAAGCGTTTAATATTACCAATTAGCAATCCATGTCGTTTAGTTAGCAGAGATGAAGCGACAGGTGAGGAGTACTATAAAAAATTATTAGCTGGTTTGTATTGAAATGCATTACTGAAATACCCGGATAATATCACGTCCCTATGGGACTTTAAACATTCATGTTATTCTGCTACCGATATTTTGTCCCTAACGGGACGGGGGTGTGGATTTTTATCCGCTTATAAAAAGTAAAAAAATGTAAATTGGAATGCCAGGTTCTATAACTTACTTTAATTTCCATGGTTTTGAAAGAACAAATATTACACAATAACATGCACCAGCAATTTGCAGCACTTACAGAAAGCAAGACTGAACGCATAGCACTCGTATGCAACAATGCATCATTAACTGATGATGGCATTTCTACAAGAGTTGCTTTATTACAAAACGGATTTAACCTGGTAAAGCTTTTTTCGCCGGAACATGGGCTTGACGCAACCGGGGAAGATGGCGCATTCCAGCAGGATGGTATAGACAGCCTGACGGGACTACCGGTGGTAAGCTTATATGGCAACCGGCTGGCGCCATCAAAAGAAGAGCTGGAAAATATCGACGGGGTGTTATTTGACATAAAGGATATAGGCTGCCGCTTTTATACCTACCTGTGGACGATGACATATGTAATGGAAGCCTGTGCTGCCAACAATAAACCGCTGATCATATTGGACCGGCCCAACCCGATCGGGGGAAACCTACTGTATGCAGAAGGGCCAATGCTGGATGAAAAGCATTGCGCTTCTTTTATCGGCAGATGGCGCATCCCTGTGCGGCATAGTTGCACATTGGGAGAATTGGCGTTATACTTTGCCAATACAAAAATGACTGATTTGAAACTCCGGGTAATCCCTGCCATCAACTGGCACCGAAACCAACCCGCCAATGCAGCTTTCATTCCAACCTCACCCGCTATACAAAAAAGGGCAACTGCAGTTTTATACCCCGGCATGGGCTTACTGGAAGGCATCAATGTAAATGAGGGCCGTGGCACACAGGAGCCTTTTGAACTTTGCGGTGCTCCCTGGATCAACAAGGATCAGTTGCACCGTGCATTCCTTGATTTAAATAACCAGGGGGTTATCAGCTATCCCGTTGACTATACCCCGCAATGGGGGCAGTACGCCGGTGAAGCATGCCATGGAATTCATTTGAAAGTTGAGGATGAAAATATTTTTCGAACGGTACATACTGCCATCTCCCTTATAAGAGTCATTTTAAGGCTTTACCCAACGTTAGCAACGGAACGTCTTTACCGGACCATTGCCAACCCCACCGGTTCAGGACATCTCGATAAATTACTGGGTGTTGCGGATGCCTTTAATAAAATAAAAAACGAAGAAACCATCCTTACGGCTGTGGCCGATGAATGGTATGCAATGATACAGGATTATTTGATTTATCCCGAATAAGGAGGTTTGTAATGAATAGGTGACGGGACTAAAAAACTAACAACATATTGGCACCGTTGGAGACGGTACATTTTTTAATTCAACATAAGTAACTGATAGAAACAGGACCGGAGTCCTGCGCCTATCAGTTACTTATGTTATCTCATGTGAGTATTATGCCGCCGGCCCCTTTCTTTAACTTTACTTGCCGCGGCAAATATTTTATAGCTATTAAGGGAATTTCCTTTACGATTTGCGTTCCTCCCTGTTCCCACTATTAATACCACACAAATTTAGCAACGTTTACCGGGCCGAAGAAAATGTGACCGGCAACCTGACCTCTTTTTGAATTTTCCGATGATGTTCAATGGCGGGTATCCATGGTGGTGATGATTGCAGTAAGTTGAGTGCTATTTTGTCGAACGCAGGATGAAACGGTGATGAAACATATGCATCCTGAACCCTTCCTTCCTGGTCGATTACTGCGCTTACTACAACCGAGATATCACCGGTTTTTATATTCTCCCAACCGGCAGGAATAATGGCATGGCTTTCTACAAATTTTGTCCATTCTTTTTCACCGCCCGGAAAACTTACCGCACGATCTGTATTGGTGGTATCCATCTCTTCATTGCCGTTCTCATCAAAGTATTGTATGCCGGCCAATATACCCTTCTCATACTTTTCACGGGAAGCCGGCTTTCCATTAAAATGGAAAT
The DNA here is from genome assembly GCA_031424955.1 of Ferruginibacter sp. Lineage (GTDB taxonomy): Bacteria > Bacteroidota > Bacteroidia > Chitinophagales > Chitinophagaceae > Ferruginibacter. The sequence continues at coordinate 6,773 of JANPIJ010000270.1, read as the reverse complement.
ACTGCCAGGTACCCCGTAACTTACCAGCGGCAGCAAAATATCCACCAGCGGCAGGTTGGCCGTTTGGATGCCAGGATACCGAGGCGCCGCTGCCATCCTTGTATATTTCGATGCTATCCTTTACCATTCCGTCCGGGTACCAGCTAAATGCATTCCCCATGATATTGCCTTTGATATAATAGGCAGAATCTTTCATCAATCCATTTTGATGAAAACTTATATACCTGCCGGCCAGCTTATTCTTATCATAGCTACACATTTTTTCAATATTGCCGGAAGGATAATAATAATAAAAAAGGCCCTGTTTAACTTTACAGTCTTCATCTTTATAAAAGCCATCCATCTGCATTTTATCTTCCCTGATGTAATAATTTCTCCGGTAATATAATTCACCCAAATAATCAGTGGTGGAATAAAAAAGGGCCTTGTCAACAGCAACCGGCTGCCATTGATAATTATAATATTGCCCGGGTTGCTGGGCGGTAAGGGTAGTAACATGAATAAGAAAACAAAATATAAAAAGGCATCGCTTCATGCAGGGAAAATAATTGAAAATTTGCAAAGGTGAAGAAATATTTACCTGTCGGTTGGTTCATTGTTCCGGGTTGGGAAAACGGGCTTTCTTCCGTCTCAGCTAATCATTTTGTTTCTAATCAGCTCCATCAGATCTGCTTTAAAATTTTCCCCGATTAAGATATCAGCCGTTACATTTTTTAATAAAACCCGGTTGCCCTCAATACCGGTAATACGGTTAACCGGGATGATGAATGATTTATGTATCCGTATAAAACGGCGGCCGGGTAAATGATTGGACAATTCTTTGAGGTTGGTATACACCAGTGTTTTTTGTCCGCCCCGATAGATGGCCACATAGTTTTTCATCGCCTCGATGTATTCAATATCTGCCAGGTTAATCCTGAGTAATTTTCCCTTTGATTCTGTTTTTACAAAAATATAATCCTCTTCATTTGTAGCTTCCGCTTCAGCAGGCTTTTCAGCAATTACATTTACCGCTTTTTGCACTGCATTTAAAAACCGCGGAAAGCGGATCGGCTTCAATAAATAATCTACCACATCCAAATCGAACCCTTCTATTGCAAACTCACTATAGGCTGTGGTGAGAATTACTTTTGCCTTGCCGTTGATGGCTTTTATAAAATCTATCCCCGAGAGGTCCGGCATTTGTATATCCAGAAATACCAGGTCAATTTTTTGGGTTACCAGCATTTGCAAAGCCTCTACCGGGTGCGTGGTGCTGTTTACCAATTCCAGATAACTGGTTTGACTGATATAGTGTACAATGATATCAATGGCGTGTTGCTCATCATCTACTATTAAACACCTGATCATAATTGGTTAATGGTTAATTCGGTGGTGTAAAATTCAGCCTCGTCCTTTATCAGCAATTTGTAATTGCTGCCATACGCATAATCCAGGCGATTGCGGATATTATCCAATCCCAGCCCGGTAGAAATTTCCTTGGGGCCCGTTTTCTTTTTATTGTGGCAATAAAAATACAACCTGTTATGATCTACAGATAATTTTATATCAATAGGATTTGCCACACTTTGCAGGTCGCCATGTTTAAAGGCGTTTTCCACTACGGTAATCAATAAAAAGGGAATAATTTGAGCGCCATTCAATACACCGTTCACTTCAAAGTTTACCTGCAGGTTGTTGCTGAACCGAAGCTGGTTGATTTTTATAACATTGCGCACGTGTTCAATCTCATCTTTTAAAGGCGCTTTATCATCGCTGCCGGTAGCTTCGTTCAACGCATATCGCATTATTTCGGATAAGGTTAAAATGCCTTCTGATAATTCAGCACTATATGGGAGTGATTTTGCGTACAAAAAATTTAATGTATTGTGTAAAAAATGAGGATTGATCTGCGATTTTAAAAATTTAAAATTCGCCTGCGATTTATCCACTTCCAGTTGCATTTTTTGAGCTTCCAGTATTTTACGTTGCTTCTTTTCATCCCGCAGATTGTTTAGATAAGCTAACAGTAAAGTAGAGCCTGAAAAAAACACCGAGGATATTCCATAAGAGAATAATAGTAATCCTGTAGTAGCCTTTCCATTCACAGATGCTTTAACGGGAAATAAAAAACTCATTACCCAAAAATAACAGAATACTGCCGCTAAACTAAAAATGAAATACCGGATGTAAAACCCGGAGGCTTTCTTTTCGACCATTAACCTGTTGTAATAATTCAAAGAATAGTAATAAAAAATTGTCTGGCAGATTATTCCAAATAACTGTTTGGCTGCACTTTTGATGCTAAGTATTTCCTGCAAGGCATCTTTTCCTTCGGGCACTTCCAATACTACTATTACAAAAACTCCCATCAAAGTAAAAAAAAGGTTGATGGCAAGTATTACCCAAAAAACAGAGAAGAAAGAATATCGTTTTTTTGTTTGGACCATAATTTTATATCTGATGCCCGCCCGGATGAATCCCCGCCAGAATGACCTTGTCGGGCTGGCGTTCGGACGGGTCTGATTTATTGATGTCTGATTTCTTTAAGTCTCTCGTCTTGGTATAACAGGCTTGTCTGGGTTTTATGTTAAGCCTTAGGTTAACCGGGATTTTAAATTATTGCTGTAAATATATGCCTTGCTATTTTCTAAATAAAATGTGAGGAAGTTCAATAAAGATTGCCAGTGCAGCAGCCGGTAGCTATCGGCTGCAATCCGCCGCGGCGGACGGGCTGCCTGTGAAGTTTAATCACTGATATAAGGCCAGGTAAAAAAAACGTTTCAGGAACTTCGGATTTTAATAATAGCGATGATAACATAAAAGCTATCATCGCTATCAGACCATCTTGTTTATTGCCCTATGCCAGGTGCTGCGCCTCCGCTTTGTTGTACCCTTTTCATTTCGTCGTCCGCACCGGTACCACGCTGGCGTGCTGCCTTTACCTGGTTACTTCCAAAGCGGTACACAAAATTTAATTTAAACTGCCTGCTTTCCCAGCGTGAAGAAAAATCGGATCGCTGACCCGCAAACTCACTCAATCCTCTAAATTGAAGCGTATGAAAAATATCGCTTACAGATGCCTTGATAGTACCCTTTCCTTTCATCACCTGCTTTTGCAAACCAGCGTCTACACTGTATAGTGACTTTGCTTTAATGGTTCCCTGGTATACAGTTGGGGCGTTGTAAAAAGCTGTCAACTCCGCTGTCAAGGTTTTACCAATTTTCAAACTGTTTTGCACATACAGGCTTAGGCCACCGGCATTTACTTTGATCTTTCTGCCTTCTCCAAAATCTGCATTGTAACGGGTGTAAAAACTGTTCATATTGGCAAACATGCTATACGCCTTATACCGGAAGGGATAACTGATATTAAGACTCACCACATCCTGCGTAGCCAGGTTTCTTTTAGAGATAAAGGCCTTTGACTTTTCAGCCGTATCAATTACCTGGGTAAACAGGTCTTTTACATGGCTGTAGTTTAATGTGGTGGTCAGTTTATATTGGTACGTATTGGTTACACCAATGCTGTTGGTATATTGAGGACGCAGGTTGATATTACCCTTTTGAAAGGTATACTCATCCAGTTTAAATTCAAATGGATTGAGGTCCTGGTAATTGGGACGGTCAATTCTGCGGCTATAGGAAATACTATACTGGTTCTTTGGATTCTTGTTGAAAGTAACTGCGGCGCTCGGAAAGAAATTGGTATAATTACGTTTGAACTTTTCTTCGAAAGACTGGTATCCTCCGGCTGATGCTTTTAGCCCGGTCGATGTTCCTCTTGACAATGTATTCTCCATTCTCAGGCCAGCCTGTACAGTGATGCCTTTTAACGAACGATTGTAATTTACATAGGCTGCACTGATATTTTCCTGGTAGTTAAACCGGTTGCTGCGATCCTTATCTAACTGATCGCTGCCTCCAATAACATTGTAGCGTTGAAAGTCGTTAGCTGTTTTTACAAAAGCTGCTTTTCCTCCAAATCCAAGTGTACCTTTTTTAAATGGTTGTTCCCAGTCAGCCTTCAGCGAGTTGATATTGATGGTAGTGGGTGCAATCATACGGTATATCACGCTGCTAATGGGAATTTGACCCGTGGCATTAAAATAGTAATTGGGTTGAAACTGGTTACTGTTAATATCGTAATACCCATGATCGGCATTTACCACCAGGCTTTTGCCCGATGGCACGGTATAACTATAATTCAAATTGACATTCACATTGTCTCTTTTCATTACACTTGAATTATCCGCAGTCAATATCCTGTTGACGGTTTTAGAAGGCAGATAGGAAATAGGGGTGTTACTTTTATTATTAATGCTGGGATCAGAGAGGGTACCATTTACAATCACTCCGATCGTACTTTTTTTGTTGATGAAATAATCCATCCCCACTTTATAGTTGTGGCTTCTATTCCGCATCGTAATCAGGCCTTTCTGATCGAACAAACTATCCGCTACTGTGCGGTAAATATCAATTGTACTTTCATTGATCCCTTTGTTAAACCCATAGTTACCAAACAGGTTGATTTTTGCATTCCGGTAATTTAAATTGAGGCCTGCATTGTATTTTGCATAGGTACCAATATTCCATCCTGCATTTGCTGAACCGTTTGTGCCAAAGGATTTGTTTTTCTTTAAGCGTATATTGATAATACCCCCGTTACCGGCGGCCTCATATTTGGCAGATGGATTGGTGATGATTTCGATGGCCTCTATTTGCGAAGAGTTTAAAGATTTCAGGTAGCTGCTCAGGTCCTGGCCACCTAAGGGACTGGGTCGTCCATCTATATAAATCTGTACGCCATTTTTACCACTCAGGCTGATATTATCATCTTTATCAATTAACACTCCCGGCGATTTACGCAACAGTTCCAATCCATCTGAGCCTACGGAATTGATGGTACCTTCTACATTTACAATCATTTTATCTGCCTTAACTTCCAGCATGGGCTTTTGAGCCGTTACTACCACCCCTTTCAAATTGCCGGGCATTTTGGTTAGCGTTAGTTCCGGAACAGTTACGCCCGATCCGCCCACTTCAACAATAGCGGAATAAGCCGGCTGGTATTCTACCAATCCTGCTTTTACCAAATATTTACCGTCTTTAATATTGGAAAAACTATAAGCGCCATTTTCTTTTGTGAGTGCCAGCTTAATAATGGCGGAGTCTTTTGCGGCCAACAAGCTAATGGTAGCACTTTTTATTGGTGCACCTTGCGCATCTTTGGCAAATCCGCTTATTTGAGCCTGGCTGGTAAAGCCAAAAAAAGATCCAAGGATTAAGTAAATCAACTGTTTCATAATCGTTTGTTTTAGTAATATTTGTTTTACAGCACAAACCTATAAACAAGCTCAATATTTTTATAAAATGTTATCCCAACGGTCATTTTCCAAATATGAACGCCATGATTGGGGAATTAATTCCCTGATTTAAGCTACTTTTCAACTTTTAAAAAGTAGCTTTTTACAATCAGCCCAAAGAAATAAAGGATATTACCCGCTGGCACTTATTTTGATCTTCCACCGGTTATGTCAAACCATTCAAAACATTTAAATCCGGCAACATTCTTTCTGGCAGTGATTTTCATAACCAGTTGTAACATGCGGGAACCGACAATCGATATTACCAATAATGCAACGGTTTTAGAAAACCCACCATCAACAGATACTGTCTATGCCGGTAAAAGTGATACGTTATTATTGATTAACAACGGGGAAGTATTTGTAAAAGGCAGCATTGTCGCGGGTAAAATAAGTCCCCTGTATACCATTCCTGCGTGGAAGGGCCAACGGGTAATGGCTTATCTAAGCCCGGAAATAAAAGGCGGAAATATATGCATTAACCAGGTGGACTCGCCCGGCAGCGAACCCAACGGTCCTTATGGCGATAGCGTGAACCTTTCAATGGAAAGCAGTGGAAATCTTCGCCTTAAGATCGGGGGCAATTTAAAAGGCGGGCAACCATACACCGGCAATTTTGTACTGCATGTGATAGTAAAATAAAGATTACTGCAAAGTGGTCATTTTATTTAACACATGCAGTTACTTGCTTAATTATTTGACAATTAATTGATAGCAGCCTGTTACCAGGCCAAAGGGATGGAAACCATTTCCCTCGTTAACTAATACTATCCCCGGTTATATTTTAATCAAAGAACTAAAAAAATGTTTTTTCTTACATAAAACTAAAGCTATTTTATGTATCTCAGCAGGGTAGATGTATTTTAACCTGCAATTGTAATTTAAGGTGCTACAAAATGTACATGCATTTTTTCTATTTCTTTATCCATTAAACTTTGAGCCAGCGCCACATACCTGTAAAATGCTTTGCTATTGCCTGAATGACCACTTATTTTACGAACTATGTATTCCGGCATACCGCTGGTAAGCATGATTGTAATGGCAGTACGTCGCATGGTGTGGCTGCTGATGGCATCACAAAATCGTACTGTTGTATTATTATTAGTATTTGTTTGTTTATTTACCCCTCTTTTATTCCTGGTTTTTGATATAGGCTGTACCCAGCCGGCCAGTTGTGCGATTTTTTTTATGTTGTTATTAAAACCGGGTAATGCAACGACCGGTAGAAGCGTAGTCTTATTTTTTTTGTACTTTTTGATAATCTCCATAACCTGGGGCGGTAATTTGATCAAGGTATCTGTGGCTGTTTTTTGAGACCTTACACTTAAATAACTACAACCATCCCTTTCCTCAATGTTTGCTGGTTTTATTTTGCACAAATCACTAAATCTTAAACCCGTCATACAGCCAAAAACAAAAAAATCTTTG
>JANPIJ010000269.1:0-9497 GCA_031424955.1 Ferruginibacter sp. | reverse complement strand
AATCCGGCACACATTCATCGCTGATTTTTTGAATACGGTTGAATTAATTTATGGCATTTTCTATAATTCCTTTTTCATCAAACCATGCGTAGGCGTAATCCCGGGCGTGATAAAAGCCGGTGATATCTTTTTCAAAATTTTTGAATTTAGGAAAGCTATCGAGGAAGGTTTTAATAATGGTACTATCAAATTTAATTTTCGTCTGCGCACTAAAACTGCCGGCGATACCGAGTTCACTTGCAGGTATTTTTGGAATAGTGTCTGTAATGACAGACACGGTTTTTGTAGAGTTGTTACAGTTAGTAAAGAGTAGGGTAACAAATACCAAGGCAATAAATAGCAGGGCAAATGATTTATTTAGCATAGAGCATTTTTTGAATTTAGGAAGGCTACGGGTGCTGAATTGTTACAACTGCAACCCAAAGAAAAAGAATTGCCTGGCTTTGAGAATGGTAAATAAAGGGAACAGCTTTTAAAGAATAAATAGAGCATGGCTTACTTTACAATGGTGAACTTTAAACGGAAGATGATTTATAATAAAAAAATCCGCCCAAATATTTGAGCGGATCCTAAATTATACAATGTTGAAATTATTCAGCAATCACTTCAAATTCAACTTCGCATTCGTTACCGTTGCCAAAGTCGATTTTTGCTTTAAAAGTACCCAATTCCTTTACCTCATCAAGGATAGTGATTCTGCGACGGTCAATTTCGTAGCCTTTTTGTTCTTTAATAGCCCGGGCTATCTGAACAGAAGTTACACTACCGAAAATTTTACCGGTGGTACCTGTTTTAGCGCCAATTTTCAATGGACTGCTTGTTAAGGTAGCAATTACACTATTGATTTCGGCTAACAATTTAGCTTCTTTCTTAGCCTGTTGCTTTAACTTTTCTTCCCTTTGCTTCATGTTGCTAGGACTAGCTTCAATAGCCAGTTTAGAAGGAATTAAAAAGTTACGGCCATAACCATTCTTTACAGTTACCAGTTCGTGTGCGCCGCCCAGGTTGTTTACATCCTGTATTAATATTACCTGCATGTTGTTTGCATTTTTACCCAGTGTTGCCTTTCGGCCCACTTTCTTTTGATTTACCGTTTAGGCGTTTAGACGAAAAAATAATTCTAATAACGTCTGAACGACTTAACGGCAATCTAAAATTAGGGTGGTGAAAAATTTTATTTTAAAAGATCTGTAACATAAGGTAGGATCGCCATTTGACGGGCTTTCTTTACTGCTTCACCTACTTTACGCTGAAACTTCAATGAGTTTCCGGTTAGACGGCGGGGCAACAATTTACCTTGTTCGTTCAGGAATTTTTTTAAGAAATCAGCATCTTTATAATCAATATAATGAATACCCATTTTCTTAAAGCGGCAATATTTCTTTGGACGCTTCTCAGCTTTAATTGCTGTGAGATATTTGATCTCGTTTGGTTTTGCCATGATTATGCCTCCGCTTTTTCGTTAGGTGAAAATTTACCGCCACTTCTCTTTTTGGTGTTGTAATCGACGGCGTATTTATCGAGTACAGTATACATGTGACGCATTACTGATTCGTCACGTAAAAGTTGAGTTTTCAACTTTTCATTGAAGCTGGTTGGCGCTTGATACTCCATTACCCAATACAGACCAGTGGTCTTTTTGGCAATAGGATAGGCCAGTGATTTTAGTCCCCAGGGATTGGTGTGCAAAACTTCGCCTTCATTCTCTTTCACAAGAGCGGCAAATTTGTTCTGAGCGGCTTTATATTCCTCTTCAGACAGCACAGGGGTAAAAATCACCATCAATTCGTAGTTGTTCATTTCCCTGATTTTTAGTTTAAAAAATTAATTAATTCCCGTAAAATTTGATTACGGGGCTGCAAAGGTAAGGGATTAAGGGGGAAAAACAAATGAAAAATTACTTGCTCAGCCCCGCCTATCCTCCCCGAAGGGAAGGGAATTGGAAAAGACAGAAGCGGGCTGATGGTGATTTTTGTAAATAGTTCAAAATTTAATAAAGCCACTGTCCAATATTTTATTGAACAGTGGCTTTATTAAGGCTCCAAATTCCCCCTTCGGGGGTTAGGGGGCTTCCACACTTACCCTGATTCCTTCGCTATGACTGGTAAATTCCGTCGCATACATGCATTGAATGGTGGTAATACCATTGCTGAAATTCCCTGTGTGTGTTACAAACATTGGGTATTCAAAAACATAAGTCCCTCTGGCCAGCCAGCCAAAGAAGAAATTCGTGCTGGCATCTTTGGTAGTTTCGTAATACCCTAATCCTCCCTGGTATTTATATCCGCTGATCACATTTACCGGTTCCATACAGGCAGCACGCATGTCTTTCATGTGTACATATTCCATATCCCGGTCCACTTTTAATTCTATGCGGACTTTTATTTTGTCGCCAACTTTTAAGGTAGTGCCGTCTGCAAGGGCTTGAAGTACCGGTCCTTTGTCGGTATTTTTCTCTACAAATAATTGTTTCGTTAATTTCAAAGGAGTTGCTGCAGAAGTTATCTTATCAAGATCCTCAAAGTATTGCCAGTAAATAGCCCCCCAACCCCCCGAAGGGGGGCTTTTGGTCCCTGCTGACTTTAGCGTTACTGATACATTGCCCATCTCTGGTTTTACGTTTTCTCCATTAATTCTTTTTTTGAAATAGCCTGTGCCCGCTTCGGTTTTATCATCGCTGCTTTTGATGGTTGTATTACCTAGACTAATTATCACTTCATTTTCTTCATTTAGCAGGGACGGTTTTAAATCCCCCCCTTGGGGGGTGGGGGGGCTGCTTAATAATAATGCGTAACAGGCTTCTGCTGTTGCCTTGGTTGTCTTCCAGTTTTGGGTTTGTTTTTGTTTTAGCAACCAGGTTTTTAAATCGTTGATAGTATTGGGTTTTTTATCAATATCCGTAAATGCTTCTATCATCATAGCCTGGCTTTCTATCGGAGCCTGGTGCCAGTAATACCCGCCGGTGGTCCATTCTTTCCAGTACATGCCCAGTTCTTCGTTGTTAATGGAATTCTCCTTTAATGATTTAATAATGGCCTTTGGAGTAGCGCCATCATTTGTACGTTGCAGGGCCAAAGCGATCATTGCCTGCATGTACTTCCCATTGTTCAGCCAGTATTTTTTTGCCTGGCCAAGATAATAGGCCTGCGCTGTTTGAGAGGATGCCGGGATGCTGTATTCATTGAAAAAGCTTCTCATATACAGGTACTGTACTGCTGTATAGCTAAGATTATTATTTTTTAGATTGGCCTTGTATTTTATAAGGTTGTCGTATTCCTCCTTTATCTTTTTATCAAGGTAGGGAATGGCATTATCTATGACCGGCTTTATTTTTTTATAATCATTTGCTGCCAGGGCATTTAATTTCCTTAGATGGCCAATACCGGTAACGATGTATTGGGTCATGTATCTGTCATCAGGCCCTCCTTTAAACCAAACAAAACCACCATTCGGACTTTGTAATTCTTTAAGTTTGGCAATCGCCTTGTCAGCCTCACTACTCATCTTAACCATATCAAATAACAGGGCGATATTTTTCTTTTGCTGGTTTTCATTTTGCGCAGCCAAAACCCAGGGTGTCTCCTGTAATAAAGCCGACTTTAATTCTTCATTCTTCTGCAGATTACTCAACAACGCAGTTGTGTCAAGGGTCTTCCATTTTTCAAAAACGGTCTTGATTTTAGGCATACTGTTGCTTACGTAAGATGCCAATGTATTGGCATAATACCGGTTAAAAGTTTGCTCTGCACAATCATAAGGATACTCCATTAAATAGGGCAAGGCCTGCACTGCATACCACACCGGGTTGGAAGTAAACTCTACGGTTAGTGCATGATTACTGAGTGAGCTGCTTTTATCACTATTGAGTAGTTTTTCAAATTTGAAATCTTTTTGACTGGTGTTACGCAAATTCAAGGGCAGGCTTTCTGTTACCAGCATGCGATTGGTTAAAATGGGTAAGGCGGATTCTTCGCCATCGGAGAATCCACCCCCTAAAGGGGAGTTATTCGAAGATTTTGCGGTGATTCGATAAGTCAGCGCAGTATTGAAGTTGAATGGAATTTCCATCGGGAATTTTACTGCTGCGCTTTGCCCTGCTGCTACTGTAAAATACTGGTTGGGGAATACATTTTTAAACCAGCCATCAACCGGTTTGCTGGTAGCCGCATCCAATAATTCCAATTGCGCAGTACCAGTAATTTCGTTCTCACTTAGATTTACAATTTTAGCACTAAATTCCATCCGGTCGCCTTCTCTCATAAACCGGGGCGCATTGGGTTGCACCATCAGCGGTTTTTGTGTGATTATTTTATTTTCTGCATATCCACTTGCCAGTTCTTTTGTATGCGCAAACGTCATCAGCTTCCATTCTGTGAGTGCTTCCGGAATAGTGAATTCAAAGGAAACATTTCCGGCTGCATCGGTTTTAAGATCGGGGAAGAAGAAAGCCGTTTCATTAAAGTTTTTTCGAACCTGGATAGCATTGTTATTTGGTATTGATTTATTCCCGGGTGTAGCTACTGTATCAGCCCTTGACTCTTCATCTTTAACAATTTTTGGTGGTGCTAATTTGTTCATCTGGTTAGCCATTGCCACTTCCTGGAGCGGGGCAGCACTTGGTACATCCCTCATTTCTTTTTCCATTGATTTTTTTCTAACTCCATATCCCACTGCAATAATTTCGTTTCCATAGTAAGAAAATACGGGCAATAACCGGTCGTATGATTTTGGATCAGCCGTTAAATATTCATACACCCTTTTGTTATACTCTTCTGAATTAACCGCACCAAATCCATTTTCCATCCAGCTAACGGGGTTATATAGGCTGAGCCAGATATTGAGTGCGCTCCAGTTATGTGGCTTAAACTGGTCCAGGCTTGCATCGTACATGCTTACCAGCATTTCAGCCGATACTTTTTCGCCTTTATTGCCGGAAATAGTTGCAGTGCATTTTTCTTCACTCCCTGGTAATATTTTATCCCGGAAGGTTTTATAAGTGATGGCCAGGTCTTTATTACTCCACGGAATGGAGAAACTTTCTCCGCCTTTATATACCCGGTTATGTTGTACAAAAACGTAGCTCATCGCCATGCCACCGCGGTCATTTTCATTTACATCCATTTTATTCTGGAAAGACTGGTTCGGTTTAATTGCCTGGTAGGTAGTAATATTGGTTTTGTCCATCTTACTTAATGTATGTATCAGCCAGATATTTTCGAAACCAGTTTTGATGGTATAGTTGATTTTCTGGCCAGGCTCGGAAACTTTCTTTTCTGTTATTACTTCTACAGGAATTGGAGTTGCTGCTAATGATTTATCCTGCGCAGTTGTTTGAATTAAAACAAACTTTTCTGCATGGGCCTCTTCTCCAAACTTATCTTTGGTAGTAGCAACTATTTTATACCATCCGGAACTTAACCGGCTATTCACTATTGACCATTCACCATTTACGCTTGTAGAGTCTGAATTATCTGCCACTCTTTCGCCTACCGGCCATTTAGCTGTTTCATCTTCATCTTTATATACATCGTAAGGGAAATAGCCATAGTATTCATCCTTACTCATTACAAACTGATCGGGCATTTCCCAATACCTTTCACGAAAAATTTTGTTGGGTGATTGCAATTTAAAGATGGATACTGTCACTTTTGTTTTTTCAAAAATGGCATTGGTATTAGTGGAACGGATCTTTAAGTTTTTCAAACTGTCTGCATTAATCTTACCGGCTATTTCGATATTCAATTGTATAGCCTGGTAAGCAACTGCTACTGAGGTTTCACCGCTCCTTGTTTCGCCGTTGATATCTGTAACATCAGCACTTACTTCGTAATAAAATGTTGGCTGATCTTTTTTAGGGATGCTCTCATCAGGTAATGCCTTAAAACTAATTTTAAATTCGCCTGTGGCATCTGTTATTGCTTCCCCATTGGTTATTTCCATTTCGTCTGATGACCTTCCTGGAGGCATTATTTTGCGGCCATAGCCCCAGCCCCACCAGATAGGATAGCGCACTTTACGAACAACCCTGTATTTTACGGCAGCCCCATCTATATTATTGCCTGCATACGCTTTAGCTGTACCGGTTACTTTCACTGTGTCGAATAGCCGGTAAGTACCTGATGGCTTTTGCACATCCACGAAAAACTTTGGCCGCTTATATTCTTCCACGTTAAAAAATTGGGTGGCACTGGTAGATTCATCAAATAGTGAAAATTGTCCGTTTAATGCCCCTTCAGGTAATTTGAAAGAGCTATGATATGAACCATAACCGTTCGTCAACATTTTCAGTTCACTGATTTTCTGGCCATTTGCATCTTTTAAAATCACGGTTGATTTGTAACCAGGCATAATGGACGTTTCTGCAGGTTGGGTGCCTTTTTTCAGCACAATGCCTTTAAAATAAACTGTCTGGCCCGGTCGATAAATAGAACGGTCGGTGAATAAAAAAGTAACCGGTTTTGGCTCCTGCAGGTAACTGTTATAAGTATTGCTATAATTATTTTCATCCATAAAAAGTTCGTCATTTTTTTGGATCAACTGTAACGCAAAACTTCTGTACTCCTTTGTTTCCTTCAATTTAAAATAACCGTTTTTATCTGTAGTGTAGCTTTCCGCCTTGATTGCTTCATTCTGGTTGTTATTGTAGTTGTATTTGGTTTCCCATACCTGCACGTTGGTATTGGGTAAGGGCTGGCCGTTTTCACGATGCAGTACATTGTATTCATTGTTGCTGTTGTGTACATAACTGATATTGCTTACATGTATCAATTGCCTGGCCAATATGTTTTTCTGCAGTGAAAAATTTACATCGAGGCTTGCCAGGATAAAATACATACCATTGGGTAAAGCATCTACTTTTATTTCTACCGAATGATCCTGGTAATCCAGCAAATCAGGCATGGATACACTCCAGCTTTTCGTTGGTGTAAGCGCCACTGTTTCTTCCCATAATTTATCATAATTGCGCCGGTCCATTTTTTTGATTCCTTCCCTTGAAGTTTTTATGACGCGGAAATAGACAGTCCTGGCATTTTTGTATTTCACCAACGTTCTAAATGGCTGGTTCGGCACATTTACCTGCTCTGTTTCCAGGTTTAGGGAAGGTTGTAAAATCTGGTTTAATAAGTTGGAACAATTAGCAGCCCCTTCGCTTTTGGGGAATTTTTTAATTGCCTCGTCGCAAATTTCTTTGGCTCTTTTTATTTCGTATTGATGATCGGTTTTAATATTGGGTTGGTAGTCCTGTCCTTTGGCGAGATAGATGCCTGCTCTTAAATACATCGCCTGTGCAATACCCGGATTGCCCGGGTAGCCGGCTTCAATATTTTTCAATGCCGCTTCGTACAAGGATGCTTTATTTTCATTTACGGCATATTGATTCATGAAATTCAACCGTATAAGGTCCGCATCCAGCAGGGCATCGCTATTGGCATCTGCAAGGTGGAATTTTAAAACCTGCTGCAATAAAACTACTGCTTTATGATGCAGTGAAGCGGTATCGGCTGTTTTGAACACTGTTTGTACAAATTCTTTAACCGGCGCAAAAGCCTTTGGGTCGCCGATGGTAAAACTGTAAGCTGGTTTGGAAAGATCCCGTTCGTCATTCATGAAATAACCCAGTGCCCTGTGGGCTAAAAAATCAAACAGGGTAGGGCGGAGCTGCCGGGTGTTTTCTCCTTTTACGATGATGGGGTCAAAGCCATCCAGTTTTGTTTCCTTCAACCGGTTATCGTCAACAAGAGATGCTTTGTATAATCCTGCAATGGTGGCGTGTAATTTTGCAAGGCTCCAGGTGCCGATATCTTTACTCTTTTCTTCTGCCAGTTTTGTTCTGTTGTAAAACTTATAACGATTATTCCGCAGGTATTCCCAAATCATTTCGGCCTGCATACTTTGTAAAATATTTTTTGCCGGCGCTTTTGCCTTTTTAATCAGGGTATCCACAAAAAAGATATTATTCTCCCGGCTGTCCTCCTCCACCAGGTTCCTGTATTTGATTTGGTACATGCAGCTTTTAATTTGCTGTGCATCATTGTTTGCTTTAATAGCCAGTTGATAGATGGCTATTACTTCCTGCAATGCGGATTTTGTTAGCCCTTTTTTTTCAAAGGCTTCTACCTTTTTCCAGTTGTCTGCATAATCGTTCTTTGTTTGTGCCATTAGGGTAGTTGAAAGGGTGAATATTACCAATAACAACAGGGATAATTTCTTTAAAAACATAGTCGTCCGGTTTAATTTACAAGGTACAATTTGTTGGTTGAGATATATTGGGATATTGAAATATAGCGATATTTGGATATTGGGTTATATTACCTTTAATATCACAAGATCCCTATACAGATGTAATAAAAGAATGCATTGCATAAACTAAGCCGGTTTTAATTTGATTCAGGGGTTTTGTTTTAACAAAGCATTGCATTTTTGATATAGTAAGATGCTTCTATATTTTTTACGCGTTTAGGTTGCGGCAGGTAGGAAAAGGCCGCGGCGTGTTCCCACAATAACAAGCCCCCGGTTTTCGTCGGGGGCAGCAAAAAAATATGATATTTTGACGGCGAATGATTTTATTTCTTCAATGCTTCTGCCATCGTTTTACCAATATCAGCCGGACTGGCCACTACGTGTATACCACATTCTGCCATAATTTTCATTTTGGCTGCTGCGGTATCATCTTCACCACCTACAATGGCACCGGCATGTCCCATACGGCGGCCGGGAGGAGCTGTCTGCCCTGCTATAAAACCTACAACCGGTTTTTTGTTGCCGGTTGATCTGATATAATGTGCTGCTTCTGCTTCCATACCACCACCAATTTCACCAATCATTACTATGGCATCCGTTTCAGGGTCGTTCATAAATAACTCTACCGCTTCTTTGGTAGTGGTTCCAATGATTGGATCACCACCAATTCCAATGGCTGTAGAAATCCCCAAACCTGCTTTGGCTACCTGGTCGGCGGCTTCGTAGGTAAGTGTGCCACTCTTTGAAACAATCCCAACCCTGCCTTTTATAAATATAAAGCCGGGCATAATACCAACTTTACATTCATCGGCCGTAATTACGCCCGGGCAATTTGGCCCTATCAGGCGGGTATCTTTACCCAGCAAATAATTCTTCACCTTCACCATGTCCTGTACCGGTATACCTTCTGTAATACAAACTACCAACCCAATTCCTGCATCTGCAGCTTCCATAATAGCATCGGCTGCAAAAGCCGGGGGAACAAAAATAATGCTAACATCCGCACCTGTTGCTGATACGGCATCCGCTACTGTATTAAACACTGGTTTTTCTAAATGGCTGGTTCCACCTTTTCCGGGAGTAACACCGCCTACCAGGTTGGTACCATATTCAATCATTTGGGTTGCATGAAAAGTTCCTTCTGTACCGGTAAAACCCTGTACAATTATTTTAGAGTTTTTATTTACAAGCACTGACATGGTATCGATTAAATTTGAAATGAAGAATAGTAACTTTTATCAAAGATAAGGGGGATC
>JANPIJ010000268.1:0-16267 GCA_031424955.1 Ferruginibacter sp. | reverse complement strand
CCAGTGCCAACCAGGGAAGGGCCAACGCCAGCCGGTATGAGTTAAGGTACTCCGCACGTAAAGGCGGCGAATTCCCTTTTGCAGAAATTTCCAATATCCAGTTAGGTTTTTTTGTACAGGATAAATGGAGCGTAAATAATAATTTCACCATTACTGCCGGCCTGAGGGCAGATATCCCTGTTTTTGTACAAAACTTTATCGCTAATACAAATGCTGATGCATTAACCTACCGCGGTGGCAAAAAAATTGAAACCGGCAAAGCCCCTTCTACCTCTGTGTTGTTAAGCCCCAGGGTTGGTTTTAACTGGGATGTAAAAGGTGCCAAAACAACCCAATTCCGCGGCGGTCTTGGTGTTTTTGCAGGCGCCCCGCCTTTTGTTTGGCTGAGCAACCAGGCTAGCAATAATGGTATTGACTTTGGGTCTTTTGTAACTACAACAGGAGCTGCATTTAATCCCGATGTAAACGCCAACAGGCCACAAAATGGAGCAGCAAATACACAATACAATCTTGCTATTACCGATAAAAAATTCAAATTCCCCCAACTGTTCAGGGCTAACCTCGCCGTAGATCACAAACTTCCGTTTGATATAACCGGAACACTGGAAGGTATTTTTAATAAGGACATCAATGGCGTCTATCACCAGAATATCAACCTGCCGACAACCGGCACCCCATTGGCTGGTGCAGATAAACGTATCCGTTATTCTTCCTCGAGAATATTCAGTGGCGCCGGTGGCAGAACGGCCGCCAATCCTGATATTACAGATGCAATCCTGATGACCAATACTTCGAAAGGTTATAGCTACAACCTTACCTTACAGTTACAGCGCAATGTTAAAAACTTATACACTATGGTGGCTTATAGTTATGGCGACAGCCGTTCGGTGAATGACGGGGGATCCATTGCACAATCAATCTGGAGGGACCGTTTTGTAAATGGCGATCCCAATTCGGATGTAACTTCTTACTCTAATTTTTACCAGCCGCACCGTGTTATTGCTGCGGCCGCTTACCGCATAGAATATGCAAAATATTTTGCCACTTCAATTGGCTTTACGTTTGAAGCCGCAAATGGTGGTACAGCAAGCTATGCTTACAACGGCGATGTAAACAACGACGGATTAAGTACCAACGACCTGGTTTATGTTCCCGCTTCACAAACTGAAATTATACTGGAAGCAGCCAATGCGCAGGACCTGCGTACCCCACAAATTTTATGGAACCAGTTAAATAATTACATCAGTCAGGATCCATACTTAAGCACCCGCCGCGGCATGTATGCAGAAAGAAATGGTTTGTTGCTGCCCTTTTACAAAAAGATGGACCTTAATTTTACGCAGGATGTATTTGTTTCGGTTAAGGGCAAACGCAATACCCTTCGGTTTACAATGGACATCCTCAACTTTGGCAACTTGCTCAACAAAAACTGGGGTACTTTTAAAACAACCAACAGGAGCGCCCTCTTAAATTATGTAAGGGTTCAGGCAACAGGCCCCGATGCCGGCAAACCGGTTTACAGTTTCCCTTACCTGGATGCAACTAACCAAATTCCTTTAACCAGTTCATTCCAGAACAGTACCGCACAGGGATCAAGGTTCCAGGTGCAAATGGGACTGCGTTATATCTTTAATTAAGCACACTAATATTTTTAAAAATGCCATGGTGTTTAGCTATGGCATTTTTTTATGCCCATCTTGCAATCACAATGAATTAACAAATTCTTTTGAACACGCATCCTTCAACAGCTATTAATTACAAAACAACTACTATACATTGTGGCAGTTAAAGAAATCATCCGTTTGATTACAAAGCCACTCATTATTTTTTACTGTTGTTCCGCCCTGTTTGTGTTGCCGGCACAGGCGCAGGAATATATTCTCTCCGGGAAAATCACCAATGCAAGGCTGGAGCCCATTGCCTATGCTTCGGTCAATATAAAGGAATTGAAAACCGGCACTACTACTGATAATAATGGCAATTTTAAAATACAATTAGAGCCCGGCAAATACGATGTACTGATTACCATGATGGGGTATAAAACCAATACACTTACCCTTGCAATAACACGGGATTTTATACTGAATGCAATTTTGGAGGAGGGTAAGGGAAAGCTGCTGGGAGAGGTACAGGTAGTGGGTAGCAGGAAAGATCATGCCGAAGAAATTGTTCGAAATGTGATCCGTAATAAAGAAGCCCATCTTCAAAATGCAGGAACCTTTAGCTGCAATATTTATATTAAAGCAGTGGATGAAAATGGATTTTCTGCCAGGCCTAAAAAGAATAGCAAGGATACCACTACGCGGCTGCAAAAGGAACTGGATGCAATGAATATGGCAGAAGTATTGCTAACGGCAGATCATGCTTATCCCAACAAAATAAAAGAAAAAAGAACCGCGGTAAAAATAAGAGGGAACAGTGAAAGCCTTTTTTATCTCACCACCACTGATGGTGATTTTAATTTTTATAAAAACCTGGTTCAGTTACCGGCACTTTCGGCTATGCCAATGCTTTCGCCTATTAGCAACAGTGGGTTGGTGGCCTACAAATATAAAACACTTCGAATCCGCAAAGAAAAGGGCCGCACTATCTATACTATAAAAGTTACACCAACCAAACTGGGCAACGCTTTGGTAACCGGCGAAATGGAGATTATGGATAGTGCCTGGGTTTTACTCAGTTCTCATTTTGAATTACCCAAATTTCATTTAACAGAGTATGATTATTTTTCGGTGGACCAACAGTATGAGTGGGTAAATAATAAAGCATGGATGCCCGTTCGGCAGGATTTTATTTACATAACAAGGGCAGGCAAAAAATCGCTTAGCGGGAGAACCCTTGCTCTGTTTAGCGACTATATAATTGATACCGGTTTTTCAACAAAACATTTTACTACAGAAGTGAGCAGCACTGCACAACAGGCTTATGAAAGAGACAGTAGCTTTTGGGAAACCATTCGTAAAGAACCGCTCACTCAAAAGGAGTTGATGTTCATTCATTATAAGGATAGCGTCAAGAGAGCACATACTGCGGTCGCCTATTTGGATTCGGTGGATCAATACAATAATAAAATCACGCTTAAAAAATTATTCATTGCGGGCATTGATAATCACAACTGGCGAAAAGAGCGGTTAATGATCTTTGCCACTATACCTGACCTGTACCAACCGTTGCAATTAGGTGGCGGACGTATTGGTTATAATTTTTACCTCCATAAAACATACAAAAACAAAAAGAGCATTTCATTGAATACCAGAACGAGTTATGGCATCCGGAATAAGGATATCCAGGGTGCGGTTGGGTTTTCAAAATTATACAACCCATTTAGCAGGGGCTACTATTTCATCAATGTGGGAAGAGAATTTGGGCAGATATTTGCCGGTGATGCATGGATCAATCAATTAAAAAGAAGCAATATTTATTTAAAGGAAGGAACTGAATTTGGCCATCGGGTGGAATTGGTAAATGGACTCGTGTTGGCAAATAAATTTGAATATACAGTAAGGCGAAGCGTGGCGGATTATAAGACGAATGATAAATACGATTCCTCCTGGATTGGCAGAAATCTTACCAACAACGAAGCGATAAGATTCGAAACATACCATGCATTTTATAATACCATTGGCCTTGAATATACACCCATGCAAAAATATATACGGGAACCCAAAGAGAAAGTAATATTGGGTAGCAAATGGCCAACATTTGCCGTAAGCTGGCGAAAGGGGATACCTAATATTCTCGGCAGCAAAATTAATTTTGATTACCTGGAGTTTGGTGTAAGTCAAAAACTAAAACTGGGGCTGGCAGGAGAATCGCAATATACTATTATAAGCGGCAGTTTTTTAAGCCGTAAAGACCTGCGCCTGGTGGATTATAAATTTATGCGCCGTGGCGATCCTTTACTTTTCTCCAATCCTACCTTAAGTTTCCAGTCGCTGGATTCTACCTTCCCTGCATTTAAAAGATTTTATGAAGGGCATTACCTGCACCAGTTTCATGGAGCTGTTATCAACAAAATCCCACTGCTAAAAAAATTAAATTTACTGGAGGTAGCTGGTGGAGGAATCTTGTATGTACCGGAAAGGAATTTAAAATACGCTGAATTGTTTTTTGGGGTAGAGAAGATAATTCGTTTCTGGCGGGACCGGTATAAAATAGGCGGGTACGTAGTAACCAGTGTAGCCAATAAATTCAGCAATCCAATACAGTTTAAAATAGCAATTGAAGTGTTTAATAAAAGGAAGAATAGTTGGTATTGATAATTAGTTAATGTGCTAATGTGATAATGTAGCTAATTGTGGAATCGCTGTGTTTACTCAATTAGCTAATGTGCTAATAGTTTGAATCGCTTTACTTCATTAGCTAATTAGCAAATTATCGAATTAGCTAATTGTTCTTCCCCCACCCCCACTTCAAAAAATCCGGAAAAGATCTTGCCCAGGTTGGTACATCATGTTTACCATCCTGGAGTTCGAGGTATTTAATATCCCGGTCAGAATATCCTTTGGTTTTTAATTCATCAATTAAACTAATGGTATCATCAATTGCGTCAATGATACCGTTGTTATTCCGGTCTGCGGTTTCATCCTGTGTGCCAACTTCAAAAAAGAATTTTAGCCAGGAATGATAAGTCCCTTTTTTTACCTGTTGATGCATGATCCTGTTAACCGTTTCATCAAAATCTGCATCATCCTGGTCCTTATCCCTCCACCAGAACGAACCGCTGAAAATGCCAGCCCTGGTAAACTCCCTCGGATGGTTCCAGACAATATCCATTGCGCTTAAACCACCTAATGAAAAGCCGGCATAGGATTTATCTTTAAAAGATTTTAAATGATATGTTTTCCGGATAAATGGCATGACTTCTTCAAACACAAACCGGCTATATAAAGCAGCTTTGGCGCCACGTCCTTTATAATCCAGGTATTTGGCTGTTCCATATTCATTTTTTCTGTCGGCAGAGCAATGCAGGCCTACACAGAACAACGGGGAAATTTCATTTTGATCGTATAGTTTTTGCAAAATTTCTTCAAATTGCATGGCAACCAAATCCTGCCCATCGTTTATTAATAACAGGCTTAAGTGTTCTGCAGGTGCCTGTTTTGCTGGGGGCAGATAAAAATCTATCAGCACATCTCTTTTTAAAAAATGAGAATGAATGATATAATTCTCAACAAGGCCATTGTTTTTTTTACCGATCAGCATATTCTCAAAAATAAGGAAACTGCATGAAAAGAGCTGCTAAGGTTTACCGACTATGATGGGAAGTGATGTGTGCATTCCGGATTAGCATTGGTTGTCAATCTTTTTACGGCAATATGGTGACCCCTACGTATCATTTTATTTGGCAAAATTGAATGTACCGGTGGTACTGATGTCATTAAATTTTTATAAACTAATACTTATCTTCAATTTATGAATACTGAAATTGAAAACGTACTAATTAAAAACCGGTCAGCTTTTCACCCGGTTGTAAATTTTAAGGCGGTGGAAGAAAAGTTATTTCACTTTGATTTTACCGCACAAAATAGAGGGTTGGCCGAAATTGATATCACCGATACCCAAAAGTTTGCTCAATACATTGACCAGGAACTTGAAAGGCACCAGGCAAAATTTGGCATTGGCGGCTACATGGAAGATAGGATACTTTACAAAAGAAGTCAACTTTTTGAATTACAAGGTCCAGCTGGTCCTGCCATTATAGATGGGGTTGTGGAGGAAGCCCGTTCTGTTCACCTGGGTATTGATATTTGGGGGCCATCAGGCACCAAAGTATTTGCCCCGCTGGGTGGTATGGTGCATAGTTTTGCTTTTAATGATCATTTTGGTGATTATGGGGCCACCATCATTTTACAGCATCAGTTAGATACGATAGTATTTCACACTCTTTATGGTCATGTTAGTTTGGTTGACCTGGCACAACTACACCAGGGTATGTATATCAGCAGGGGCGAATTGATTGCCCATTTTGGGGAACCCAGGGAAAACGGCGACTGGCCACCGCATCTCCATTTCCAGGTAATTGGCGACATGAATTTAAAAGAAGGGGATTACCCGGGCGTTTGTTTAAAAAATGAAAGTGAGAAGTATCTTCAAAACTGTCCAAACCCTGATTTAATTTTAAATTTGATGAAATATGTTTAAAAACTATTTCTGGTAAGGCCACATACTAAACTATTATTCGGAAAATGCGTTAAGTAAAGCGTGCGTGTGTATTGAATACAGGTAGATTCGTCATTTATTTTGTTTTGTTTGCAATAATTGGAGATGGGGATTAGTTATTATACGTGCAATTGAATCAATGTTTAAAATGGTAAAAGCAAAACAGGCATAAATTTTTCAATACAAGATTGAAACTGGTAGCATGCGGGTAGATGGCTTCAGAAAGCAGGCAAGCACAAAACTGGCAAACTTAAAAAGAAATTCGCCCCATTAAGGTACAAGAACCCTCCTTCGGAGGGCAGGGAGGCTTAAAAAAAACTACCTTTACAGCGCAAATAAATCAGCATGGAAATTAAAGCAGGTACATTATTAAAGAACATCAACAATCCTGATGACCTAAAAAAGCTCAATAAGGAACAATTACACCAGGTATGTGATGAACTGAGGCAATATATTATTGATGTGGTAAGTGTGCATGGCGGGCATTTTGCGGCCAGCCTTGGGGTGGTGGAACTGAGTGTGGCATTGCATTATGTATTTAAAACGCCTTACGACCAACTGGTATGGGACGTGGGCCACCAGGCGTATGGACATAAAATTTTAACGAACAGAAGAGATAGTTTTCCCACCAATAGAAAATATCATGGTTTAAGTGGTTTCCCAAACCGGAGCGAAAGTGAATATGATACGTTTGGTGTGGGCCATTCCTCCACGTCTATCAGTGCGGCACTGGGTATGGCAATGGCAAGTTATTATAAAGGTGAAAAAGACCGACAGCATATTGCAGTAATTGGCGATGGAGCTATGACGGCAGGCCTGGCTTTTGAAGCCATGAATCATGCCGGGACTGCCAATAGCAATGTACTCATTATATTGAACGATAATTGTATGAGTATTGACCCCAATGTAGGGGCGTTAAAAGAATACCTTACTGACATTACCACTTCTCACACCTATAATGAGTTGCGTGATAATGTATGGAAGGCATTGGGAAAATTGCCGGTGGGAAAAAATTTCAGTCGTGAAATGGCCAGCAAACTGGAGGCCAGCCTCAAAGGGCTTGTGAGTAAAAGCAGCAACTTGTTTGAAGCCCTGCAATTGCGTTATTTTGGTCCGATTGACGGGCACAATATTACCAAACTGGTAGATACGCTGGAAGACCTGAGAGGAATTCCCGGCCCCAAAATATTACATATAAAAACAGTAAAGGGCAAAGGATATGCGTTGGCTGAAAAAGATCAAACCAAATGGCATGCCCCGGGATTATTTGATAAAATCACCGGTGAAATAGTAAAGAAAAAATTTGATATTCCACAACCTCCCAAATACCAGGATGTATTCGGATATACCCTTATTGAACTGGCCGAAAAGAATGATGCCATCATGGGAGTAACCCCGGCCATGCCAAGCGGATCCTCTTTAAAATATATGATGGAGAAAATGCCTAACCGGGCATTTGATGTCGGCATTTGCGAACAACACGCTGTAACATTGAGTGCTGGCCTCGCCACCCAGGGACTAAGGGTATTCTGTAATATTTATTCTTCCTTTATGCAACGGGCTTATGATATGGTGATTCACGATGTGGCCATTCAAAATTTGCCCGTGGTATTTTGTTTAGACAGGGCCGGCCTGGTTGGCGAAGACGGGCCTACGCATCATGGTTGTTATGATATTGCGTACATGCGTTGCATCCCGAATATGATTGTGAGTGCGCCCATGAACGAAAAGGAACTTCGGAATTTAATGTACACATCGCAGCTTACAACTACTACCAGTCCTTTTGTAATTCGTTACCCGAGGGGTGAAGGTGTAATGCCGGAATGGAAAACGCCCTTTGAAGAAATACAAATAGGTAAAGGAAGAAAATTAAAAGACGGACAGGATGTCGCCATTCTTTCTTTTGGCCACCCGGGCAATTTTGCCGCCGCCGCTATCCGCGATGTAAAGGCCGAGGGCATCAACCCGGCGCATTATGATATGCGTTTTGTAAAGCCCATCGATAAGGATTTGTTACATGAAGTATTTGCTAAATTTAGTAAAATTATCACCATTGAAGATGGAACCGTGGTAGGTGGTTTTGGCAGTGCTATCCTTGAATTTATGAATGAGTATGGTTATAAGGCCGATGTGAAAATAATGGGTATTCCGGATCGTTTGGTAGAGCATGGTTCACCAAAAGAATTGTATAAGGAAATTGGTTTGGATGCCAATGCCATTGCAGAAGTGTTGCGGGAAATAATGAAAGAAAAGGTAAAGGTTACTATTGATACTTTTCAATAACAGGGTATAATAAATTGATTGAGCCGGCAAATCATTGCCGGTTTTTTTATGCCTGCCTTTTAGTCTTATTTAATTTTTAATTCTCATTGAAATTTTGTGGAAGATGAAGCAGCCGGCATCTCTATCTGCATAATTGAAAGCTATGCGTTGGTTCCTGTTCCCGTTTTTTGCCGTTTTATTGATTACATCAATTATTATCATTCACCGGCTTAATAATCCCCTTTCGGCTAACAGAAAAGTTGCACCCGGTATTGAGCGCCGGACTGTGGACACCCGAAATGAAACATTGATCCGGCTAAAACGATATGCTGTAAATCTGAAAGGGAATATCCTCAAAAATAACCTTAGTAACCGCTACTGCTTTATGATTGATATGGGAATAGCTTCCGGCAGCAAGCGTTTTTTTATATTTGATCTGGAAAAAGATTCCATTGTTCAGGCTGGATTGGTAACACATGGGAGTGGTGTTAATCATTCACCAAACAGTATTGCATATTCAAATGAGCCTGGTAGCAATTGTACTTCTGAAGGGAAATATAAAATAGGCAAATCCTACGATGGTAAATTTGGCCTTGCCTATAAATTGCATGGATTGGATAAATCCAACAGCAATGCCTTTAACCGGTTTGTAGTGCTACACGCTCATCCATGTGTGCCCGATAATGAAATTGCACCGTTAAAAATTTGCATGAGCTGGGGTTGTCCCACGGTATCACCGGCATTTCTGAATCAATTGAAAATATATATCAGCCAATCTGAAAAGCCCATTCTGTTATGGATTTTTAAGTAAGTGTTTTCAGACGGGATGTTTTGGTATATGGGGAATTAAAAACTTGTCATCTCATTATAATCAAGCGGTGTAGAAATATCTTCCACCCTGTTTTCATTAAACTCGATGATAAAATTATTTCTGCCTTCCCCGGTTACCAGCATCATGTATTTTTGTTGCACCAGTTCCAACAGGCTTAAGAATAGGAATATGGCATGGATGCGGTTTTCACACACTTCAAATATTTTTTCAAACGAAACTGTTTTTTCCTTACGGCAGGTATCCAGCATAAACTCCCTGCTTTCTTCCATCGTGTAGTTATATTGCACTACTGTATGAACCGGTTTATGATTCCTCTCCTTCAGCTTGAATACAACTCTTTCAAAAGCCTTCATCAGTTTAAACAGCGTAACCGCCTGTATCTCGGTACCTTCTCCCAGTTCTTCCCCAATCTGTGATAATTCTTTTTGTACATTACCACGTTTAATCATCAGCATGCGGATCTCTTCCAGCTCCGCCATTTTCAGGGAGGCTTCTTTAAATCTTTTGTATTCCAGTATCTTATTAATCAGTTCCTGCCGGGGATCTATTTCGTTGCCCTGTGCATCAATTTCTTTCCTGGGGATCAGCATCTTCGCCTTGATGCGCATCAGCGTGCTGATAAAGAGGATAAACTCGCTGCTCAGTTCTATATTCAGCTTTTCGGAATGGTGAATAAAATCAAGAAAATCGTTGGTGATTTTAGTGATAGGGATATTGTAAATATCCAGTTCGTCTCTTTCAATAAAAAACAGTAAAAGATCAAACGGCCCTTCAAACTGGTCCAGCTTTATCTGGTAAGTTGCAGTATTCAATGTAAAAAAATTTAAAATAAAAAACCCCGAAATGTATCGGGGGCAAATGTATAGAAACTTATCAGCAAATTACCACCTGGTGGCAAAACCAACGCCCAGTGTGGATAACACCTGCAAACCAAGTGCATTCGCAGGTCTCGAAGGGTTTTTTACATCATCGTCATATAACATATCCACTGTATAGCTTACCTGTATCCATTTATTCACTTTCATCCTTACCTGGTTGGTCCAGAAAATATCTATGTTTTTGGCCTTTTTAATATAGTTGGAATAGAGATCCAGTTTGCTGTAGTAATTAATATTCGTCATTATATCTTTTTTGAACGAGGCAGTTATAAATGCACCAAATTCTCCACGATTGGGTTTTGCAGGATCTACGCCGTAAAGTGTAGCGAGGGGTGTTTCTACATTACCATTAAACACTCCGCCCTGGGCTGCATAACTATACGGCCCGTTTGAGGCAATTACCCACCGGGCTACAACAGGTGATGCAAATAAAGTGAACCATTCGTTTGGCTTCCAGTCTATACCAACGGGTGCTACCGTAATGTAGGCGGGTGCAAAAAAGCCCGAATTTCGCCGCTTGGTGGTGGTGCCAAAATAATCATATTGATAACCGCTTGAAAGTTGCGAACGTAATTGCACCAAGGAAGAAATACTCGCATTTTTCCACTTTTTAGGCTGGTAACCATATTTGGAAATGAAATCAAGCCGGTCATTCACTTTCCTAACACCCAAAGTAGTCGTATTAACAAGGGCGTAATTAAGATCCAACACATTGGTCCACGTGTTACGGCGCCATTTCCTATTGGCAAATACATTTAATGAAGTAGCCAGTGAAAGCGAAAATTTATCCCCACCGGCTGCTATCCAGTTGCTATTGCTAATTTGGGTTAAATTAACGCTTAACAAACCGCCGTTGGTCCAACCATTTTTATTGGCTTTTTTGGAGGTATCAGTTTTTACAGTGGTGGTTGCCGCAGCCTTCAAATCCTTTATTGTTGCATCCTGGGCAAGAACTGCCGCACCAGTTACCATAAAAGCAAACAGGTTGAGTAACTTTTTCATATCGGTTGCGTATAATGGCACCTCTTTGAATCCCATTTGTTAGTCCACTTGCAGAGGGAATTTAAAGATGCGGTTAAATTGACAATACAATATATGCACTGTAGATTGCCTGTCATATAAGAATAACCCACAAACCCCCGAGTCTGTTCGCAATCATCATAGCATCTTTATTTTTTTAAAGCGTCTCTTATTTCCATCAGTAACTGATCTGTGGAGGATGGGCCGGCAGGAGGAGGAGGTGCTTCCTGTTTTTTCATTTTGTTCATGGCTTTTACAAGCAGAAATACCACCAAGGCAATTAGGATAAAGGTTAAAACCGCCCCCAGAAATTTACCCCAGAATATTCCGCCAGGCGCCCAGTTTTCAATCTTATCTACACCAGCAGCCTTCAAGGCAGGGGTTAACAACAAGGGTGTAATAACGTCCTCTACCAGCGACGTAATGATTTTTCCGAATGCTGCGCCAATGATAACACCGACAGCCAGGTCCATCACATTGCCCGTTAATGCAAATTCCTTAAATTCTTTTACAAATCCCATGAGATAAACTTTTTGGATAAAAAAATTGGTTTAAAACCAAGGCCAGTTTGATATATTAAATATAACAGATTTCCTTTAATACTACCGGAACAAATAATAGGTTCAAAATATTTCTGGAGATATAGCCATTTATTTCTTCCGCCATTCCCTTTAATTTAATTTATTAAAGGCAACTTTGAAGCGTGAATAGAAATTTGGTCAATTGGTTACTCTTTACCGCCCTCTCCATTATTTGGGGTAGTAGTTTTATTTTAATGAAGATCGGTTTGGATAACCAGTTAAGTGCTTACCAGGTAGCAGCGTTGCGTATGGTATCTGCCGGCCTGGTATTGTCACCGGTAGCAATAAAACATATTCGCAATATACCATCCAATAAATTGTTGATGGTATTGCTGTCGGGTACCCTGGGTAGCTTATTGCCATCCTTTTTGTTTTGCATGGCCGAAGAGGGCATCGACAGTTCACTCGCAGGTACGTTAAATTGCCTTACCCCGATTTTTGTAATTGTAACCGGTGCATTGTTTTTTAAAACAAAAACTTCGGCAAATAAAATCATCGGTATAGTCATTGCATTTGCAGGCAGTGTTTTACTGTTGATCAGCAAAGGGCACATTCAGGAAAGCCAGCACCTGGTATATGTTTCATTTGTTGTACTGGCTACCATCTTGTATGGAATTAATGTAAACCTGGTTGGCCGGCATTTAGGAAATATTGGTTCCCTGCAAGTCGCGGCAGTTGCACTTTCCTTAAATGCGATACCCGCCCTGGTGATACTGGTATATACGGGTTATTTTATTTTGCCATTAACCAATCATGAATACTTACTGGCAACCGGTGCAGCCTCATTATTGGGAATTGTTGGCACTGCTATCGCCACCATTATTTTTTACATGCTGGTAAAAAGGGCAGGAGGAATTTTTGCCAGTATGGTTACCTACGGAATACCTTTTATAGCGATTGGGTGGGGAATAATTTATGGAGAGGCTTTTGGATGGAAGCAGGTAGTATGTTTATTGATTATTTTATCGGGGGTATATTGGGTTAATAAAAAGCCACGTCAGTAACGTTTAGCCTCGACCTCAACCGGCTATTTCAAATAAAAAAACCTCCACATATTGCGGAGGTTTTTCATTTGATGACAAGCGTATTATTTTGTAGCCTTCTTGGTCTTTTTTACTGCTTTTACAGGAGCTGCCACTGCTTCTTTTGCTTCAACTGGTTTCGTTTTGTCAAATTCTTCAGCTGCCACTACATCCCCTGTTAAAGTGATACTTTTTATTTCATCAATACCGGCAAACTTTACGGTTAAATGCTTATCAAAATGTCCAACGCCGGCGGCATTGTAAGTAGCATTGATGATACCGGTTTTGCCTGCTGCTATTGGCTCTTTGGTATAATCAGAAATAGTGCATCCGCAGGTTGGATTGGCATTTTCTATAATCAGTGCCTGGTTGCTGATGTTGGTAACTGTAAAAACCGCTTTCGTAGGAACACCTTGTTTGATTTTTCCCAGGTTGATGGTTTCTGTAGTAAATTTTGCTATGTCATCTACCTTTTTTTGTGCAAATACCGTAGCTGACAATGCGAATACGGCTGCAGACAGTAAGATTTTTTTCATGGTTTTATTATTTTGTTTTAATTAATTTTTTAAATTTTCTATTCCTTTATTTTCGGGTGCAGAGGTAACGGGAGTTTTCCAAACTTCACCTTTGATGGTTATTTGTTTTGTTAGTGTTCCGTTGTAGGTGATCGTTATTTGTTTTGTAAAAGGGCCTTCACTGGCAGCATTATATCCTACTGTGATTTTAGTTTTTTCGCCGGATGCCTGCACCTTTTCCCGATCCCACTCCGGCGTGGTACAGCCGCAACTTGCCTGTACATTTGCGATGCGAAGGGAATCTCTACTGTTGTTGAGAACTTCAAAAACGTGCGTTACAGGTTTGCCCTGGGGGATTTTCCCAAAATCAAATTCAACTTCTTTTAAAACCAATACCTCTTCAGTTACGGGAGAAGCTGGTTTTGGATTTTCTACACCAACTGGTTTGGCGTTAGCAACCACTAACGGTGATTGGGCAGTAACGTGAATTGTTAGTACTGTAATCGCTAAAAGAGTAAAAATTTTTTTCATTGCTGAGTTATTTTTCCAATAATTGAACCAAAGATACAAAAACGAATAAATTCATGGCAAATTGTTATCTGGTTATCATTTTTTTAACATTGATCACAAGTAATAATTTACATTTGTTATATGGATACAGTAAATACCAATGAAGCTGCATTGCAGGAAAAACTGAGTTTTGATCACTTCCGTAATGAAGTGTTGAAGGACTACCGGATAGCCTGCGAAAGCAGGGAAACCAGCCTGATGGGCCGAAAGGAGGTATTGACTGGTAAAGCCAAGTTTGGAATTTTTGGAGATGGAAAGGAAGTGGCCCAGGTAGCTGCGGCTAAATTTTTTAAACCCGGTGATTTCAGAGCTGGCTATTACCGCGACCAGACATTTATGTTTGCCGCGGGTTTGGCGAGTGTGGAGCAATATTTTGCACAGCTTTTTTCTGATCCCGATGTTAATCACGACCCGTTTAGTGCAGGCCGCCAGATGAATGCGCACTTTGCCACCAAAATTGTTGATGAAAAAGGGGACTGGCTCGATTTGGCAAACAGCAAAAATAGCAGCAGCGATATGGCGCCTACTGCCGGTCAAATGCCAAGGGCGCTGGGCTTGGCCCTGGCATCCAAGCTTTTTAGAAATGCCCCGGTTTTTAGAAAGCATACCCATTTAAGTGATAATGGAAATGAAATTTGTTTTTGCACCATTGGGGATGCATCTACTTCAGAAGGCCATTTTTGGGAAACGGTCAATGCGGCCGGTGTAATGCAGGTACCACTTGCCATTTTTGTTTGGGATGATGGATATGGTATTTCTGTTCCCAAAAAACTACAAACAACCAAAGGATCCATTTCAACGGCATTAAGAGGGTTGCAAAAAAATGACGATACCAATGGGATTGATATTTATAAACTGAAGGGTTGGGATTATGCAGGCATGTGCGAAGTGTTTGAGCCAGCCATTCAGAAGATCAGGGCTACCCATACACCGGCAATTTTTCATATTGAGGAAATTACGCAGCCACAAGGACATTCTACTTCGGGCAGCCATGAACGATATAAAAGGCCGGAGCGTCTTGCCTGGGAGAAAGAGTGGGATTGTATCCGCCAAATGAGAGAGTGGATATTGGAAAATGCGCTGGCTGAAGAACATGAGCTGACTGAAATTGAAATGAAGTCGAAACTGTACATTAAGGTAAGTAAGCAAAAAGCCTGGGATAAATATATTGCTCCTGTAAAGGAGCAGGTGCGCATTGGTGCCGCTTTAATGCAGCAACTGGCAGAAGCCATGAGCCAGGAAAGTTCAGAACCCATCAGGAAACTGGCGACGGAAATAGCTGCCAATAAAGAGCCAATGAGGAGGGAACTAATGAAAACACTGGCTACTGCCTTGGATATTGCAGGAAATGATATCGCTGCATCTGAATTGAGTAATTATTACAAATCGCTGAAAGCAGTTAATGCAGGATTATACAATTCTCATCTGTACAACGAAGGGCCAAAGTCGGCCTTAAAAGTGGAGGAGGTAAAACCAATCTTTGCCGAAGATGCAAGGATGGTAAACGGTTATGAAGTACTGAATAAATACTTTGATGTGCTTTTTGAGACAAATGATAAGGTGACCGCTTTTGGAGAAGATGTAGGTTTTATCGGGGATGTAAACCAGGGATTTAGCGGGCTGCAGGCCAAGTATGGGGAACAACGGATATTCGATACCGGCATACGCGAATTATCCATCATGGGGCAGGGGATCGGCCTGGCGTTGAGGGGACTGAGGCCCATTGCAGAAATTCAATACATAGATTATTTGTTATATGGATTGCAGCCATTGAGTGATGATGCGGCCACTACGCATTTTCGCACTGCCGGCGGACAAAGCTGCCCGTTGATTGTACGTACCCGTGGTCATCGCCTGGAAGGTATCTGGCACAGCGGGTCGCCAATGGGAATGATCATTAATGCATTAAGAGGCATGTACGTTTGCGTCCCAAGAAATATGGTACAGGCTGCCGGAATGTACAATACCCTGCTGCAAAGCAACGATCCTGCATTAATGATTGAGTGTTTAAATGGATACCGGTTAAAGGAAAAACTGCCTTCTAATTTAATGGACTATACCGTGCCCTTAGGTATACCGGAAACCGTTAAAGAAGGAACTGATATCACCATCGTTACCTATGGATCTACACTAAGGGTAGTATTGGAAGCTGCGGATACCCTGGCTAAAATGTATATCAGTTGCGAGGTAATAGATGTACAAACCTTACTTCCGTTTGACATCAAACATCATATTGTTGGCTCACTGAAAAAAACAAGCCGCATCGTTTTTGTAGATGAGGATGTGCCGGGAGGAGCCGCCGCCTATATGTTTAATAAAGTAATGGAAGAGCAGGGTGGCTATAAGTACCTCGACGTGTCACCCAGAACGATTACCGCACAGGCGCACCGGCCTTCCTACGCCAGCGACGGGGACTATTTCAGCA
>JANPIJ010000267.1:0-18330 GCA_031424955.1 Ferruginibacter sp. | reverse complement strand
CCCGATTTAGTAGAAGCCTTTTTCGGCAAAGCCAGAGGGGTTAAAAATATCAGTTGTCACTAATAGTTAACACAAAATAATATTATGTCTCAGGCAATCATAGAATTAAAGAATGTAAATATTTACCAGGGTAGTAGTTTGATTTTAAGTGATGTAAATATTTCAGTGGACAAAGGAGAATTTGTTTACCTGGTTGGTAAAACGGGCACAGGCAAAAGCAGTTTGTTGAAAACTTTGTACGGTGATTTAACGCTTACAGAAGGAGAAGGAACTGTGGTTGGTTATAACCTCAAGGATCTTGACTGGAAGAAGTTGCCATTCCTAAGACGCAGCCTGGGCGTTGTTTTCCAGGATTTTCAATTGCTGACTGACAGGAATGTAAATGATAATTTGAAATTTGTATTACGGGCCACCGGTTGGAAAGACGAAAAGCTGATGGATGAAAAAATATCCGATGTGCTGGACAAAGTGGGGTTAAAAACAAAGGGTTTTAAAATGCCTTTTGAATTGAGTGGTGGTGAGCAACAAAGGATTGATGTGGCAAGGGCCCTGCTAAATTCTCCCCGGCTGATATTGGCTGATGAACCTACCGGAAATCTTGATCCGCAAACGAGTGATGAAATTATGCAGTTGCTCTTTCATATTTCCAAAGACTACGGTACCGCCATTGTAATGGCAACGCATGATTATATGGTGATTAATAAATTTCCGGCAAGAACCATCAAAACAGAGCGAGGCAAAGTGTATGATAACGCAAGTATCGTAGATTAACTGTTGGTAAATTTACAATGGTTAGTGGCCATGTTCATGGTGAAAGGGGAGTGTAGTCAAAAGCAAGAGCAATGAAAAATGATTAAGGGTGATATTTCGAAACATTCGCCTTTGCTTATTCGGCATTCACGATTTCCCGGACCAGAATACCTTCACTATTTTTTCCAGGTTTTTTTCATTGCAATAAATGTGTTGCAGCACCCGTTGCCGCTGTTCATTGTCTTCAATTGCGTAAGGGATATTGTAAAGGTAGCTGATGGCCGTTTTAAAATCGTCTGCATCTTCCGCTAACTGGCAAATGCTTTCTAATCCTGATCCTTCTACGCCTGCTTTGTTTACAAGGCAATGGCGACCATTAAACAACGCATTGAGTAATTTTAACTTCACGCCGGTATTATTGAAAGAGGGTAAAATATTGATCTGTGCCTTTGCTATCATATCCTGCAACTCTTTGTCGCCGGGATTGGCCACCAGGCAGGTATGGGGGTGCTGGTGTGCCATAAATGACAGCTTTTGCGACGGATCTTTTCCCGCAATTACAAATGGAATTTCCAGTTCGTTAAATACGTTTTGTAGCAGCCAAATGGCGGCTTCTTCATTTTCATTGATGGATAAATTACCATGGTAAAGACAAAAACAGCCTTTGCCAGTCTTGCCCTCCGCTGTTGTATATGGCAAAAAAACTGGTAAGTGTGCAATATCATTGGCATTAAAAAGCTGCCGGTATATTTGTACGTCCTGTTCGCTTACGGCCGCAATTTTTACTTTACCGGCCAGTTGCTTTTCATAAATTTTGAGCATCCGGCTTTCGTGATTGTAGTACAATTTCTTTAAAGGGTTTTTTTCATGCAGGGCCAGGTGATGGTAATACTCAAATTCGGCATTGTGCAAACGAAGCAATACAATACGGTTGGTAAGTTTACCTGCGTTTAGGTAATAACTGCAATGTATTCCTTCCAAAAGGATAGGGAAATTGTCTTTTTTTAAATTCCTGATAAGTGCCGCATTTTTCCTGGAGTTTACAATAAAGGGCAAACGAAAAGAAAAATGGCTGATATTGGCCTCTCTTTTATAATAATTTACCGACTGGCAGTATTTTTCCAATTCAACCTGAGGTGGCCGCTTATTAACAAAGCAATGAAGGTGAATTTTTATACCTGCCTGGTTCAATGTTTTTATTTTATAGAAAAGGTCAACCACACCACCATAGTCTGCCGGCCAGGGTACATCATGTGTTATTATATGTAAATGTCTTTCCTCCATTACTCGTTTTCCAAAAGATGGTGATAAAATGCGAACAGTTTTTTTTCTTCCTGCTGCCAGTTTAACTGCTCCCTGGCTATTGTACAATTGCGCTGCATTTTTTGATGCAATGCGTGGTCATTCATTAAGCGGTTAAGACTATTTGAAATAGTAGCCTGGTCTAAATCTTTTAGCAATATTCCCACTTCAAACTCATCGTTAATGGCCTTGTATTCAGGAAAGTCCATTGTAACCTGGGGTACCAAATGATGTATATAATCAAAAAATTTATTGGCTAAAGAATAGTACTGATTTAACCCAATGTTTTCTACGAGATTTACGCCAATATAGGCCATTGACGTGATTGTATCCAAATCTTCCGGCAATAGCTTCCCTTTTAAAAACACTTTGCCGGATAAATTGTTGCTTTCAATAATTCTTTTTGTTTGACCCATAAAATTTCCATCACCATATATTAAAAGAGTAGCATCTACCTCCTTCATGGCAGGAACCAGGTGTTCTAATCCGCGAGCCTCATTTACAGCTCCCTGGTAAAGGATATATTTTCCACAACGGTTGGTGTCAGTCTGTGTTATCGGTTTTAGCAACGGCATGTTCCGTATAACTTCATAGTTTACGTTATAAATTTGTTTGAATTCGGCCGCTATTTTATTGCCAACTGTATACCCATCAGGAAAAAGCGGTACGAATTTTTTTTCAATCCAATGCCAAATTGTATAAATCCGTGGTCTCCTGATTATTTCTTTTTGTTGAGAAAAGTACTCATGCGCATCGTACACTCTTTTCTTATTTCTTATTATGCTGACCAGCCACACGGGAATGATGGTATCCAAATCTATACAGCACAATAAATCTGCCTTTGCAAATAGCAGAAAGAAAAAAAGCCGGCAATTATATTCAGCATAAAAGCCGGCCCCGCTCTTAAACCAGGTGGTTAGCCTTTTTTGGTTAAATGACTTTGGTAATAGTGGGGGGGATGTGCTGTTTTTTGTCCCAACCAATGTTATATCGTAGCCTGCTGAAGATAATGATGTACAAATGCGTATCATCCTTTGGTCGTAAGCAAGACTATTGGTAACTGTAAATATCAAATGTTTCAAAAGAAATGGGATTGCGGGTGAATATGTTGTTCATTTCTAAAAAAAAAGGATACTGCTTTTTATTGCGAATAATTGAATCATATAGAGAAAATTTCATCAAATTGCTAAACGCTGCTAAACGCTGAATTACTCCTGTACAGGAGTAACTCGATAGGGTTTGATGTGTTAATACCCTTGAAGGCCGCAGGCTTGTCATCAATTATTGTCGAAAGATCATTTAAATTGATAAGCGATGATTTTTTATATAATAAGTTGATTCCGGACTTTAATAATCGAAAGATTTGGTTGGAATACAAACCAGTGAGTATATATTTACCGACTATATTAATTTTTTTGTGGGTTGTGAGTAGGTCATACAATGAATAATAGGGAGTTGTATGAAACAGATCAGTTAAAATATTTGCGCTTTCAGGCATAATATCATACCCTGATTTTACGTTCCCTTTTTCTGGAAATCGGTTTTGCACACAATGGTCTGAATTTTTGCAGGTAGCCATAGCTAATTAAGTCATATTTATAAAAGCAAATATGGATTATAATAAAGGAACTTGAAAAAAAAGTATCAAACAAAATCTATAATCTCAAAAAAAAATCCTAACCTTAGGTAACCAACCTACTTATTATGCCAGAAGAAACAACCAGCACAAGGGGGAATTCTTCCCCTCGTCCCTTATTTTTAACTATTTTATGCGTGATTACCTTTATTGGAAGCATGGTAGGTATAATAGTCAATATCAAGGGCTATGTAAATGCAAGCGCCGAAGTAGAAAAGATTACTTCCGGCAAGGCTAAAACCCAGCTAAAGAATTTATTTAATCCTGGTAGTACTTCTACCGATGAATTAGTTCGAATCGGGAACCTAAACGTGGAGAATTATGAAAAATTTTCAATTGGTTGTATTGCTTCCTACATACTCTGCCTGGTAGGAACGGTCCTGATTTTCAAATTGAAGCGAACCGGATTTTATTCCTTTACCCTGGGTACATTCTTTAATCTGCTAACCCATTTTCTCCTTTTTGGCGACAAGTTTGGATCAATGGGGATATCTATCGTAGCTGCAATTGGTGGTCTTGTATTTGTAATACTCTACGGTATGAATTTAAAATACATGGAAGAATCTTAATGTGTTGTACTCTTTATTAGCATGAAATTTATTTACTGCAAAGCCAACTTTAAGCATTATGACAGAATTTTTAGAGGAATATGAACGCCCCGCAGTAAGGCCAACTTTTATAACCGTGTTATGTATTTTAACTTTTATTGGAAGCGGGTGGGGGATAATCAGCGAAAGTATTAAGTATTTTAGTGCGAATTCGCAGGCTGCTTCTATTGCAATTACAAAGGAAAAAGTTAATACTGATTTACAAAAAAATAAGGATTCCAGCGAAGGTGCCCGATTTGCGCAAAAGATGGTAAACAGTATTGCAACTTCACCTGAAAAAATTAGAAAAGGTGCGTTGGCCAATGGGGGAGGTGCTATTCTATGTATTGCGGGAGCCTTTATGATGTGGAATCTCAAAAGAAAAGGATTTTATTTATACCTGGCTGGCACCCTTATCGGTATCATTAGTCCATTTGTTGTTTTTGGCAGCAATAATTTTATAGCCATACTTTCATCGGTTGTAATTGGTTTTATCGGGCTAATATTTCTGATTTTATATGGTGTCAACCTGAAACATATGAAGTAAGAAAAATTTTATTAATGAAAACAAGCCTCCCAAAGGGGGCTTTTTGCATGAATATTTATCTTCACTTCCAAACAATTAAATATTTTCCCTACTTTTGCAAGCTAATAAAAAAGTTATATTAACAAAGACGTTATTAAAAAAAAAGAAATGCCTTATTTAACAATCGAAAAAAAAGCAAAAATTTTTACAGACTTTGGCGGTAAAGCCTCTAATACGGGTTCAATCGAAGGTCAGGTTGCGTTATTGACTGAGCGCATCAACCAGATTTCTGATCACCTGAAAACCAACAAAAAGGATTTTTCTTCTCAAAGAGGATTAATGATGATGGTTGGTCAAAGAAAGCGCTTGCTTACCTACCTTAGCAAACATAATCTGACAGGCTACAGAGCTTTAATTGAAAAATTAGGACTTCGTAAATAAGCTTATCTCCATGTTTAAATAATTTAATTCCCAACTATCTTTTTAGCAGTTGGGAATTCTTTTTTGTTTAAACAATTTTACCCGGGGTGATTAACGCACCTTTCACAAATACTTAAATGTTAAATATGAGTTTTAATACTAAATCAGAAACCTTTGATATAGGTGGTGGCCGCACGGTTACCATTGAAACAGGGAAGATGGCCCGTCAGGCTGATGGCGCCGTTACAGTGCGCCAGGGTAATTGTATTTTATTAGCTACCGTTGTTGCAAACAGGGAACCAAAAGAAGGACAAAATTTTTTCCCCTTATCAGTAGACTACCAGGAAAAGTTTTCATCTGCGGGCCGTATACCAGGCTCATTTTTTAAGAGAGAAGCCCGACTGAATGACTACGAAATATTAACCAGCCGTTTGATTGACCGGGCATTGCGTCCGTTATTTCCGGAAGATTACTTATGTGATGTGCAGGTATTGATCAGTTTAATTTCAAGTGATGCAGAAGTATTGCCGGATGCATTGGCTTGTTTGGCCGCATCTGCTGCTTTAGCTGTTTCTGATATTCCTATCCAGGAAATCATTTCCGAAGTTCGCATGGGCAGAAAAAATGGCCTGTTCATAGTGAATCCAACCCGAACAGAATTAGCAGAATGCGATCTTGAGTTTATTATTGCCGCTACAGAGAAGAATATTATGATGGTGGAAGGGGAAGCCAAAGAGTGCCAGGAGGAAGATTTGGTTAAAGCTATTGAACTTGGCCATGAAGCAATTAAACTTCAAATTAAAGCACAGCAAAGCCTGAGGGACCAGGTTGGAAGCACTACCAAAAGAGAATATACCAAACCGTACCGCAACGAAGAACTGAACGAAAGGATCATAGCATTAGGTAAAGATAAAATGTATGCTATCTCCTCAGCAGCATCTGCCAAGCACGACAGAAGCGATGCTTTTGCTGCCCTGTATAAAGAAATAAAAGAGTCATTAGGCGAGGAATTACCTTCTGAAGATAAATCATTGATTGGCCATTATGTGGGAGAATTACAATATAATGTTGTAAGGGATATGATCCTGAACGACAGAAAGCGTTTGGATGGAAGAGGAACGGAAGACGTTCGTCAACTTACAATGGAAACCAATATTTTACCAACTCCTCATGGCTCTTCTTTATTTACAAGGGGAGAAACACAATCCCTGACCACCGTTACTTTCGGAACTCCGTTAGATGAATTACTGGTAGAAAGTGCTCACAAATCGGATTACACCAAATTTATATTGCATTATAATTTTCCTCCCTTCTCAACTGGTGAAGTTAAAATGATGAGAGGCGTTGGCCGCAGGGAAGTTGGCCATGGTAACCTGGCAATGCGCTCATTAAAGAAGATGATGCCGGGTTCAGAATATCCATATACAGTGAGAGTGGTAAGTGATATTTTGGAAAGTAATGGTTCGTCTTCAATGGCCACCGTTTGTGCGGGTTCACTGGCTTTGATGGATGCAGGTGTTCCGGTTAAAAAGCATGTAAGTGGTGTGGCAATGGGCCTCATCAAAAAAGACGACCAGTTTGCTGTGTTAACCGATATTTTGGGAGATGAAGATCATTTAGGTGATATGGATTTTAAAGTAACAGGTACCCGCGATGGTATATGTGGAGTTCAGATGGATATTAAAGTAGATGGCTTAAGCATGGATATTATGCGGCAGGCACTGGAGCAGGCCCGTAAAGGCCGTTTGCATATCCTCGATGCCATGTATGAGTGTATTCCTTCACACAGGGATGATGTAAAACCTCATGCACCAAGAATGGTTAAATTAACCATCGACAAGGAATATATCGGTGCAGTAATAGGGCCCGGTGGTAAAGTGATTCAGGAAATACAAAGAGAAACCGGCGCTACCGTTAATATTGAAGAAGTGAATAATGTAGGAGAAGTAAGTGTTTTCTCAGCATCAAAAGATAGTTTGGACAGGGCTGTAAACTGGATTAAAGGTTTGATAGCAGTACCGGTTGTAGGCGACACCTACGAAGGCACTGTTAAAAGCATAAAAGAATTTGGGGCATTCGTTGAATTTTTACCAAAGAAAGAAGGTTTGTTACACATCAGTGAAATAAGCTGGAAACGCCTGGAAACAATGGAAGGGATATTTAAAGAAGGTGATAGAGTAAAAGTGAAATTACTGGAGATTGACCAACGTACCGGTAAATTTAAATTAAGCCGTAAGGCATTGATGCCAAAGCCTGAAACACAGCCAAGGCCATAGTTTAAAAAAGTATCTATAAGCTCCGAAGATTTTTCTTCGGAGTTTTTTTTTTCTGATTATTTTTTATTTTGAATTCAAAATTTGATTTTAAAAAGAACATCAATGTTATTGGGAAATTAGTATCAACCCTCATCAGCTACCAGAATCGCCTGGTACAATTGGTTGTCATTATTTTACCTTTGAATTTAAGTAGCCTTTTAATTTTGAAATAAAATAAATTTACATGAATTATTTACAATTTGAATTTGAAACATCCGGTAGGGAGGAGCAGGAAAAATG
Organism: Ferruginibacter sp.; assembly: GCA_031424955.1. Taxonomy (GTDB): domain Bacteria; phylum Bacteroidota; class Bacteroidia; order Chitinophagales; family Chitinophagaceae; genus Ferruginibacter. The sequence goes on along the minus strand of JANPIJ010000267.1, from coordinate 10,554 downwards.
GGTAGCCCTGTTAGCGGAAAAGGGGTTTGAAGGATTTGAAGAGGATGAAAATATCCTGAATGCTTTTATTCCGGAACATCTTTTTAATGACATTGAATTCATGCAAGTAATTGATAGGTTTGAAAATGTGCGTTACATTAAAACCATTGTAGAAAATATAAACTGGAACAAAAAATGGGAGGAAGACTTTAAGCCAGTATTGGTCGATGATTTTGTTGCCATAAGGGCTACCTTTCACCATGCTATAAAGGGGATGCACCATGAAATTATTATAACCCCTAAAATGAGTTTTGGTACAGGGCATCATGCTACCACATACCTGATGATTCAGCAAATGCACCATATTGATTTTGTGGGAAAAACCGTATTGGATTTTGGAACAGGTACCGGGGTATTGGCAATTTTAGCAAGTAAAATGGGGGCAAAAAATGTAATGGCGGTTGATTACGATGAATGGAGTATTGCCAATACAACAGAAAATATTTCACAAAATGAATGCACAAATATATTAGTACGGCAATCCGATACGATTCCTTCCGATGCAACCTACGATATCATCCTGGCGAATATTAATTTAAACGTTATTGTATCGAACATTGCCTTTATTGTAAAAGCCAGTCTTAAAGGTTCTATCATCATTTTAAGCGGATTTTTAAAAGAAAATGAACCAGAACTGGTAGAGGCTGTAACAAATGCCGGCTTAAAATATGTTAAAACCAACCAGCGCAACGACTGGATAGTAGTGATAGCTGAAAATGTGTCAGTTTAAGAAATTGAATGTTAATTAAACGTTACCGAAGGCAAAAAAAAGGTATATTTGTTACTTCAACTCACTAAAAGAAAACTATGAACGAACTACTATTAATAGTTTTGGCCTATTTTATTGGGTCTATTCCTACAGCACTGATCATTAGCAAAACTTTTTTTCATATAGATATACGGGATTACGGAAGTGGTAATATGGGGGCTACCAACACTTTCCGGGTGCTTGGCTCAAAGTATGGCACTATAGTAATGATTTTCGATATTTTAAAAGGGATGGCAGCGGTTGCCTTATATAGTTTTTTACCACAATATCTTACAGATGAATGGGCCAGAACTAACTTAATGGTAGGCCTTGGATTGGCCTCTGTACTGGGGCATATTTTTCCCATCTTTGCGCAATTCAGGGGGGGAAAGGGTGTTGCAACCCTGTTTGGGATGATTTTAACTGTTCAGCCGGTAATTGCAATAAGTTGTGTTGGGGTATTTCTGCTGGTGTTATTTTTGACAAGATACGTGTCACTTAGTTCAATACTGGCTGGCATCGCATTGCCTATTTGTGTGCTATGGATTTGGAATGATGATGTGATTCTGTATAGAATTTTTGCCATCCTCGTGGCTGCGCTTATTATACTTACCCACCAAAAGAATATAATTAAAATTTTACGCGGCAGCGAAAGCAGGGTACCTATTTTTAAAGGTAGAGACCGTCGTAAACTTCGCCGCAAATAACTCCATTTTTTAATTGTTTAAGTACCGGATAAATCGTTTTAACAAATGTGTCCGCTAAACTTGGTACGCCAATTGTTTTAGTGTGCTTAAAATAAATACATCATGAAGAAATCATTTTTTTTACTTTTAGCACTGCCAGTGATTTTTATGGCATGTACAACAAATGCAGTAACTGGCCGTAAGCAGCTTAGTTTATTACCCGAAAGCCAGCTTCAGGAAATGGCTGTAACTGAATATAAATCGTTTCTATCCCAAAGTAAAGTAGTAAGCACAGGCGCCAGCAAAGATGCCGAAATGGTACGTAGGGTAGGAAGCAGAATTGCCAATGCTATTACCCAGTATTACACCAAACAGGGAAAGGGGGATATTTTGAATGGTTATAAATGGGAGTTTAATTTGGTAGATAACAAAGATGTAAATGCATGGTGCATGCCCGGTGGTAAAGTAGTGGTATATACCGGGTTACTCCCGGTTGCTCAAAATGAAGCGGCATTAGCAATTGTGCTTGGACATGAAATTACACATGCGGTTGCTACTCATGGCAATGAGCGCATGAGCCAGGGAATGATTGCCCAGGGATTGGGTGCTGTAGGAGATGTATTAACATCCGGCAATAGCAAAGTGAATAGCATATTTAATGGGATTTACGGTCCGGGAAGCCAGTTGGGCTTCACTTTGCCCAATTCAAGAAAGCAGGAGTATGAAGCAGATCACTTCGGATTAATTTTCGCAGCGATGGCAGGTTATAACCCAAGAGAAGCCATCCCATTTTGGCAGAGAATGTCTGCTGCAGGTGGCGGTAATAAACCACCCGAGTTTTTAGCTACTCACCCGGCAGACGAAAATCGTATTGCCCGTTTACAGGAATATATGCCTGAAGCATTAAAATATTATAAGCCGGTGGCGAAGTAAAATTTCACCTATGTTTTTTAGGAACTCCCTGTAAAAGGGGAGTTTTTTTTGTTTTTATGTGAATAAATAAGTTTAAATTTGCACCTCATTCCGTTACCTGTCTGTATTTGCCGGTTATTTTTAACATTGATTATGCAGGAGTTAAATTTTTCCTGACCATATTTTGGTAATCTATTTGTATAATTTTAATAAATCATAAAATTTTTTACATGGAAGTATTAGCACCGTCGCAGTCGATATTAGAAAAATTGCAATTAAAAGATGAAAAAAATTTATTAATACAAGGCCTTCCTTCCACCGTTGAAAAACAATTTGTTAAATTATCATTTGCAAAAAATGTTACCCCTCTGCTAAAATCAAGGAAAATTGATTTTGCCCTCGTTTTCGCCATCAGTCATAAACAACTCAAAGATATTTTAAGGGATGTAGTTCCTGCATTGCAACAGGACGCAAAATTGTGGGTTGCTTATCCAAAGGTATCCTCTAAAATTGTAAGTGATTTATCCAGGGACTGCAATTGGGAATGTATTTCCCAGTATGGTCTTGAAGGTATCCGTTTAATCACGCTGGATAGTATCTGGACTGCCACGCGATTTAAGAAGGCAGAACATATTAAGATACCCTCCATTTCTCATGATATTGCAGGTGTGGAAATAGACAACCGAAATTTAATTAATACCCCGGCCGAACTGGAACAATTATTTAATAATAATAAGCCGGCAAAAGCTTTTTTTGAAACCCTGTCTGCCACTAATAAGAAAGAATATATTACCTGGATAACCGGTGCCAAAAAGGAAGAAACCAAATTGGCAAGATTGGAAGCTACAATTGATAAATTGACCTATCTAAAAAGTAATCCATCAGAAAAATAGCCCTTAATATTCTAAAAAAGGGATGAGATATATAGTAATTGAATTAGACAGAAATGTAATTTCTGTCTTTTTTATTGCAGTATACTCTTCAATGAGTGAGTCCTATTCAATAAAAAAGAAATCATTTAGTCAATTCCGGAAATGATATTCGTTTTGACAACCAACTTTCTTTAATGGGAATAATCCAATGTTGAAGCAGTTCTTTTTTTGTAAGAACTGTGTTATTGAAATATAAAGTGTCTGCATTGATGAATTCATTTTTAACTGCATATTCCAATTGAGATAATGGCAGCAACTGGATCTTCTCTTTTACCACAAATGCCAGCGTCTGTCTTTCAAAAAGCTGTACATTAAACTTCTGTTCTATTTCTTTAATTATTCTTACACTACTATCCGTGCTGCAACCACTTACTCCGGTAGCAGTTTCGTCTGCCATCAAAACAATAAATTGCCCAAAAAACAAATTGGCATAACCTTTTACCGGGTCCCCATGACTTTTCCACTCTACAACAAATTTTTCCAGCATTTCCTCAATTTGCAAAGCTTCGCTTATAAAAAACAGGCGGCTGCATTGGTATATCCAAACTTTGGATGAGTTGTTAAAATCTGGTGGTACCTGGTCCTGGTATTGTAAGTTCATAATTAATTGTTTTAAATGGATGATGCTATTAATTCTGCAATATCAAGCACCCTGACTTCATCTTCCTTATTATTGTTTTTAACTCCGTCAGTCATCATCGTATTACAAAAAGGACAGGCCGCGGCAATAATATTCGCTCCTGTTGCAAGCGCTTCATTACTTCTTTCAAAGTTAATCCGGATATCTCCTTTTTCTTCCTCCTTAAACATTTGAGCCCCGCCTGCTCCACAACACAGGCCATTCGATTTGCAACGCTTCATCTCAACTAACTCAATATCCAACGCTTCCAATACTTTGCGTGGCGCCTCATAAATATTATTGGCTCTTCCTAAATAACAACTATCGTGGTAAGTAATCTTTTTTCCTTTAAAACTCCCGCCCTCTATCATCTTTATTTTTCCCTCATCTATCAATTGCTGTAAGAATGTAGCATGATGGATCACTTCATAATTCCCTCCCAGTTCAGGATACTCGTTTTTTAATATGTTGAAGCAATGCGGGCAGGCAGTAACTATTTTTTTTATCTCATACCCATTCAATACCTGTATATTCTGATATGCCATCATCTGGAACATAAATTCATTTCCCGCACGCCTTGCAGGGTCGCCGGTACACAATTCTTCTTTACCTAAAATGGCGTATTTAATCCCTACTTTATTCAATATGGTCACAAAAGCTTTCGTTATTTTTTGCGCCCGCTGGTCATAACTACCTGCACACCCTACCCAAAATAGGATATCAGGGTTTTCGCTATTCGCAATCATCTCCGCCATTGTTGGTACATGCATATTATTATCTGGTTCAGTAAAGCAAATGTAACTAAATGTTTGATGTGATAAGTTACCTGTTTATTCAAAGATGGGGGCAAAATTTCTGGTAACTGTCAATATTTAAAGACCCTTTCCAGGCCGGGCATTCCCGAACGCCAAAGATTGGTAACCGTAAAATTTGGAATGGGTAATAATTGTTGCTCTTAAGACGTTAATTTTGCGTTTCAATGAAAATTACTAAAGGAATAATCGATAAAATCACGCATTGGGAAGCATGGCCTTTTGAACTACTTTATACGCCAATGTCATTTTTTTGGTTGTGGTATACCATCCGTTCTGGCTCTGTTTGGTTTTTTACAGCCAGTAATCCAAAGCTAACTTTTGGGGGTATGGAAGGAGAGCCCAAAAAAGAGATGTACGATTTATTACCACCGTCATTTTATCCTGCTACTTTCAATGTATTACCAAAAGAAGATTTTATTCAAATAAGGGAAAAACTAATTCGACATAAAATTCAATATCCATTGATTGTAAAACCTGAGGTTGGTGGCCAGGGTATTTTATTGAGAAAGATTGATGATGAAGCGGCATTTAAGCATTACCACGCCTTAATGCCATGGGAATATATCGTACAGGATATGGTGCATTATCCAATGGAAGTGAGTGTGTTTTATATTCGGCATCCAAAAGAAAAAAAAGGGGTGGTGACAGGTTTTTTGCATAAGATTCCATTGCAGGTAACAGGTAATGGTAAACAAACCCTGGCATCCCTTATTGAGCAGCATCCAAAGGGCGGTAAAAGATTGGGGGAATTATATAATAAGCATAAGGATAGATGGAATGAAGTATTGCCTGAAGGTGAAAAATATATGCTAAGTTATGCGGCTAACCATAATCGTGGTGCCCGGTTTATTGATTTAAAAGATCAGATAGATGAACAACTGGTGTCGATATTTGATGATATTAGTTTAGGCATAGATGACTTTTTTTATGGCCGCTACGATATCATGTGTACCAGTGTGGAAGACCTGAAACAGGGACAGAATTTTACTATATTGGAATACAATGGCTGTGGTGCCGAACCCAATCATTTTTATGATACCGGTTATACATTGATTGGTGCTTACAGGGAGATACTGAAACATTGGAAGGCATTGTATGAAATAAGTAAATACAATAGCCGGAATGTGGTAAAACCCTGGTCATTTGCGAAAGGAAGTAAATTTTTAAAATCAACCCGTCAGCATATCCGGGAAATGAAAAGGGTAGATGCTGCAATGGGATAGGATGTAATGAGCAATTGGCAATAAGCAATATGCACTCTTTAATCAGAAGGGTTCTCCATGTGTTTGCTTTATAAGCGCTTTGGTTAGCATTGGGAAGTGCTTCATAAAATGTATAAAATGATTGGTTACAGATTCTTTACCAAACATCTTTTGTATCAGTCGGCCGGTAGCCAATCGCCTGGAAAATGTTTGCTGCCATTTTTTTGCATACCCTGTTTCCATATCATCGCGGCTTATTTTCATTTGAAAAAAGGCATCGATAAAAGTTGCAGCTATTTTACTGCTGTGTAGCGCCATACTCATTCCATTGCCGCAAAGCGGGGTTATCATGCCCGCCGCATCTCCTGCCAATAAGATATGATTTTCAACCTGCGTTTTTTTTGAAAATGATACCTGGGAGATAGTTACCGGGGATCTGTACAATAGTTCACTATTTTCAAAAATTTCTTTCAAATATTTATTTTTATGTAACACATTTTTTTCCATTGTAGGGATTGAATTATTGTTCTCTTTAAGGTTAGCCGCATTGGTAAGATAGCAAAGGCAGTATTTATCGTCTTCTATTTTTGAAATACCGCAATAACCATCTTTAAAATTATGCAATGCGATACTATCAGCCGGAAAGTTTGTTTTAATATGATATTTTACCCCTATGTAATTATTGAGTTTATTGTTTTTTTGAGTGATAAAACCCCTTCCCAGCTTTATATCAATATTGCTCCTTTTTCCAAAACTGCCACAGCATACTGCACTCTTAAATGCTCCGGCTGTAGTTTCCAATGTAAATTGTTCATTGTGAAATAGCACCTCTTCCACTTTGCAATGATCGTACAATACAACTCCTCTTGATACGGCGATTTTATTTAACTCATTATCCAATGTATACCGGCTTATACCAAAGCCACCAAGTGGTAAATCATGCTCCAGGTAGTTACCACCCGGTGAACTTACCATGAGTTTTTTTATGATGGGTAAATCCATTTCAGCCAATGGCAAGCCAAGGCCAATCAGAAAGTTCCAGCTTTCAAGGCTGATATACTCACCGCAAACTTTGTGAAAAGGGTACTGTTCTTTTTCAAACAGTACAACTGAATAGCCTTTGTTTTTTAACTGAATTGACATTGCCAGCCCCGCAAGCCCGCCACCAATAATGGATACATCGTATTTGGCAGGATAAGTCGCCCCCATGCCTGGTGAGTCAACCCCAAAGGATGACTCACCAGGCATGGGGAAAGGCGGTACACAAAAAGTGATTAGATGCCTGAATGCCCATTTCCATTGAATGTTACAATTCGAAATGCCCGCTTCAAAAAAAAGTGTTCTCCATTCATCCATTGTAAATCCTCTCGCTACAGAAAGTGGAGCATCATTTTTAACAAGGTAGCTGCCTGAGAAAATACGGGTTATTATTTTAATGGAATAGTAAGCCACGGTATGCCTGTGCAAATCATTAATAAAAAATCCCTTTGTTGCATTTGCTTTCATCCATTGCAGCATATATATAATTGCTTTGTCAGTAAAATGATGACAGAAAAGCGATGAGAAAATAATATCAGGTTTGCTATTTTCAAATGTAACATCACGGTAATCAGCGGTAATCCATTTCGCATCCAGGGAAGGATATTGTTGTTTTGCAAACGCTATGCATTGCGTTTTTATATCTATCCCAATAAAGCTTGCCGTTATAGCGTTTTTGTGGCACCATTTTTCAATTGCTTTTAAATTATCGCCGCCGCCACAGCCAATTTCACAAATGGTTATTGGTTTATTCCCGGGAGAGTTTCTGAGGATTTTTTTAATGCCGTTAATTGAAATGGAGTGTCCGCCAAGACGCGTATTGATGATATTTAATTCCTTCATATTTTGCCGGATATCAGCAAAAGGGATATCTTCATTATCCAACAGTTCTTTTTGATATGATCTCAACTTCAGGTTAATCATAACTGGCAATAAAGGTTTCCATTGTTAGTCCTGGGCCGAATGCAGCACATAATATCGTAGATTCAGCTTCTGATGAATTATTTATTAATTCCTGCATTATTTTTTCTAAAACAAATAATACGGTTGGGGAACTCATATTACCGTAGTCGTTTAATATATCATAAGAATATTGCAATTTTTCTTTTGTTAACCCGGCACTTTTTTGGATTGCTTCCAATATTTTTGTTCCACCGGGATGAATGCACCAATGACTGATTTGTTCCTTTTTTAAAGAGGCATTTTGTAAGGCCTTTTCTACCAGCGAATTGAAATCTTCCTTTACCAGGTCTGGTACGTAACCCGATAGTGTCATCAAAAATCCTTTTGAGGAAAGTTTCCAACTCATGTCTTTCTTGCCTTTAAATTCCACTTCCGAGTAAAAGTTTTTTAGGGTAAACCCTTTATTGGTTGAATGATTGGCCTGAACTAAAACTGCGGCACAGCCATCGGCAAACAGGAGGGTGGAAGTGATATTGTCTATCGAGTTTTCTTTTTGAAAATGAAGGGTACACAGTTCGGTACACACAATTATTACATTGGCATCTTTAGTATTATTACAAATTGCATCTGCGATTTTTATGGCGTGTATGGCCGCATAGCATCCCATGAAATTGATGGAAGTTCTAAAAATATTGGGTCTTAAACCCATCGTTTCCATTATCTCCAGGTCTAAGCCCGGAGCGCTCATACCGGTGCAGCTTACCGTTATTAAGTGAGTGATATCATTACTTTCAATTTTACCGTTAATGCATTTATCAATTGTTTTTATAGAAAGCGCAGCGGCATTATCAGCATAGCACTTCATCCGTTTTTCAAGATTGGGAAAGGGCTCCAGGTCGGCATTTTTTTCATAAAACTGCCGGTCGGCATCCGATGTACTATAATCCGGTATTACAGAATACCGGGTGGTAATTCCACTATGCCGGTAAAGGAATTTCATTTTACGGGTATCCTCATGAGTTGCGCAGTATATTCTATCAGCAAAAGAACAAATATTATCCTGTTGATGTTTATATTGGGGCACCCCTGTTGCAATGGAAACTATTTTACTCAAGTTTTTTCAATTAATAATAATACAATAAACGCAGTATTGGTACAAATGGAAGCCAATACATTCATACGCATGGTATAGACAAAGTTTGCGCCACTATTGTTTGCGGCCACCTTTTTAAACCACCATACAAAATATACGAGTACCGGTATGAAAAAGATCTGGATGATAAAAAAGCTATTTTGTTGTAAGTTGGATATGAGTTGATATCCCAATGCGGCTACCGCAAAAAAATACACCACGGCAGTAAAAACAAATGTGCCTTTATAGCCCAATAACATACTAAGTGTGGTAACACCGTCCTCCTTATCCTGCTCATGCTGGTATATTTGGGTGAGCGGATAAAATCCTCCAATCAATAGTGAGGCGGCTATTATGCCGGATATCGGTACCTCCAGTGTTTTGTCAGCACTACAGCCATGCATCACCAAAAAAAAAGTAACAGCGCCCTGGAAAAATATTACTGTGAGATAGCCTATAACCGGATATTTTTTTAAGCGTATTCCCCGGTAGCTATAGGCCCTTGATGCCAAAATGTATAATAAAATACCCAGTACAAACCATTTGCTGACAAAGCAGCTTAATAATATCCCGAAAGCATCTAGTAAAATACTTACATAAAATAATTCCTTTGTTGGCTGCATTGGGGTCTTTATTCCACCGATGCTTTCCGTATCCCTATCCATATAGCTGTTATAGCCATTGCTTGCAGGATACACCAATAAATGCAGGATAATAAAAATAAGTATGGCACGCGTGGTATTTATTGCAACAGTTTGACTTAACGCAAACCAATACACCGGCATTAAAAAAAACGAAAAATGAAATCGCAATAATTGTATCGTTGATCGGTTGAGCATTAATTCGTTGAATTTATACTGAAATATACATTACTTATGTCAGCCGTAAGACAGGCTTATATTTTAATTTCATAAATACAGGCTTTTCGAGATAGTGAAAAGTAAACATTGGGAAACTATATATCTTTGCCCGGTGTCAAAAATTATCAGGATCTTTTTTTGGGGTATGTTGATCAGTTTCCTTGGATCTTTGCCATTGGGAACACTGAATGTTGCTGCCATGCAGATAGGTATACAGGAAAGCATAAAGGACGCAATCTTTTTTTCTTTAGGATCATTGCTGGTAGAGATGGTGTATGTGCGTATTTCGCTGGTAGGCATAGATTGGGTTCGCAAGCAAGGCAAGCTGATGAAGGTGATGGAATGGTTTACCCTCGCCATTATTGCTCTATTGGCTGTGGGTAGCTTTATTGCAGCCGCCAAAGGAGGCGGGGGTGCAAAAAATGTACTGTTAAACAATAATATGCATCGTTTTTTATTAGGGATGTTTATGTGTGCGATTAACCCCGTGCAAATCCCGTTTTGGTTTGGCTGGAGCACCGTATTGTTTACAAAAAAAATACTGGAACCAAAGCCTTCTAATTACAACAGTTATATCATTGGTATTGGTATTGGCACATTGTTGGGTAACTCTGTTTTTATTTTTGGTGGTAAATGGATGGTGCAGCGTATAGCTAACAGTGAGCAGT
>JANPIJ010000266.1:0-4171 GCA_031424955.1 Ferruginibacter sp. | reverse complement strand
CTTTATGGATAGGTAATTTAAATAAGCAAGTCTTTACCTGGAAACCTAAGGAGGGCATCACAAACAAAATGAATGTTGAAAGTCCTGTAGCTCATTTTAGCTTTTACAAAGGCTCGGCCTTTCTTACAGAAATTGGTGATCTGTTTCCAAGTGAAATAAGCCGTGGGACATTTTCTGCAACGAACGCAACAAGTGCGGCACCCCTAATTACATCACTGCATAGGCCCGTGTTCTCCATACTCGAAGACTTTGATGTATCAGGTCTCCCCGAAGTACTCATTTGTAATTTTGGAAAGAATTCAGGAAGCTTATCCCTTTATAAAAAAGAAAATAAATCAGCTGCTTTTGTGGAGCAGGTGCTGCTGCCCTTGCCTGGCGCAACAAAATGTTTTATTAGGGATATGGATGGGGATGGTTTAAAAGATATTGTAGCGCTTATGGCACAAGGCGATGAGTCAGTATGCATCCTATTTAACAAAGGAGGGTTGAAATTTGATTCACAGCGGGTTTTACGTTTTCCACCTGATTTTGGTACAACTGATATGGTATTGACAGACTTCAATCATGATGGGAAAGTAGATATCATTACAGCTAATGGTGACAATGCAGATTATTCAAATATCCCAAAGGCTTATCACGGTATTAGAGTTCATATCAATAATGGCAATAATGAGTTCTCCGAAAAATTCTTTTACCCTGTTTATGGAGTTACAACGGTGTTGGCAGAAGATTTTGATAAGGATGGAGATATTGATTTAGCTACAACTTCTTTCTATGCAGAATATAGTCAATTGAAGGACGAAGCTTTCATTTACATGGAAAATATAGACACTGAAAAATATAGCTTTAAGACTTATGTGCATCATAGTGGAGTACCCGTAAAATCTTTAAGTATGGAAGCTGCAGACATCGACAGCGATGGAGACATTGATTTACTATTGGGAAATTTTGCATTTTCACCTGTAGCCTTGCCTGAAGTTTTAAAGTCAAGGTGGGAGTCTGCTAATTATGGATTAATCATTTTTGAAAACCAATTGTATCAATAGTGCCAATCGACATTGAACGATTTCTCTTGATTTTAAAATATACCAAAAACGGCTATTAATGAGACCTCAGTTGCTGATAGTTCCGAAAGGACCGAATCAATCCTTCAGCGTAAGACATGACGTTACCCCTCATTTTTTTAACAGCTGGCATTACCATATTGAGTTGGAACTTATTTATATAGTTAATGGAGAAGGTACCCAGTTTATTGGTGATCACATCAGCAGGTTCAGTAAAGGCGATGTTTTATTAATTGGATCGAACTTACCTCACTATTGGCGTTGTGATGAAACTTATTTTCAGGATATTCCGGAGCTCTTTGCAGAAGCAAAAGTTGTACATTTTCTGGAGAACTTTATGGGCGATGAATTTATGAGTCTGCCTGAAAATATTGGAGTGGCACGAGTTTTAAAGAAGGCACAACAGGGTTTGCTAATTAAAGGAGCGACAAAAGAAAAAATTAAACCGTTTCTACAGGATATGCTGGTAGAGACGGGTACAAAGAAAATAATTTTACTGCTTGAGATATTAAACATGATTGCCACTTCCGCCGATTTTAAGCTTTTGTCTTCTTCTGCTTTTCAAAACAATTATAAAAAATCTGAAACCGAACGACTGACGGACATTTACAATTACACGCTACAAAACTTCAAACAAAAAATTTCACTGGAAGAAATTGCATCCATTGCCTGTTTGAGTGTTAATTCTTTCTGCAGGTACTTTAAAACAGAAACCCAAAAAACCTATTCGCAATTTTTAACCGAAATCCGGATTGGATATGCCTGTAAACTGCTTATTGAAAAGAGGCTCACCATCAGCAAGATTTGCCTCGAAAGCGGGTTTAATAATTTTTCAAATTTTAATCGGTATTTCAAAATGGTTACCGGTCAATGCCCGTTGGAATATAAAAAGGCTTTCTCCAAAAAGTACTGTTAAATTGTTCTTTGCAGGATGTATAAATGCCTATTGCTAAGCAAGCTCAGGCGAGCAACAATCTTACCGATCTTAGGGTAATACCTGATGGGGAAAAAGATTTTTATAAATTATCATTTACACAGGGTAAAGTTTTTAAATAAAACGCTCTACCCATAAGCTTAGTTAATATTTTTCACGATATAATTAGAAATTCATTTCAAAAGATTTCGAACCACAATAGTATCCGGATCTATGTAAACAGATATTCCATTAAGTAAACCAAGAATAGCGGATAATAATAGGATTGGGTTTTGAAGTGGTTTGAGAACCTCGGTTTTCAACAAATCTCTCCTTTGTATTTTTAATTTTAAATAGAAAATTCTTTTTACTGATTTAAAATTTGAGCGTGATAAAATATTTGTTTTTCGTAATACTGCCTGTTTGTCAAGATATAAGCAAGGTATCCGCACAAACAATGCGGTATGATAAAACTGCAGAGGGGTTTTTAGCTTTTCATCCCATACTTACTGATGCTGGCGGTAAAATAATTCCCTGGATTCATGCAAAGCCGGAGGTAGCTTACGATCGCATTATAGATAAGCTTTGGAATTTTTGGGATACCATTCGCATGGATAAAAATGGTCTTCCCTATTACATGAATCACCAGGTATGGTTACCCGGTAATAATGATGGCCGTGGCCTTGGCGGCGATCAAATGGCACAGGCACTTTCTTCCTGGCAATTGCTGTATCAATACACAGGCAACGAACGGGTGAAAGACAATATGCGTTTTATTGCAGACTATTATATTACACATTCCTTATCATCTCCAAAAGCAGTTTGGCCGAATATTCCATACCCTTACAACACCTACGTTTATTCTGGTTTTTATGATGGCGATATGATTTTAGGCAGCGGTTTTACACAACCGGATAAAGCAGGAAGCTTCGGTATGGAACTGGTAAAAATGTACATGCTAACCGGTGATGAAAAGTATATTGATAATGCGGTGGCTATTGCAAATACATTGGCAAAACTTACTAAGAGTGGCGATGATAAAAATAGTCCCCTACCATTTAAAGTACATGCAGAAACCGGTAAAATTGGGCGACTAAAAAACTATCAAGGTGAAGTGCTGGGCACTACAACTTATAGCACCAACTGGGCAAGCACAATGCAGCTTTATCAAATGCTCATAGGTTTAAAAAAAGGCAATACAATTTTATATAAAGTATCCTTTGATAAGTTTTTGAACTGGATGAAAAAATATCCGCTGGCAACAAACAAGTGGGGGCCGTTTTTTGAAGATGTACCCGGCTGGAGCGATACACAGATCAATGCTATCACCTTCGCAAGATATATGATGGAGAACCCTGCTTTATTCCCTGATTGGAAAAAGCAAGTAGCTACAATATTTAATTGGGTGTATGAAAAATTGGGCAACAATAGCTGGAATAGATATGGCGTAAGGGTAGTAAATGAACAAACATCTTACCCGGTACCAGGCCACAGCCATTCCAGCAGGCAGGCCGCTGCTGAATTATTATATGCACAGTTAACCGGCGATACCAGTCGGAATGAAAATGCGATCCGTCAACTAAATTGGGCTACTTATATGGTGAACGAAGCAGGCATTAGTAATTACCCACGGGATGAAGTATGGTTTAGCGATGGCTATGTGGATTATATAAGACACTATCTGAGGGCAATGGCAAGTTTTCCTGCATTGGCTCCTGCAACTGCGAATCATATTTTATCATCCACCTCTATCATTAGCAGGGCAGATTATTCACCTTATTTTAATAAGAATAACCAACTGGATTTTCCATTCAGCGAGGAGGCAGGCATGAAAATATTTTACAGAACCTTTGATAAAAGCGCAACAGAAACTATTCGCATGACGGATAAGCCAGTTCAAATTTTGCAAGGTAAAGAACTGCTTATGCAAAAAGAAAATTTGCAAACCGATGGATGGAAATGGATTCCTTTAGGAGAGAGTGGTGTAGTAATCATTAAGCACAGTGTAAGTAACCAGATAAAAATCAGGTAATATCATAATACAGTAAGAGGGTAAATACAAAACTTTGAACGTGGATGTAAAACGATATTGCTTTTATTTCAATGTATGCACGCAATGAGTTAAAATAGCAACGGAGAGGAGTATGCATTGGTAAGAAAGTTGAAAATAATACTTATGAAAAGTAAACCATTT
>JANPIJ010000265.1:0-26040 GCA_031424955.1 Ferruginibacter sp. | reverse complement strand
GTAGGATGGGGGAACAACTGTACACAGTCCCTCCAGGTTTAAAAAAGTAAACTCTTCTTTCAAATGATCTGTTATATAGGATGGTTTATAATACCAGCAATTAAATGAATGCCCTTCTACTTTTGCCAGCGTGCCATTCTTTTTTTTGAAGCGCCTGGTAGCAGTTTTATACATTCCTTTAAATAATAGCAGGCTTTCCCACAGGCAAAAGGGGGGTAGTATTACCAGCGTAACAATGCCTCCCGGTTTTAATAAAGGGGAAAAAGATTGAAGGGTTTTATCGAGGTCGCCGGTACAATTCAATCCGGCAAAATTCGAGAAGATCATATCATAAGGTCCTTTGAAACGCAAGTCATTTAAACTGGTGAAGGAGCATAGCTCATAACTAATCCTGCCTTCCATCTTATGCGCCATTACTTTCTGAGATAAAACCTCTTGCATGTTTTCAGAAATATCCGTAGCATGTACCCAATGCCCCTGTTTTGCCAGCCATATTGCATCTTCACCTGTGCCGCTGTTTAGTTCAAGTACATTGTACCTTGCGCCGAGGTATTGTTTTAAATGATTCCTTACTCGTTCTCTTTTATATTGAATGATACCATCGGCTGAATAGATGGAATCAAAAACATCTGCCTGTTTTGAAAAGGCGGTGGCAACGCTCCGTTCATTGATATTTGAATCATTCCATGTCATGATTTTTCCAGCAGTTGTAATTTTCTTTTTTCAATAAATGCAGCAGGAATATAATAGCAGCCCGACAATATTTTTTTAATGACGGATACATTCATTTTCACTGGTTGCCTGAATAACTGGCGGAGGTTTTCAAAAGCCAGGTGCTTGCGATAGCTTTTGTGAACATACCGGTGCAATTGTTTGTAAAATGCAGGTTGGTAGGTATTGCGGAACATCAATGCCAGTTCATCAGAATCGGTCCAGTTTGTTTTTTCTTTTAGCTGGTTCTTTACCTTTTCGTAAAAGCCGGTTCCGGGCAGGGGATAAGATACGGAGATGCCAATTTCATAAGGCAATAACTGGTTGATCATCGTGATGGTTTTTGTGATGTCTTCCTTTGTTTCCCCTGGATAACCAAACTGTATAAAAAATGAAGGATGGATACCATGCTTTTTTAACAGGCGGGTAGCCTCATATATTTGCTGTACCGTGGTTCCCTTCTCCATCGCATCCAGTATTTTTTGTGAACCACTTTCTGCTCCCATCCAAATGTTTTCACAACCGGCCCTTGCCAGGTCATGAATATTATTTTCCTGTAATAACAGGTCAACCCTGCCCTGCATTTTAAACCGGAAATGCAGATGCTCTTTTTCCAGCAGGCCGGCAAATTCATTTACCCAACCTGGCTTTAAACCAAAAATATCATCGCAAAACCAGATATGATCAAACCGGTAATTTGCTTTCAGCATGCGTAATTCATCGGTTACATTTTGTGGGGAACGGGTATTGTAGCGGTTCCCATATATCGGTTTGGCGCACCAGTTACATTTAAAAGGGCAACCCCGGGTAGTGGCCATATTCATTGAAAAGTAGCCGGCATGTTTAATCCATGAGTTGCGGTATGGCTCCATATCGATTAGGTCCCATGCCGGGAAGGGTAATTCATCCAGCGCCTTCATCACTGACCGGCGTGCCGTTTTTACCACTGCATTGTTTTGTTTAAAAGCTATTCCCTGGATATTAAAAATATCCGCCTGCTTTTGATCAACAGCTTTTACCAGTTCCGGTAAGGTTAGTTCCGCCTCACCCAGTAAAATATAGTCCGCTCCTTTGTTAAGGTACATTTCAAACTGGTCGGTCGAATCCGAACTGGAAACGATCACCGTGCATCCACGTTCCCTGGCATACTGTATCATTTCAAATGCTGCCTCCCGCATATTGGTAAGGCACATTTTAGTGAGGTAGTTAAATCCGTCATCGTAGATCACAAAATAGCGGGGCTTTTCTTTTTCAATAAAAGGAATGATCTCATCCGGGCTATGGGCAAACATGGTATCAAATATACTAACCTGGTATCCATGATCCCGCATGACCGCCGCCGCATACATGGTACCCAATGGCGCATAAGGCTGTCCCAATGACCACTGCTTTGGATCAAAGCGCATGAAATAAGAATGGGAAAAAAGGATGTCACTCATATTGGCACAATCTTTTTTTTAGTCCGGGAAATTAAAACCGGTTTGCTCCCGGCGGCAGGTTCAGTGCGCAAACACATTTTACGCAGGTACTATTGGTTTCCATGTCCAGCGTTTTGCGAAACTGAACAGCCCTTTCACTGTTTAAAATTTTTTCTAATGGTTCCCTGTGGATATTTCCGATGGCTTCATGAAAAAAGCAAGGCCTTACTGTTCCGTCTGCTTCTACCACCGTTGAAACCCATGGCGCATTGCATTTTTTAAACGGGAATGCATTTTTGCCATAAAAGGCGGCATAGTAATCATGAATTTTCTGCAATTTCTCCGGGGGCTCCGCAATAGATATGGAAGCCGGTGCTGCATAATAATGATCGGTGATGGTGTCGATAATTACCTGCAGCGCCGGCAATTCGTCTTCAAGGGGAATTATTTCATGTTGCCTCGCTGTATCCCATGCCTGCTGGCGATTAAAGGCATGGCTGCTAACATCGGCGGGCAAAAAGCTAACCTGGTTGATACCCATTTTTTGGGCGGCGTTGATTAGCGGAATCCACTGCCTGAAATTGAGCCGGTGAATTACCGTACGGGAACTAATTGGAAAATGAGGAGAAAAGGAACGGACCTGCTGAATGCCCTCTTCCAGTTTTTTAAAAGCACCATTGATATTCCGGATGGTATCATGGGTTGCCTCATCTCCATCCAGCGATACGATCAAATCATTTACCCATTCTACCAATGCCGCGGCATTTTTTTTAAGTGTGAGGCCTGTCGACAATAACGTAATCCTGATATTTTCCCTTTGTAAAATTTCACAAAGCCTGAAAAAATTATGATTGAGCAGGGCTTCTCCGCCCGACATCAATACCCTGCGGGTGCCCAGTTTTTTTAAAGTGGAAAGCAGGCCTTTAGTATCATTTTCTCCAAGCTGTTCCAGGTTTTGATTGCCCTTCCAGATATCGCACATTACACACCGGCAGTTGCAGGCGCTATGCGGCATCAATATCACAATGGGCAGGCTGGTAATCCTGTCCGTTTGCAGTGTTCGAAAGCGTTGATAGGTTTGATATAGTGACTGGGTGATCATATTACCGGTGGACGTTTTTTACAACGATCCAGTGAAAAGGATTTGAGGGATAAAATAATTTGTTCCACCACCTGCCCGGGTCATACAAAATTTCTGGTTGAAATATGTCCAGGCTATTGATACAATGATGGTAATAATGATTGGCCATTTCCGGGAAACCCATCGAGAGGAAATAGGCTTTTGATCGTTCCTTTGCATCGGCGATTTCTGTATATTGATAAAACCTGGTATCGATTATATGGATCTCTCCCAATAAGGTAAGGTGTTCAAAGGCTGCATTGATAATTTCTGTCAGCGATTCAAAATATTGAATGGAGGCAGCAAAAATGATGATGTCAAACTTTTGCTCCCCTAAAACACCCTTAAAAATATTGCCTTCTATAAATTGACAATTGGCGATACTTCCAAAAACTCTTCTTGCCTGTTTTAACTCTTCGGTATTGATATCGAGGCCGGTTGACCTTCCCGATGTTACAGCTGCCATCCGGGCGGTTAACCATCCGTTTCCGCAACCTATTTCCAGGATATCCGGCGAAGTGTTTTTTTGCCGGATATAACGCAACAGCCGATTGACTGATCTCTTACGAATTTGCCATTCCGGGTATTGGCTGTGCCCGGTATTTATGGAAGGAAGCAGTTTTACAGTAGCATCGTTATACAGCCTGCCTTCTTTTGTACGAAGCAGGATATACTGCTCCGCAAAGGCCCTGTCAGCAATAGTAGCCTCATTTTCAATAAAAGGTTTTGCTATGGTCAGATGATTCAATTGGGTGAAATTTTAATTTAAAATCCCTGTATTTCCGGCTGCCTGTATTTCCAGATTCTTTGTAACACTTTTAGTTCGTAAGGGTATCGGTAAAAACTGATTTTGTACCGGATGCCGGCCGCCAGGTGCATTAGCTTTCGCTTTATGGTATTCAGCCTGATGTCGGAAACGGTAGGGTAATAACCGTTTAGCACAATTTCAAAATTCCTGATCCGGTCAATCATTGCTTTGGTAAGCCAGGGCGTTAGCGGATTTTTACGAAGGTCAAATTTTTCCCATTGCGGGCTGATCCAGTCCTCCAGTGTTTTAGGATAGGCAAAGCCGCTGGATAATACTTCGTTGTACAGCTCAGTACCTTCTGCAGGTACTGGGCTGTAAGTGTACAACACGATTTCTGTTTTGGGGTTGATGGCTTTTACTTTTTTGATAAAGCTGATATCAAATTCAATTTGCTCCATTACCTGTTCGGGAGTAGGCGCCGGTGTACCCAGCACAAAGGAATACTCAGGAATGATATCGTGCTTTTTCAATCGTTCAGCAAAGCGTAATATCTGGGCGCCGCTTTGTGTGCCACCCTTATCCAGTTGTTTCAATATTTTATCATTCCCGCTTTCGGCCCCAAAGAAAATAATTTTGCAACCAGCCGCACGAATCAGCGATAAAGATTCATCACTGAATTTATCCATCGTATCGATACGTGCCATTCCCCACCAGGTCATTTTTTCGGGCATAATCAGCTTCGCAAATTCCACCGCTCTTTTCTCCGATACAAAAAAGTTATTGTCATGAAATTCTATCGCATCCGCACCCCATTTGTCTTTAATGTATTTAATGTCCCGGTACACATGTTCGGCAGATTTTGCTTTCCACCTGGCTTCGTAAGTGGGAACCACCGCACAAAAGGAACAGGTAAAAGGACAGCCAATGCTGGAATGATAGGCCAGTGTTTTATTGCCCAAATATGTTTTGCCCAGGTATTGATCAATGGAATAAAACCGGTGCAATTTATTATATGGCAGGGGCGGCAAGGTATCCTGTTCTATCAGATCCTGCTTGGTATTTTTTATAATTTGGTCCCCTGATTTGTATATTAGATTTTTGATCAGTTCATAGGGTTCATGATTTTCCAATGCATCAATCAATTGGGGAAATGCATGATCACCGGGGCCATTGATCACAAAATCCACATAGCCGGAATTCAACACCACTTTATAATGATTGGTAGGAAAATAACCACCCCAGATCATACAGGTTTCCGGAAACTCGTCCTTTATATTTTTTGCAAACGGAATGGCTTGTTTGGTTTGGGGCCCCGGCATAATGGTAAAGCCGATATATTTAAATTCGCCGGTAGTAAGGTAAGTTCTTATCTTTTGATATGGATCTTCTTCCCGGTTGCCATCCACAATTACCCATTCATAACGGTCATCAACAGATGCCGCAATATTCATGATGGAATTTGGTATCCTGTGTTTGGCCATGGCGCTGCGTGGGTTGTACAATAGAATTTTATTCATACCCAAATAGTATCGCAATTAAATGCAGGAAGGTTGCCTTTATTCAATCAGGGTTTATGCCTACTTTTATCATTGCTCATTCATCTGTTAATCGCTGTTATGTCACTGCTAAAATCATTCAAAAATTATTTATCGAAAATGTTTGGTGCTAAAGAAACTGACCCGGAATTAGCCTATGATGAATGGGCCGGCAGTTATGATAGCCAGCCCGATAACCTGATGCTGGCGCTGGATGAGGAACTGTTTTCATCATTATTAACTGGTATTGAAATTACAAACAAAGTGGTTGCCGATATTGGTTGTGGTACGGGCAGGCACTGGAGAAAAATATTGGACGGGTCACCGGCAAAGCTCATTGGTTACGACGTATCGGATGGCATGCTTCAAATGCTTAAGCAAAAATATCCGCAGGCTGAAACCCATCGGTTGACTGATAGTAATTTGCCGGGGCTGGAGGATAACAGTTGCGATTTGGTGATGTCAACACTCACGGTTGCTCATATCAAAAATTTGGAGGAAGCGATGCAGGAATGGTGCAGGGTATTAAAACAGGGTGGCGACATGGTCATTACAGATTATCACCCGGTAGCATTGGCAAAGGGAGCAAAACGTACTTTTAAAAGGGATGGCAAAACGGTGGCCATTATCAACCATATCCATTCCATTGAAAAATTGAGAACAATGGCAAAGCAACTTCAACTGGTTGAAATGCGATTGATGGAGAGGCAGATTGATGAGTCGGTGCGGCCATATTATGAAAAGCAGCAGGCGACTCAACTTTTTGAAACATGGAAAGGCGTTCCAATCATCTACGGCATTCACTTAAAAAAGACATGATACTTCGCAACGTGCAAATTGTAGGACAGGAAGGTGCAACAGATATCCGGGTGAAGGAAGGTATCATCAGTGCTGTTACGATGAGCGGTCAGCATTTTGACGATGAAATTCCGGAAGGCATCATTGACCTGGATAATGCACTCGCTTTTCCCGGCCTGATCAATTCGCACGATCACCTCGACTTTAATTTGTACCCATTGTTGGGTAACTGTATCTATAACAATTATACCGAATGGGGAAAAGATATACATGAAAACGACCAGGAAACGATAGCAGGGGTATTAAGGATTCCACAAGGCCTGAGGGTTCAATGGGGGATGTATAAAAATTTACTAAATGGTGTAACCACCGTGGTGAATCATGGGAAAAAGCTGGTGATAAAAGACGAGATCATTTCGGTTTTCCAGGATTGCCATATACTGCATTCCATTGCATTTGAAAAGCGCTGGAAATTTAAATTGAACCGGCCGCTAAAGAGGCAACAGCCCGTTGTGATGCATATTGGTGAAGGTACAGATGCGCAGGCCCGGGAAGAAATCAATACCCTCATCAGATGGAATTTATTTAAAAGAAATATTATTGGCATACATGCGGTGGCTATGAAGGAGGAAGAAGCAGACAGGTTTAAAGCCATCGTCTGGTGCCCGTCTTCAAACTATTTTTTATTGAGTGCAACAGCTCCCATTGATCAGCTAAAAAAGAAAACAAATATCCTTTTTGGAACCGATGCTACTTTAACCGCCGGATGGAATATATGGGAGCATTTGCGTATGGCAAGAAGCAGCAACATGATGAATGATTCGGAATTACTGGATGCAGTCACCCAAACAGCGGCCATCGTATGGGGATTAGATACGGGCAGCGTTTCAGAAAATTATAAAGCAGACCTGGTGGTAGCGGAAAACAATGGCGCTATCAATAAAATGGATGCATTTTATGCCCTTAACCCTGAGCATATTTTACTGGTGATAAAAGCAGGCAGGATTATTTTGTATGATGAAAAGCTGCACTCATCGCTTTCAAAAAGTCAACTGATTGACGGCAACTTTAGTAAAGTAGAAATGAGTGGTAAAAGAAAATGGGTTGTTGGAAACCTGCCGGCATTGGCATTAGCTATCCAAAAGCACCATGCAGGTATTCAATTCCCCTTTCAATAAAATTGTTAGAATGAAGCTGATTGATCTTAACTATCATGCCAGTAATGAGTACACCACTCCGCAACAGGTAATCAGTGATCACTGGCCATCTCTTGGTTATATCGGGGTATTGAAAAATCGATTTGACATAACCGTAATCAAGCATATCAACTATGAAGGGGAAGTCGTGCAAGATGATATTGTGTATCGCTTTTTTAGAAGCCTTAACCGGTTTTGGCACATCCCATTTCGTACACACCGGTATATCAGGATGCAAAAGCCACAGGTGATTATTATACAGGGTTTTGTTTTTCCATTACAACTTATCTTTTTGCGGTTGAGTGTGGGCCACCATTGTGCCATCTGTTTGCAGCATCATGGGGAACGGCCATTTAAAGGGTTGAAGGGAATGATACAGCAATTTGCCGATCGGTTTGTGACGGCTTATTCATTTGCCTCCAAAGAGATGGCGAATGATTGGATCAGTGCGGGTATAATTTCATCAATTGATAAATGCTTTGAAGTAATGGGTGTTTCCACCAGCTTTGGAAAAGAAGGAAAGTTGTTGGCAGTAAGCAAAACAGGAATGAAAGATGGAACCTGTTTTTTGTGGGTTGGCCGCCTGAATGAAAACAAAGACCCGGTAACTGTATTAAAAGCATTTGAAAAATATTTGGCACTCAACCCAAACGCAGTTTTATACATGATCTACCAGGATAATGACCTGGAAATGGAAGTAAAGAATTTGATCAAAAAAAATAGCACACTTGAAAACGGCGTGAGACTGGTTGGTAAAATACCGCATGCTGATTTGATTAGCTGGTTTAGTGCCGCTGATTTTTTTGTGTCGGGCAGTCACCGCGAAGGAAGCGGTTATGCCTTGATAGAAGCGATGGCCTGTGGTTGTATACCGGTTGTGACCAATATTCCATCTTTTGTAAAAATAACCGACGGTGGAAATTGCGGACTGTTATACGAGGCAGGCAATCCGGATTCGTTGCTCAATGCGTTAGTAAAATCGCAGCAGCTTGATCTGCCATCAGAAGTAAATAAAGTGTTGAACCAATTTAAATTGAATCTTTCTTTCGAAGCCTATGCAGGGCAGGTTCAATCGATGGTGGAAAGTTTATTGCCAAATAAGTGAAGGATCGACCGGGCTGAATCATCCATTGAAAAGGGCATGATACTCCGGTATTCAACGGTATCATTTTTCAACAGGGATATCATTTTTTCCTGCATCGTTTCCGGTGTTGTTACAACATGCCAGTTATCAATCGTCTGTTTCATCGGGCTGCAAAAGCTTACCACATTGGCACCTGCATATAAGGCTTCCAGGCAAACCGTACTAAAACCCTCGTAGGAGGAAGGGTGCACGAGCACTTTAGTTTCCTGCATCATCCGCAATATTTCAGGGTGATGAAGTTCACCTTCCAATATGAGATTTTCCTCCAGTGAATATTTAACAATCTGCGCACGCAAATGGGCTTCCTCCGGACCTTTTCCACAAATGGCCGCATTAATATTGGGGATGGATTGCTTTAACCGGTGAACGAGTTCGATGAACAGATCATAGCGTTTCAGCGGTATCAGTGATCCCACGCCCAACACATCAATCGTTTTATGAAATGAACTTTTCGGAAATGCAGTTGGCTCAATGCCATTGGGAATTACCTGCTTTGGCATGATAGTATGGTTCCGGAAAAATTCATCCTGCAGGAAATCAGATAAAGCGATCAAATGCTCCGCCGGTGGCTGGGTGTATTTTACATATTTATTTTGTGCTTTTGCATCCTGGCCCAATATCCAGCAATAATGCGGGAGATGGTATAGGGCGCCAAAATACTTACCGATCAATGCGCATTCGCCACACCAGAAACTTAACAACCCTGCCACCTTCTTTTCCCGGTGAATCTTTTTCAACTGTTGCCATGCTTTTCGCCATAAAAGCAATCTTGATAATTTGCCTTTGTTTTGCCCGTTCAATGAAATGACTGTATTGCCATACCATTGGTATGTTGCGTCAACAAAAGGGTATTGAAAACTGAGTATCATAATCTTAATAGAAGGGGCAATTTTATTAAGGGATCTCACCAGGTTTTGTTGCGAGGTAAGACAGGTGGTATCGTCTTCATTTGCAGGGAAGCCGGGGCTCAATATCACCAGCACAGGTTGATCAGTTTTCATGCAGTGAAATGATTTTGTTACAGCGGGACAAACTCTCTTTACTGTGCGTGATCAGGATGACTATTTTGCCTGAACGTGCCAGTTCACTGAAGTGATCGAGTAAATTTTTTTCTGACGCAGCATCCAGTTCATTGAATGGTTCATCCAGGATGATTAGATCGGCATCTTTGTACAAGGCTCTTGCAATGGCAATTCGCTGCGCCTGGCCGCCGCTGATATTTTTACCATTTTCGGTAATGGTTGTATTGATTCCATCAGCCGAAGCCTTAACCAATTCATCCAACCCGGTAATCCGGATCACTTCTTTTAACCGATCTTTATCATAATCGGTTTCGTTCAGGGTGATATTGGTCTGTATAGAATCATGCAAAAGAAATGGCTGTTGTTTTACATAGGCAATCTGTTTCCAGTATTGCTGCCTGTTGATATCATTGACCGGTTTATTATTGATGCGGATTGACCCGGACAGCGGTTCCAGGAACCCGAGGAGTAAATGCACGATGGTGGTTTTGCCCCGGCCCGATTTTCCTGCAATGCCTGCAAAATCGCCTTTCACCAGGCAGGAAGTAAAATCATTTAATATTTTTTGAGAGGCGTATTGGAAATGGATATTGCAGAACGAAATAGATTGAATGGATTCCGCTTGTTCCTGAATTCCGGCAACAGGTTTATCCGCTGGCACGGGGAGCAAATCCCTTACCGTAAATGCGTATGCTTTTACCTGCCCTGAGTTATTTAATATTTGCACTGCGGCAGGCATTATCTTATAGGCTGCTGCCATGAATGCGCCGATATTTATTACAGCATCTGTATTGGCATTGGCGGATTGCTGATTGATGGCGATCAAAATAAATAAACCCGCTACGGCAAAAATTTCTATCATCCGGTTGGGCATGCCCTGTATGGACTGAATATCTGATAAATGTGCATTCAGCTTTTGTTGCCAGGAAGAATACCGCTGTTTAAAAAAATCATGCCTGCCATAAATATTGGCTTCCACGTATCCAGACAGTGCTTCCTTTAAAAACTGCAATGTGTTTTCACTGCTTTTTTGGGCATTGATTCTTGCGGTACGTGTTTTTCTTTTTATGAGATAGGCAACCAGCACGATGGGGGGTAACAGAATAATGAACAGGAGCAGGAACAACCCTGCATTGAAAATCAGGATTGCTACAATGGCAATCACGATCATTATGCTTTGTGTAATGATCTGTAAAATGCCGGCCAATACATAATGACTAAACTCAATCGGTTCCTGGCTGATCCTGCGTATTTGCACGGCAGAATCTACCATTACATAACTGGTATAATTTCCCTCCAGGTATTGAAGCAGGTTTCTATCAGCAATGCGGGCCGCAATTTTGTACAGAAACTGGTAACGCAACTGGTGAACATAGTATGCAAGAATATTTTTAGCGGCAAAAAGAAATAAGAAAACAGCAATCAGTAAAATTGAATTTCTATCAATAAAAGCGGGTGGTAAAAAATCAGTAGCGATGCTCTGGTGAAGCGGCTGCGTATAAAAATTGAGGATGAATAGCAATACAATTAAAGCAGCAATATCAGTAACAATGATTGATACATCCGCCAGGATATAAAAGCATACATGGCGCCGTTCCTTTTTTTCCAGGATAGTCCATGTATCTGTCAATATTTTTTTCAATGGAAAATGATTAGGATGGCAACTAACCGGGGAAATGCAAATGGTATTTGAGGGATGTAAAAACCTTTGCAAAGTTCAATATCCGGCAGCCCGGGTTCACTAAAAGCAAGGGAGCAAAATGGTGTTGATTTTTTGCCGGCAGGTTCTCTTTCCATACAATAGGTTTCAACAAACCAATCGGCAGGCAATATATTTTGGTTGCCTTGTTAAATAAAGAAGCCTTGTAAGTGAAGCAGAGATGAAGTATCAAGTATCCAGTATCGAGTATCCAGTATCAATCATCCAGCATCCAGTATCCAGCATCCAGCATCCAGTATCCAGCATCCAGCATCCAGTATCCAGCACCCAGCCTCCTGCTAATTTTTCAATATCGTAAACTCCACCCTCCTGTTCAACTGCCTGTTCTCATCCGTATCATTTGGCACTACCGGTTTAGTTTCACCGTAGCCTTTCGAAATAATCCGGTTTACAGCGATACCTTTGGAAAGAATATATTCCACTACTGATTTCGCCCTGTTATCGCTCAATTTGAAATTATAGTCGTCAGAGCCACGGCTATCTGTATGCGCACTCATTTCTATTTCAATAGCCGGGTTCTCCGTCAGCATTTTTACTACCCTGTCCAGTTCCACAAATGATTCGGGGCGGAGATCCCATTTATCAAAATCGAAGTACACATTATTCAATCTTACCACCTGGCCTACTTCGATGGGTACCAGGTAAAGGTCTTTATGTATTTCCTTATGCCCTTCTTTTATCAGGGAATCAAGATTGAGGTTTTCGGAGATGGCAAAGAAATGATCGGCGTTTGCCCTGATCAGGTAATTTTTATCATAGGGCAACACCATTTTAAAAGCACCATCTGATGGATTGGAAATGCCGTTACCAGCCACCGTACCATCGGGCAGGGTTTCATAAATCAGCGAAGCGCTCAATGGGCGGTTTGTCTTTTTGTTGTACACATTGCCGCTAACCAATATAACCGGATCCGGTTTCTCTCTCTCCAGCAACTTGATGCGTACGATATCGCTTTCACCGTAGGAATTCAGATCCGTACTCATATAAGCATATTCACCGCCGGCATCCAGCGTAAAAAAAGTATCCATATCTTCTGTATTGATGGGGCTTCCGAGGTTTTCCGGTTCGCTCCATTTCTGCCAGGTATCATCTAATTTCCTTGTTCTCCAGATATCCATATAGCCTAACCCGCCGGGGCGGTTACTGCTGAAATAAAGGGTTACGCCATCCGGTGCCAGGTAGGGAGTTGTTTCGTTGTAGTTTTTCAGGTTGATTTTCTTACCCAAACTTTTTGGCTCCGTCCAGGTGCCGTCATTTTCCAGGAAGCACACAAACAAATCATTGTTAATACCACCATCTTCCGCAGACATATAAAACAACAGGGTTTGTCCGTCGTTGGCCATGCTGGCTCCATTCTGGCGGCCCCGGTCATACTTTGCATAATTCCTTATGCGCAGCATTTCGGGCTTGCTCCAGTATCCATCTTTTTTAAGGTAACACATGCTTACGCCATTACCGGAGTAATCCCCGTTGATATAGGAATTCCTGATCAGGATGCGGTTGTTATCAGGAGATATCCAAAACACGGCATTGTAGTAGTAGGTGTTTAAAGGATATCCGAGGTGAATTCCTTCACTCCAGTGACCTGAACTATCTCTTTCTGAAAACCAGATATCCTGTGAGTTGCGGATCTCATTGTACTTTGTATTCTCCGGGTGATTTTGACAGATGTAAAATAACAGGTTACCGTCTGCGGAAATCGTTGGCCTTAATTCGGGCAAATCTGAATTGATTTTAGTACCCAGGTTTTCAATTTTAAGAATGGTTGCTGCAGTAATAATATTTTCTTTTTGTTGTTTTAATTCACCCAGGGAATCCCTGTAAGCAGGCTGGGCAACTAAAGAATGCATACTTGCAGATAGTAAAAGAAAGAGGATAGCTTTTTTCACAGTTTTGGATTTTTCTCCAATGACAACGAAAATTTTGAGCTAATAATATGCTTAATCCATATTAAATTTTCCGCTTCTGCACGGGAAGTGAAATTACACCATCAAGAGCAAGGGAAAGCCCTCATTCATTGAGTACTTTTCCTACAGGTAATTTTTTTCAGGAATGCCGGACAACGCAATAAAAATAAAAATGCATTTGAAAAGTGAAACAGCATTTGTACCGGGAATAGCCGGTGGCTGTTACAAGAGCGCAGTCAGTTTACTAATCGCTTCTAAGGCATTGGAATCGAAGAACGCATCATTTTTGCCCTCTTTCGACCAGATTACCACATTGGGCAAACCGTTGGGCATAATATAGCGGATATGATAAAGCCCATCTTTCGGGGGGTCCACAAATACATCAGTTCCATCATCCAGCAAAAAGGTAATCTCACGGGGTTTACGCATAGAATGAAATTTATACAATATAAGAAAGTATTGGCAGTAATCAATTATTAGCGGCGGGGTAGGGGAAAGGGTGGGTTTGAAATTGGGAGGCTCCGTTGCATTCAAAAATGGAGTGACCTCATATAATTTGTTTGCAAATAAAACTATATTCGTATGAGGAAAATTTAGCAATTATGACCCTGGTTACCGCCTGAATTCCGATCATTACTTTTACTCAACCAGGAAGAAATTTAATTATGCAAATAGCAACAATTAAAACCCTATAAAATGCAGTTGGAATTAATACACAACAAAATACATGAAATAAGGGGCCAAAAGTAATGCTGGATTTTGATTTGGCTGAATTGTATGAGGTAGAAACCAAAGTATTGAATCAGGCTGTAAAACGCAATAGCCATCGGTTTCCCGAAGATTTTATGTTTAGGCTTACTGCACGGGAGTGGCAAACTATGCGGTCACAATTTGTGACCGCATCACAAAATGAGGGTATGCGGTCGCAATTTGCGACCGGTTCAAAAGTTGCGAACCAGTCACAAAATGTGACCGGTTCGCAAAAACACAGGGGTAATACACCCTATGCCTTTACTGAACATGGGGTAACTATGCTGGCAAGTGTATTAAAGAGCAAAAGAGCGGTGGATATGAATATTGCCATTGTACGTGCATTTATAGCCATGCGGCATTTTGCCAACAGCCACAAAGATTTATTTGAACAGATAAGCGATTTACGCAAAGAAATGCTAACCCGTATTGGTGAGCATGATACCCAGTTGTCTGCCATTTACGATGCCCTGGAAAACCTATTGGATAAAAAGGAGGAGGAAAAAGAAAAAGAAGTGGGTTAAGAGAGACCGGATAGGATTTAAAAAATAGGATATAGGTAATGTTGTCAAATCGAATTAAATAAAACCAGTTGAAATTCTAAAAATCATTCAAACAAAAAATCCTTACTGGTTAGGACCAATAAGGATTTAATTAAGACTCTCTAATAAATGACTATTCTTACGTATTCGCCAATAAAGCTGCGTCGAGGTCTTCGCCCGGCTTTGCAATTATTCTTTGTGCTACAGGATCCCAATCAATTCTTCTTCCAAGTTTATAAGATAGCCCGCCCATGTGTGCCGAAATAGCTTCTTCAAATCCTTCTTTGATGGAGCAACTGGGCGTACCTCCGTTCCGGATACAACTTAGCCACTCTCTCAAATGAAGAAAGGTGGAGTCAACCCGTTTGCCATCCCGGTAGGTCCACAACAATCCTTTGTTGGCGAAATATTTTGCAGTGGCAGAGGTAACAGCATCTGTTCCATTCACAGCAGGATCATATTGATAAATGGGAACACCGGCTTCAATTCGTTGTTCTTTTAACAGATCAGCATATTTGGTTGACCGCGGGTCTGCATATACGGTAATCCGGTTACCGAGTTCCATGCTGCCATCGTGCCCCATCAATACGGTCCCCCTGTCAAATTGATTTCCCAGTGTGGCACTGTAGATGAAAGTCATGCCTTTCTCTTTTCCTGCCTTCTGGCTCCCCCCTGTACTAAAATCCGGGTACTCCATTATTACCTGCATTACATCCGGAACGTTGCGGCCATCGCGGTGGGTATAGATACCTCCTGAAGCAGTAACTGAATTTGGAATGCCCATTTTCAGGATGCAGTTGATACGGTCATAATCGTGTGTCATTAAATCGCCTGACAATCCAGATCCGTATGCCCACCATTTACGCCAGCGGAAAAAATGCTCCAGGTTAAAGGCTTCTTTTGGTGCGTTTCCGAGGAACAAATCCCAGTCAATGGTTTTCGGGTTGGCCGTTTCAGCTATTTCGTATTGCCAGGCGCCGTTATCATCATTGCGGTTGGTATTGGTTTCAACCAATGATACATGGCCAAGAATATTTTTATTGATGATATCCTGGGCGGTTAAAAAACTTTGTGTTTGGCGATGCTGGTGACCAACGGCGAAAATTGTTTTGGGATTTTTCAGCACTGTTTCCCGTAAAGTATAGGTTTCAGAAACATTGTGCGTCATTGGCTTTTCAACATACACATGCACGCCTGCATTCAGCGCTTCAATAGCCATTGGTGCGTGCCAGTGATCCGGGGCTGCAATAATAATAGCATCCACCTCGCCGCTGTTGATCAATTCAGTATGTGTGCGGAATCGTTTAATTTTATTATCACCCCTGTTAAAGGATTCCAATGCTTTGTCCGCACGGGTGTCAAAGACGTCGCAAATTGCCGCCAGTTGTATATTCAGGTTTTCCTGCGCCTTAAATTCTGCCAGCCTGGTGTCTTTTGGATTTTTTACTGAAGCGTCATGCATTTCTTTGAGCCATGCGGTGGATGCAAAACCCAGCGCACGGCAAAGCTGTTCGCCCCGGATGCCATAACCTATAATGCCCAGCCGAACCGGTTTCCCACTCATAGGGCCTGAAGCGGGTGGCGGAGCGGCTTTGATATTTAAAGTTTCGAGCAAAAATTGCTTTTCGCGTTTTGCGGCGCCAACAATATCGGCGCCGGCATACCATACCGCGCCAACCAGGGGTAATCCTCCCAGCGTTTTTAACAAATCACGCCTGTTCCATTTTTTAAAAGAACTATTATCGTTTGCCATAGTGTTTAAGTTAAATTTGTTTTTACCTTATTCCTTACAAATAAATTTTCAATACCAAATACAGATACCAAAGGGAACTGGTAGATCACAAAAAGCGCTACCATTTCTATCAGGTTTTTATTCACCACCCAATAACTTCCTTCAGCCGGGCCTTGTGGCAAGCTGGGAAAGGGAGGATGTGCCAGGTAGTACATCAGTAAAAGCAATATTCCTGCGATACAACCCCAGCGTACTTTCAAACCAAT
The DNA here is from genome assembly GCA_031424955.1 of Ferruginibacter sp. GTDB lineage: Bacteria > Bacteroidota > Bacteroidia > Chitinophagales > Chitinophagaceae > Ferruginibacter. Next base: position 9,431 of record JANPIJ010000265.1, on the reverse strand, counting down.
GAGGAGGCTAATTCCCACGGCTATCAGCCCTGCAATATTTAAGGTGTCAATGACTGGTATCAGGGAATCACCGGCGAGCCATGAAAAAAATGGCTTGAGAATGGAGGCGCTCAGTAAATAACCCTTTGCTGTCCAGGATGGATTATACGCCTTTATGATCCCTTCATACAGGAAATGCCAACCAATTAAAATGCGAAGCAGCACTAAAGCATAGCCTTGCACTGCCGTTAATTTTTGTTTGTCCATATTCTTTGAATTTTTATTTTTAGAACTGAATTGATGCACATTTCACAAACCTGTATGTTGTTGCCGATCCATATAAGGAAATTAAAACAGGCCTTACAAAACGGCTGCTACATTTTCTTCAAACGCCTTGGAAGTGTATGTTTTCCATGCGCCATTTTCATCATAAATAAAATAAACTTCCAGGTTTAAGCCGGTATGTTCCGATAAAAACTGTTTCGATTTTTCCAGCCCCATCACCATGAATGCAGTTGCATAGGCATCGGCAGTCATACAATTGTCGGCAACTACGGTAGCACTCAGCAAATTGTTTTTTGCAGGGTATCCTGTAAACGGGTTAATAATATGGGTGTATTTTTTTCCGTCTTCCACATAATATTTTTTATAATTACCCGATGTGGCCAGCGACTTATTTTTTATTTGAATGATTGCCTTTAATGATACCCCATCTGTAAGGATTTCGTTTGGCTGTTCAATGCCTACGGTCCAGTTGCTGTCGTTGATGTTTTTTCCTTTTGCTCTTAACTCTCCTCCAACTTCTACCAAATAGTTGGCAATGCCCTTGCTTTCCAGAAAGGATGCCAGTACATCTACCGTGTACCCCTGGGCGATTGCATTAAAATCGAGCATCACCTGGGGAATGTCTTTTACCAGTTTTTGCCCTTCCAGTCTTACCTTTTTATAACCGATATATTTGAGCAGGCTATCAATTAAAATTTTATTTACTTTTTCTTTTTTGGTAAAGCCAAAGCCATAAGCATTGATAATTGGAGCCACTGTAACATCAAACACGCCATTTGTAGTTTCCGAGACTTGTATGGATTTATTAAATACGGTTGAAAAATAATCATCCACCATTACAGCAGTATCATTTTGATTGATCCGCGAAATAATGGAAGCAGGAACATAGGTAGAGAGGGATAAGTCAATTTTTTTAAAAATAGAATCAAAAGCTTCCCGGTAGTTGGAATGCTGGCCGGCCAGGTAGGTTATATTATAAGTGGTTCCCTGGGCAGCTCCCGATATTTTAATGGTATTTTCTATATTACGGTTGCAACTATAAAAGAGAAAAATGGTAAAACAGGATAGGAATATAAATTTCATTTCAGCTTATTATCGTTCTATTGTATGATAGCGTTACCGGTAAATCAAAACAGGTGAACAGTTTTAATTAACGATGCAAAATTTAAACTAAAAGGTTCAATTAAATATGACGGGTATTAGGATTATAGATGATTTATACGCATGAATTTGTGACAAAAGTTGTTTAGGTGCCGGGAAATCAGCGGCATTTTCAAGATAATATCCTAGAACTTTTTGTGGAAGGCCGGAGCAGTTGGTTGCATGACCAAACCTCTGACAGATTTGGATAATCATTCAAATCAACTAAATCCCAACAATGATGATTACTGGCAGTCGGAGACGTTACAGGGAAGAAGGATTAATAGCTGAGTATTACTACATTCGTCAATTGATTTTATACTCTTATATACCATTATGATCAATTTATCTGATGCTGAGCATCAAATTCACCGTGTCACCAATTTTCAAGACCTTGTTTCCACGCCTTTTCATGGAGCAATTAATGCGATTTGCTGGACCCGTAAACTAACTGGTGATTTTGATGAGATTGTTAAAAAGGTAGCGCTAGACGAAAATATGGCGGTACTGGATGAAGAGGAGCTTCTTGAACTTCAGTTGAGCGAACAGGGACAGCTTGCCCGTGAAATTCTTTTGAATGATTTGAAGCTGTTAAAAGCTCATGGCGCATCCCCAGTCCTTAATGTTATCAGGTGTTATGAAAGAGATGATGCCTACCCATTTTTTCCCACGGATGTTTATTCTTTTCATGTAGATCGCTCTCCTATACCAACCGATACCTTTTTATGCACTTACTATGGCGAGTCGAGTGAAATATTACCCAATTCACAAGCCCAACAAAAAGTGCTTGTTCCCGAAATACGTGCTGAACTCAAAAAGCTATATCGTGGAGCAGATGAAGATTTTGAATCCTTTTTAAGTGAGCATTTCTTTGATCTTCACTACCTGGCTAAATCTACCGCAAGCCCTATCAGCTTAGGCCCTGGTCACTTATGGAGGTTGGCGATTGATCATCCTGGAAGCCAGGTCCCTCCCTGTATTCACCGTGCGCCAAAGGAAAAAGCCGGGCAGAACCGGTTGTTGATGATCTGTTGAATGCAAATCAATTGAGAACAATTACGTTCCAGGTATTTACTAATTCAATACAAGTCATATTGTTAATTCGTGGCCGTTGCTTGTGGAAAAAGGAAACATATTTCTAAAACTGCCCCTAATGCCATCCCCAACCAGGCATAAAAAAACCTGAAACATAATACGCTATTACGTTTCAGGCTAAATGGATGCTGTAGGGGGAGGGGTCGAACCTCCACGGAGCAGTTAGTTGTAGCACAAAGTTGAGTGGTCGACCCTGGTCGTTTTTGTATTGCTACAAATCCGGCTCTATGCTATATTTATCCTGTTACCTCCACCCCCGAGACAAGAGGGCATGTCTGCCAAAAATTTCATCACCCCACAATTTTTGAATTATATTCTGCTCAAACAATAATGCAAATCTATATAAAATGCCAATACATTGAAAATATTTTATAAAATATTTTATAAATATAGATAAAATTTAAGTATTAGTGTTTATATTTGAAAAAGCATTAAAATTGGTTCGTAATATGGCAACTAAATTAAATCTTGACAAATTAGATCTCCAGATTATTCATGAAATGATGGAAACCGCTGAAATTTCTTACGCCGAATTGGGTAAGAAATTATTTGTTAGTGGCGGCACCATTCATGTACGGATCAAAAAACTCCAGGAATTCAATATCGTTAAAGGTACAAGATTGAATGTAGATTTACGACAATTAGGGTACGATATTACGGCTTTTGTTGGAATTTATTTAGAAAAAAGCTCATTATATGATTCTGTAGCTAAAGATTTGATGGCAATACCGGAAATTGTCCGGTTGAACTACATCACGGGTAACTATAGTATGTTTATCGAAATTGTTTGTAAAGACATTAGCCAGCTTCGGTTTGTATTGCACGATGAATTACAGAAAATAAAAGGGATTGAAAGAACGGAAACCTTTATTTCTTTGGAAGAAGGATTTACCAGGAATGTGCAGGTTGCCCCGGTTGATTAACGGCCCCCTGGCCCCCGAAGGGGGAAAAAGGGCAGCCCACTGTATTCGGCAAATTGAATATTCTTCATTTGCACTTCAAAATTTATCCAGTACTTCTCACATCCACTGCATCCCTTAGCCCATTTCCCAATAAATTAAATGCCAGCACCAGCAGCATAATGGCAAATCCCGGTATCATGGCCAGCATTGGATTGTGGGTGATGATGAAATTGTAATTCTCTTTTATCATTAATCCCCAGCTTGGCTGAGGTGCCTGTACACCAATCCCTAAAAAGCTTAGCCCGGCTTCGATAATAATGGCAGTGGCAAAATTGCTGGCTGCAATCACCATTACCGGGCCAAGTATATTTGGAAGTATATGCCGCACAATAATCCTGCTGTCACTTAATCCCAGGGCACGGGCAGCCTGCACATATTCCAGCTCTTTTAGCGCCATCACCTGTCCTCTTATTAATCTTGCCACACTTACCCACATGGTTAATCCAACGGCAATGAATATTTGCCAAAAACCTTTTCCCAGCGTCATCGTTATTGCAAAAACCAATAGCAAGGTTGGAATGCTCCAGGTTACATTGACCAGCCACATAATAATTTCATCGATGCGGCCGCGGTAATAACCCGCCAAAGCGCCTAAGAAGATTCCCAGTGTAAGGGAAATGATCACCGCAATTAAACCTACCGCCAGGCTAACCCTGGTGCCGATCATTAACCTGCTTAAAATATCCCGCCCAAATTTATCGGTGCCGAAGAGGTATGTTTTGGTAATGATATTTTTAGCGACCAGGTTGCCGGGCTGGTGATTGGTAAGCTGATTAATGGAATAATACTGGATGACGGAAGTGTCTTCATCCACATATTTGTTTACCTGCAGGGTGTCATTTTTGATGGTATAACTACTGATGGGCAAATACCGGTAGTCATCTGGTTTACCGTTGATGAGAATAGACAACCAGCCTGCCCTGTTGGTTTTTGTATCCGGAATTCTTAAAAACAATTGTGAAAATCCGGGCTTTTTTGCCTGTATTTCTACTGTTTGCAAATCAGCATTGGGTGAGGCGTCCGGTGCAATAAGGTAACCAAAAATCGTAATAAAAACTGCTACGGAAATGATTATCAAACCAAATAAAGCGCCCTTGTTTTTCTTGAGGCGTTTCCAGGTTTGTTTAGAAAAGGAAAAGGTTTGCTCCGGCATGCTGTAAGTTAATGGATCATTTGAATTATTTCATATTGAATTGCGCCAGGGATTAGATTAACCTCCTTTTTCAAGGCCCAATATTTCACTTGTTTGTTTTCTTATTGTTTTACAGAGAAACGGATCAGATGAAAGCGATTTCCCATAACCAGGTATTATTTCTTTTAATTTACTTTGCCATTCCGGTGTTTTAATTTTACCCGGAAAGCATTTTTCCAGCACATCCAACATGATGGAAACTGCTGTAGATGCACCTGGCGAGGCTCCCAGCAAGGCAGCTAAAGAACCATCTGCCGCACAAACCACTTCTGTTCCAAACTCGAGTATACCGCCCTCTTCTTCATCTTTTTTGATTACCTGTACCCGCTGGCCCGCAATAGCCAGTTCCCAATCGGGCATTTGTGCGGTGGGTAAATATTCTTTCAATGCATCCAGCCGTTCATCTGCACTTTGGCTTACCTGCTGAATCAGGTATTTGGTAAGCGGGATATTTTTTAGTCCAACCGATAGCATGGGGAAGATATTATCTAATTTAATGGATTTTGGTAAATCCATCAGGGAGCCATGTTTTAAAAAACGGGTGCTAAAGCCGGCAAAAGGCCCAAACAACAAGGCCTTCTTTCCATCAATCATACGGGAATCCAGGTGTGGTACACTTATTGGGGGAGCGCCTACGGCAGCCTTTCCATATACTTTCGCATGATGCTTTGCAATTACAGCGTCATTGGTGCATTTAAGCCATTGCCCGCTAATGGGAAATCCGCCATAACCTGCCGCTTCAGGTATATCCGATTTTTCAAGTAATGAAAGGGTACCGCCTCCTGCTCCTATAAAAACAAATTTGGAATGAAATTTCCTGTTTTCATCCGAAGCCATATTTTTTATGGTTACCTCCCATTGGCCATCCTTTGTTTTGCCGATATCCTGTATTTCATTTCCAAGATACAATGTAACCCCTTCCTGCTTTTGTAAATGCTGTATCATGGACTTTGTGAGCGCACCAAAATTCACATCGGTGCCGATATCCATTTTTGTAGCGGCTAATTGTTGCCCTGGTTCCCTGCCTTCCATCACCAGTGGTATCCATTCTTTTATCTTTTCATCATCTTCTGAATATTGCATTCCTGCAAATAATGCATTTGTTGTAAGTAATTCATAACGCTTTTTCAAAAACGCCACGTTTTCATTGCCCCATACAAAACTTACATGCGGGATATTGCTGATATATGATGCAGGGGACGAAATATATTTTTGTTGTGCCAGGTAAGCCCAGCATTGTTTTGACACTTCGAAAGCAGCAGCAATTTTAATGGCTTTACTAATATCAACCGAACCATCGGGTTGTTGTGGGGTATAATTTAGTTCGCAAAAAGCAGAATGGCCGGTGCCTGCATTGTTCCAGGCATCGGAACTTTCCGCTGCAACGGCATCCAGCCTTTCAAAAATCGCGATACTCAAACCAGGTTCCAATTCCTTCAACAGCACCCCCAATGTGGCGCTCATTATCCCGGCACCAATTAATATCACATCAGGCTGCAAATAGGTTTCATTGTAATTTATATCCATACTAATTGTTTGATCCGGTCACTTATTTTACGGTTCTTTCTTTCCAGGTGTATTTGCCAAATTTGCCCAGCCATCCGGCAACAATGGTATACAAAATATGAAAGGGCTGTGCCAATGGAAACCACCAAAGTATTATTCGTTTATTAAAAAACCGTGCCACAGGATATAAAAAAAATAATTCAATAATGGTTTTGGCAGCTATTGTTGCAATAAAATAATAGGTAAAGGGGCGTGTAAAAAAGAAACAGGCTATCCCTGTTAATAAGATCCATACGTTGAAAAAATAAACCAACACCAGCACAGCAAAAATTCTTTTGTCATCATATTTATCTGCCTTGCTTGCCCACCGAATGCGTTGGTTGAGAAATTGGGCAATCGTTTTTACTGGGTCCGTTTGTACGATCACCTCCCTGCTTTTTAAGTAGGAAATACCATCCGGATACAGGTTGAAAATTTTATGCAACAGCAGCATATCATCGCCACTGGCTATATTATCGATGCCCTTAAAGCCGCCTACTTCAATAAATGCCTTTTTTGTATAAGCGAGGTTGGCACCATTGCACATGCTATGGAATTTTTTATACACGGATGCACCGGTAATCCCCTGTAATGTCATAAAATCAAGCGACTGAAAAATCTCTATAAATTTATTGCCACAATTAATGGCTACCGGCATTACAATAAAGGCTGGATTCTTTTCTTCATAAAATGTTGCAATGGTTTGCAGCCATCCTGGAGAAACAATGCAATCCGCATCAGTAGTTACCATTAAGTCGCCCGATGACTGTTGAATGGCAATTTCAATGGCCTTCTTTTTGTAAGAATTGATTTCGTTTTCGGCAACAAAATCTTTTAAAGAAATGAGTTGTACATTTTGATCGCGGTAGCTTAAAATTATTTCAGCAGTATGATCGGTAGAGTGGTCATCCACAACCAACACTTCAAATAAATGTTTGGGATAAGATTGATCAGCAATTGAATTTAGGCAGTCCACAATATTTTCTTCCTCATTACGGGCAGGGATAATAATGGAGATTTTTACCCGGGGAATAATGTTTTCACTTGATTTAAATATTGGAATGGTCATCCAGCTATGCCGGTAATATATAATAAGAATGGAGTAAACACCCAGTAACAGGAGGGAAACGGTTAGTATAAAAAGTTCCATAATGATTTTCCGTACAAGGGAGTCGCGATGCAACCTACATAACCTTACCGGTATTTTGGTGGCACTGCGATATCGCTGGTAGTACTTTAGTTGATAATATTAATTTAAATACAGCCTGTTTAGTCGCTATGAAAGCGACAAAAATAATTTTTTAAAATTCAAATGAATCATTATCTTTATATAGTTGTTTAAACAACTATATGCCAAACAACCAATTTAAAAAAGGAGAACTATACAGTTTTATTACTGGAAAAGCGAGTACGGCTATCGCAAGGCGGCTGCAAAAGAATTTTAAGCAGGCCAACGTGGATATTACCATCGAGCAATGGAGCGTTTTGTACCATTTATGGAAGCAGGATGGGCTGAGCCAGCAACAATTGTGCGAAGCTACTTTTAGAGATAAACCGAGTATTACCCGGTTGGTAGATAACCTGGAAAGATTGCAACTGGTAAAACGGGTGGCGAGTAAAGATGATCGCAGGATCAATAAAATTTACCTTACCAAAGAGGCAATGGATCTGCAGGATCAGACGATGGAGCTTGCCAGCCAAACATTAAACGAGGCACTGGAAGGCGTAACAAACGGCCAGGTAGAAATTGCAAAGGAGGTGTTACAGATGGTATATGATAATCTAGCCCCCTCCGACTCCCCCGAAGGGGGAGAGATAAGCAGGAGTATTAAAAATAAGGGTACTTGAATTTCGAAAATCACGCTTGGTAATTTTATCAGATTAGCTATGCAATTATTAATAACCTTTAAATAAACATTCTCCCTATACCCCTCCTTCGGAGGGCTTGGGGAGGCCTCTTTTTTATGAGCACATCCACAACAACTACCACATCACTAAAAGGCGGTGAATGGTTAATCAAAGAAAGTAATGCGTTTGAAAGCTTTACATCAGAGGATTTTAATGAAGAGCAACTGATGGTGAAAGATATGTGCCTGCAGTTTCTGCAGGCGGAGGTTCACCCGGTAGCGGATCGCATTGATAAACTGGAACCGGGACTGATGCCATCCCTGATGGTGAAGGCCGGTGAACAGGGTTTATTGGGCGCTTCTATCCCCGAAGAATATGGCGGGTTAGGAAAGGATTTTATTACCTCAACGCTTGTAAATGAAGGGTTGGGTGGCGGCTATTCTTTTAGTGTGGCCATTGCAGCCCATACCGGTATTGGTACTTTGCCCATTTTATACTTTGGTACCGATGCACAAAAGCAAAAATATATTCCCAAACTGGCCAGCGGCGAATGGAAAGGCGCTTACGGGCTAACGGAACCTAATAGCGGCAGTGATGCATTGGGCGCAAAAACAACGGCAGTACTTTCTGCTGATGGGAAGCATTATATTTTAAATGGCCAAAAATGCTGGATCACCAATGGCGGTTTTGCGGATGTGTACACCGTTTTTGCAAAAATTGACGGAGATAAATTTTCTACGTTTATTATTGAACGTGGCTTTGAAGGATTTACGCAGGGACCCGAAGAGCATAAAATGGGTATTAAAGGTTCCTCCACTGTACAGTTGTATTTCCAGGATTGTAAGGTGCCGGTTGAAAATGTTTTAGGCGAGATCGGAAAAGGGCATGTGATAGCATTTAATATCTTGAATATCGGGAGGTTAAAACTGGGATCTGCGGCGATAGGCGGCGCTAAGATGGCTTTGACTGAAACTATTACATATGCAAATACCCGTGAACAGTTTAAAACTCCTATTTCTACATTCGGCGCAATTAAGCACAAGCTTGCCGAAATGGCAATAAAGATATATGCTGATGAAAGTGCATTATACCGTACTGCAAAATGGATAGATGAAAAAGAACATGAATTATTAACAGCGGGCAAACCTTTTAATGAAGCATTGCTGGGCGCTGCAGAAGAATATGCTATTGAGTGTGCTATGCTTAAAGTTCATGGAAGTGAAGTGCTGGATTATATTGTAGATGAAGGTGTGCAGGTGCACGGTGGTAATGGCTATAGCGATGAATATTTGATAAGTAAGGCCTACCGGGATAGCCGTATCAATCGTATCTACGAAGGAACTAATGAGATCAATCGTTTGCTAACTGTTGATATGATATTGAAG
>JANPIJ010000264.1:0-16412 GCA_031424955.1 Ferruginibacter sp. | reverse complement strand
CATCGGGGCTTGTAAACGGCCACTGGTTTTGCATTTTAGCAAGAATGAAATACATCACCAGTCCGCTCCCCAGCACCAGCAGGAAAGACAGTATGATGGTGAGCCCCGTTGCATAAAAAACAAATAGCCACATTGCAATGGCAAGTATCACCGGCAAGGGATACAGGGGCATTTTGTAGGGCAGGTTGTTGGTGCCGTTTCTTTTACGCAACAGGGTTACACCAACTGCCTGCCCTATAAACTGCACCATTATCCGCATGGCCAGTATCCCGTCAATCACATGTTTCATTCTAAACAACAAACTAAATACAAGGGCAAAACCTGCCAGTACCAGCAACGATACATATGGAAAATTCTTGGTGGGATGCAACCTGCCAAAGATTTTAAAAAAGGCCCCGTCCACAGCAGCGGCATAAGGTACCCTTGAGTAACCAAGCATTACTGCAAATAAAGAAGCCAGTGCTACCCATAATATCATGAGGGTCGCGACATTGGCAGCGGCGCCTCCATACAGTCTTTCAATAAAGGTGCTCACCACAAAATTATTCTGCCCCGAATCCTGCCACTGCTTTATTTCCTGCCAGGGAATTACACTGCTCACACTCATATTCATTGCCAGGTAAAGTATGGCAATTCCAATAACAGAAATGAACATGCTGGCGGGAATATTTTTACCGGGGTTTTTTATTTCGCCTCCCAGGTGGCAAACATTGTAATATCCGAGATAGCTGTAAATCGTTTTTACACATGCCTGTCCAAATACAAAAGATAATAAATGGCCCCAGCTAAAATCAGTATTGATATTTTTAAGTGGTTCCAGAAAATGGCCATTCGCTATCCCGCCAATGATGATCCAGCCAAGGGTAAGTAACACACCCGTCCAAAGCAAAACTCCTATCTTTCCAATGCTATCAATTTTCCGGTACAATAAAAAAGTAATGAAGACAATAACGGCAGCGGAAACGGCTTTTGCCTCCCATTCGTTTAAATGCACCAGGTAGCCTAAATATTGCGAAAAACCGATCGCTGCAGAAGCTGCCACCAGCGGAGCCTGTATAACCGTTTGCCATACATATAAAAAACTCATCATCCTGCCAGGCCCTTTTTTACCGTATGCCTCTTTCAAAAAATTATAACTGCCACCGGCTAATGGATAGGCTGCTCCCAATTCGCTCCATATCATCGCATCAATTAAGGAGAGTATGGCACCTGCAATCCAGGCATATAAAAACATGCCTCCCATTAAGCCCATCACAATTGGTAAAGTGACGAAAGGGCCAATACCCACCATGTCGATCATGTTGAGTACCGCAGATTGAAAGAGTCCTAAGCTGCGTTGTAATTTTGGTGATACACTTGCCATTAATCATGGAAATTACAATTTACATCGCAAAAAAATGCTCCCGTTTAAATTTTAGGATTTAATCATTACCCGGAATATAAATTATTGGTTTAGCTGGAAAGCGGTTACATCATCGTATACCAGCCCCACGATGGCATTCAGGATAGATGAGCCGAAAGGTAATCTTTCCCGGGAATTGAGGAAGGCAATCAAAGTTTACCTGTTACCAACTGGTCTTAAAACTCTTCATATATTCAGGAAAATTTTTTGATTTGTATACTCCATCGCCGAAAAACTTCAATGGAGATTCTATTTCCTTAGGTTTTAAATAACCAGGCAAAGGTGCCGGTTTGGCATCCAGCGATGCTAAAAAAACGGTGGTGGGATAACTTAACTGGCCATACAATAAATACATGGCCATTTCATTTACCTTGTTTTGCTGATCAAAGCCATATTTAATTCCATTCCATTCAGTGGAGTCCCGGCTTTCCGCATCAAATTTAACCGCGTAATATTTTTCATTGATATAGGCAGCAACTTTTGAATTACTATAGGTTTCCTTGTCCATCACCTTACACCATCCACACCAACTGGTGTACACATCTACCAATATCGGTTTTGGATTTTTTTTATACGCAACCTGCATTTCCGCAATGCTCAGCCATTGAATTTTCTCTTTTCCAGGCACCCTGAAAGAAGTGAATGCGATTAACAGCGCTGCGCCGACAATAAAAACGATAACCTTTTGCATACAATATTTGTTTAGTAGCTTACAGACTTAATTTAACGACAAAGTAATGAATAAAATTGTTGTAGCCATCACCGGCGCAAGTGGATCCATATATGCAAAAATACTACTGGAAAAATTGCTGGCAATACCGGAGCAATGGAATGAGCTGTCAGTTATTTTAACGGAGAACGCGAAAGAAGTGTGGAAAACAGAACTGGACAATACCGCCTGGTTAAATTACCCGGTAAAATATTTTACCCAACAGGATTTTATGGCGCCCTTTGCTTCAGGCAGCGGACAATATAATACGATGATCATTGTGCCCTGTAGCATGGGCACTTTAGGCCGTATAGCTACCGGCATTAGTAACGACCTGATATCAAGAGCTGCAGATGTGGTGCTGAAAGAACGAAGAAAACTAATCTGCGTGGTAAGAGACACTCCCTATAACTTAATTCATATCCGTAATATGGAAACCATCACACTGGCGGGAGGGATAATTGCGCCAGCCACACCCTCTTTTTACAGCAAACCAACTACCATTGAAGCAGTAGCGGCAACGGTTGTGGACAGGGTGTTGGACCTGGCAGGGCTGGATATTAAAACTTATAGGTGGCAAAGCCCCCTGTCCCCCGAAGGGGGAACTTAGAAGCAGTCACCCTTCTATGTAGGATATCCCGTTTAGGTTATAGCTCTTTTATGTTAAAAAATATTCTTAAATAAATAGGAACATCAACTATTGCCCAAAAGAAAAACTATTTAATCCATAAGAGTCCTAAGGTCCCCTTTAGGGGATTTAGGGGCGACCTTACCTCAAATCAACCACTTCTACTCCCGGATATTTTTTTGAATCAAACAGGAACTGGGCATCGTTTACAGTGGCACTCGTATTCATTTTCGCTATAGAATAGGTATAAATATTACCTGCCTTTTCATACACTTTTGTACTGGTGATGGTTTGTGTTTTCTTATCAACGCTTACCAGCACTTTAAAAAAGGGCTTGCTTTTATCTATCGGTGTTAATTCTATTTGTTGCACCGTTCTTCCGGCAATTTTTGCATCATCATTCAACTTATATAAAAAATCCTTATCGTAAAAATTGGTAAATATTTTCTGCGGAGTGATAGAGTTGGCAGATGGATCTATTTTAGTAATGGTTAATTCATTGGTAGATTTATCATATGTAGATACGTTGCTACCATCACAAAAGATATCCTGCCCGGTTACACTTACGCGATACTTGGTTCCTTTCATGTAAACCATCCCCGATTTAGTGCCAAGGTTTTTACCGGCGCTGTTCTCTATTTTGAGTGAAAAAGCGGATTGTACCGATTTGAAAGTTTTAAATTTCGCACTCACCGCATCCAATACCTTTTTAGCTTCCGGATCATTTTTACCCATTCCCTTAGGCTGGGCATAGGAAGTGACGAGGCAAACTAATGATAAAACAACACTTGTTAAAAAATTTTTCATTTGATTGTATTTTAAAGCGATCCTTTTTTTTAGGAGCCGCAAAGATACGTGAATAGACGCGTTTATATAAACCCGGTTTAATACCAATAACTAATGAACTGTTAATGTAATGTCAACAAAAAATATTTACCTGGCTCCCACGTTAAAATTTAATTGCATTGCGTATTTTGCAAACACTTCAACATTCAACACCCCAACTCAACAATTGATCCAATTGACTAACCACTAATTCATTTTATATGATGGAAAAAAATATTGCCCTTTCGCAAAGGGAAAACTATACCCCGTCGTCATTTACCGAACTGCTTTGGTGGCTGGCTACTGCGGAAAAGGAATTACTGGTGGATGCGGTGGTAGACCGTAACCGGTATAAGATAATTGGCATGACCGTACTGGCTACCTGGGCATTCGCCACGCTGGCCTGGACCTATTTTTTCACTACTGTTACCGGAAATGTGTGGATTGCTTTGCCCCTGGGGTTTTTTATGGGATTTATCATACTCACCATCGACCGGGCGTTGATAAAAGGGATTAACAAGTTTAATAAAAACCGTTTGCTCCCCCTGTTGTTCCGGGGATTACTGGCAGTTACGATTGGCGTTTTTATGGCCCAGCCTGCATTGTTATATATGTTCAAAAAAGAGATCCGCTTACAAACCTCCCTGGATAATGAAAAAAAGAAAATGTTTAAAAAACAGGAGCTGGATTCATTGTACGAAAGCAGGAAAACGGAATTGATATTACAAAAAGAGCTGTTGCAAAAAGAGAATAGCGCCAAATATGAAGATGTGGCGGCGGCAAGAAATAATTTCCTGGCAGAAACCGATGGTAGCGGTGGAACCGGTAAAGTGGGGATTAAAGATATTGCGATTGCCAAAAGGAATGAATACCAGAAACTGGATGGCGAATACCAGCAGTTGCTTGCGCAAAACCAGCCGAAAATTGCGGAAGCAGATGCCGCATTAAAAACCATCCGGGAAAGCATAAAGGGCGAGGAACAGGCTTTTACCAATTATTTCAACGATGGTTTCTTAACCCAGATTGAAGCCCTGAACAACCTCATCAAGGATAACAGCGCATTGAAGTACCGTTATTATTTACTGGTAATTATTTTACTATTGATCGAACTGATGCCGGTAATAGCCAAAACATTGTTGCCGGCAGGCACTTACGATGAAAAAGTACAGTTAAGAGAGCAAATGGAAAAGGATATAGCAAACAGCAATATCCGTAAGGAACAGGAGTTGAAGGAATTATACAATACCCTCGCACATCAGAATGACACGGAAGCCATTAGCGCCTTTTTTAATTTAACCAGGGATGACAGAACCGAAAAAATAAAAGCTTTCAGCAAAAAATGGAAAGAAGAAGACCATCAAACCTTTGACGGGTTTTGGGAAAAAGTAAAAAAAGAGATTTTGACCAAGCAGGAAAATTAAGAGGTGAATGGGCAATGGTGAATGGTGAATATTGCTTCTTTACCATCGATCATCCAATAAAGTGGCGGGTGACAACCACCTAGTCTGAAAACTCGAAAGGTCAATGGTGAATAGTTACCTATCACCATTGACCTTTCAAATTCAATACTTACTTATAATTAAGCGTAATCCTTAAGTTTTTTAACAAATACAACATCGCCCGAACTAATCACTCATCACTCATTATTCATCACTCATCACTCATCATCTAAATCATCTCACTCTGCAGCAATGGATTTTTAACGGATACTTTTTTATCACCAAACTCCTTCGCCGCTTTTATAAAGTTTACAAAAATTGGCTGAGGATTTTCTACCGTACTTTTTAACTCGGGGTGATATTGTACCCCAATGAAAAACGGATGATTTTTCAATTCAATAATTTCAACCAAACCGGTACCGGGATTTTTGCCACTGGCAATCATACCTGCCTGTTCAAACTGATCTATATAGGCGTTGTTAAATTCCCAGCGATGCCTGTGCCTTTCGCTGATGAGCGATTCGCCGTAAATGGCATGGGCCAGTGTATCCGGGGTAATTTCACAAGGGTACGCTCCAAGTCGCATGGTTCCGCCCTTTGCAGTAACTTTTTTCTGTTCTTCCATCAGGTCGATAACAGGATTGGTGGTTTTTGGATCCATTTCAGTAGAATGCGCATCACCCAAATTCAGCACATTTCTGGCAAACTCAATAGCTGCCATTTGCATGCCCAGACAAATACCAAAAAAGGGCAAATTATTCTCCCTCGCATATTGCACTGCAATGATTTTACCTTCCACGCCCCTTTTACCAAACCCCGGCGCCACCAATAATCCATCCAGGCTACCCAATTTTTCCGCCACATTTTCATCTGTTATAAACTCGCTGTGTACATTTACAATCTGCACCTTACATTCATTCACTGCACCGGCATGTACAAATGATTCAAGGATAGATTTATAAGCATCCTGCAGTTCAATATATTTTCCAATTAAGCCAATGGTTACCTTGCCGGAAGGGTATTTCAGTTTATCCAAAAACTCTTTCCATTTTCCCAGTTCGGGTGCGGAATACCCGTTGATATGTAATTTTTTTAACACAATAACGTCTAACCCTTCCTGCAATATTTTGAGTGGCACTTCGTAAATGGAACTGGCATCCATGGCTTCAATAACCGCTTCTGTTTTCACATTACAAAACAAGGCAATCTTCTTTCTAATTTCAAGGTTAAGTGGCCGTTCTGTTCTGCATACTATAATATCAGGATGCACCCCATTTTCACTCAACAATTTCACACTGTGTTGTGTGGGTTTGGTTTTTAATTCCTTGGCTGCCTTTAAATAAGGTATCAGGGTTAAATGTACTACCAGGCAATCTTCTTTCTCCATTTCCCACTGCAATTGACGAACTGCTTCCACAAATGGCAGACTCTCAATATCACCCACTGTTCCACCTATTTCTGTAATTACAATATCATATTTTCCGGTACTGCCTATCAATAGCATTCTCCGCTTAATCTCATCTGTTATATGAGGGATTACCTGTACCGTTTTACCCAGGTATGCACCCTCTCTTTCCTGGTTGATGACCGTTTGATAAATTCTGCCGGTAGTAACATTATTGGCCTGGGAAGTGAAAATATTTAAAAACCGCTCGTAATGACCAAGATCCAGATCTGTTTCGGCGCCATCTTCTGTTACATAACATTCTCCGTGCTCGTATGGATTCAATGTACCAGGGTCTATATTTATGTAAGGGTCAAATTTCTGGATGGTCACTTTTAACCCCCTCGACTGCAACAGCTTTGCGAGGGAAGCCGCAATAATACCCTTACCTAAAGATGAAGTAACACCGCCGGTTACAAATATGTACTTGGTCATTGTATATAATTATTATGTTGAAATAACGCGTTGAACCAGCATGAATAGAAAAAACACAAATTTTGCCCCTTCATTCAACCTTTTCAAGAAAAGAAAAATGAAAAACAGTTTATGATACAGCAAAATCTTAATTGATAAAATGACTATCCAAAAAATGACCAGCGGTTTTCAGAAATTCAGGAACTAATAAAAAAATCCGTGAGGTCATGCAAATTTACAGCGAATAATCCGGAGCATGAAATTTAGCTAACAATTTGTGGAAAAATATACGAAGGCACTTCAAAGCCATTAATATTGTTTAAATGATGATATAATTATATCCCCGAAAATGCTTCCGTTTTGTTGTAAAAAGACCCCCAACTATCGGTTTGATCAATTTTTAATAACTCAAAAAAATATATATCAAAAACTTTTGTTTAGCAGTTGGTTGCATCGTAATTTCATGACTTCTTTCTTAGTTTTCATAATTCAAATTATACCTAAAGCAGATATATGGATTTAATTAAAAGCAGCTTTAAAATAAAAGCTGATGAAATTGGTGCAGAAATTAAGGAAATGCTTAAAGAGCATGGTAATAAAAAGATCGGGGAAGTTACCCTTAGCCAGGTGTACCAGGGCATGCGGGGCATCACAGGTTTAGTTACCGAAACTTCGCTGCTTGATCCACAGGAAGGTATTCGGTTCCGCGGATATACCATCCCGGAATTACAGGAAAAATTGCCAAAGGTGCCCGGAGGCGCCGAACCATTACCCGAAGGTCTCTTTCACCTGATGCTGCTGGGCGAGCTGCCTACCGAAGATGAGGTAAATCACATGACCTCGGTATTACAACGCCGGAGCCATGTACCGAGCCATGTATTTGATACCATTGATGCAACCCCAATCAGCACACATCCCATGACGCAGTTTGTAATTGCCATCATGGCCTTACAAACAGAAAGCAGCTTTGCCAAAAGATATGCAGCGGGAATGAGCAAGAAAGACTATTGGGAAGCAACATTTGATGATTCGATGGACCTGATTGCACGCCTGCCGAGGGTTGCCGCCTATATTTACCGGCGTAAGTATAAACATGGTGATCATATTCAGCCCAATGGTTTATTAGATTGGTCAGGCAATTTTGCGCACATGATGGGTTACGACACCGATGCTTTTAAAGAATTGATGCGGTTATATATGACTATTCATGCTGACCATGAAGGGGGCAATGTATCGGCACATACTACCCACCTCGTGGGTTCCGCATTAAGTGATCCTTACCTTGCTTTTGCTGCAGGTATGAATGGCCTTGCCGGACCGTTACATGGACTGGCAAACCAGGAGGTGATAAAATGGATTTATGAAATGCAGGATAAATTAGGCACTGATTTACCTGCAAGGGAGCAAATAGAAGAATATGTACGGGAGACGATCACTGCGGGTAAAGTAGTACCAGGTTACGGTCATGCCGTTTTAAGAAAAACAGACCCCCGTTTTACGGCTCAAATGGAGTTTGGTAAAAAACACATGCCGGAAGATAAATTGTGCCGCACTGTCTGGAACATTTACGAAATGGTTCCTCCTGTTTTAAAATCATTGGGAAAAATAAAAAATCCATGGCCAAATGTGGATGCGCACAGTGGAGCTTTACTGGTACATTATGGCATGGTGGAATATGAATTTTATACCGTTCTTTTTGGTGTATCCAGGGCATTGGGTGTACTGGCCAGCCTTTGCTGGGACAGGGCACTGGGTTTCCCGCTGGAGCGCCCAAAATCTGTAACTACCGATTCGGTAAAATCCTGGCTGGATTGCAAGGGAGATATTTGGGGAGATTAAAACTTAAATCACTGATATTTATAAATGCCCCGAAACTATTCGGGGTTTTTTGTTAATTTGAATCTTCTAAATTAAATACTGTGAATAAAAACACACTGCTTACCTTGTTCCTGGCATCGATGGGGCTTACAGTAGCCGCTCAGGCAAAAAAAACATCGGTTTCCCCGGCAAAGACAAATGCACACCTGAAAGTATTTGAACAGGCTATCAACAGCGGCGATGCAGGTACCGCCACTATTGCCTTAAATTATTACCTCAGTGAGCCGGGCAGTAACAATAATTATGCTGATACACTGGCTATGCTTTACATGCAACAGGGCGCATACCCGCAATGCTACTATTGGACACAAAAACGCTTACTGGTAAACCCCGATAACAGTAACCTGCTTGAATTGAAAGGCATTTGCCTGGATAAATTACAACAGCCAAAAGAAGCGATTGATATATTTGAAAAATTATTCAAAAAAACGCAGAGCCCTTACCATGCTTATAAATTAATGGAACTGCAATACGGCATCAAACGCTTAACAGAATGCCTGGAAACTACGCAGGCCGCAGAGAAACTGACCTACCAGCCAAACTTTATCATGACGTACAATGTAGGGCAGCAGGTGGGCAGAACCTATCTGCAGGCTGGTGTATACAATATTCACGGGCTTGCATTATACGACCTGGATAAAAAGCCCGAAGCAAAGCTGTATTTTGAAAAAGCCCTGGCGCTGGATACCAGTTTTGCATTGGCAAAACAAAACCTCGAAGCAATGCGCAGTATTGAAAGTGGCGGGGCCCAAGGCAAACTGGTACCCAATCAACCACCAGCCTCCCCTCCCGCCAATAAACAAAATTAAAATTGATTTTGGAAGCAATGGATGGTGCCACTATATTTGCAGTCCGAAAGGGGAATTAGCTCAGTTGGTAGAGTACTTGCATGGCATGCAAGGGGTCAGCGGTTCGAACCCGCTATTCTCCACAAAAGCATGAAGGTGGCCATTGATTGGTCACCTTTTTTGTTTTTATTAATGCGATAGGAAAGTGCATTGGTGAAGTGCAAATACAGATTTAATCATTGATTTAGAATGCTTTATTCCTTCAATCAATTCCTTATCCCTATATCATTAATCAATCAATTTGGAATAATTGAAGTACTGGGTAGGAAAATAACTTACCCTATAACATATTAGTTCCCAACAATGATATTGATTGACAATAGTTTTGAGGTATGACAAACTTAAAAGTTAAATACCCACCCATCATTGTAATTAAAGGCATAAGGTATATTGACATTCAAACACCCATCAGTCGAAAAACCTTAATTGAATGTCTAACAAGGGAAGGCTTTGTTAAAAATCCAACTATGCCTGACTATTATTTTCATCCCAACAGGATTGAATGTGGAAATAATACTACTATATTATTCACCCTAAATGGCCACGTAAGCAAGATATTTTAAATCCATTTTTATTCTTACCCGCTAGAAAAATTGATATGCTATCAACACAACTGTAATAACTATTCTCACTATTGATGTTTATGAGTGGATTATGTTTTCATTCTGCCGGGTTGTTCTTCACTAAATAATATTTATCTTACCCAAAAGAAAGATATATGCCTGCGGCCTTCCCATTTGATAAGTTCAAAAAAGGATTAATTAAAATTGGTCTGAATGAAACTAACTATTATGAAAATCTTTCTGATTGGATGGAAAAGAATCCAAATACAGAACAATCGAAAAAGGATTTCTTTTGGTATTTATATCAATCCCTTCTATCTTCTGTAGCCAAAAATTATTGCCATGACCTTAACTCAATGTATGAGTTACAAAGGAATATTTATTGTGAAATGTTTAGTTTCCTTGTTGAAAGTGGAAAAGATAGCACTGTTGCACAAAAGGGTATAAACCATTGTGATATTCAAAAAGCTGCTTTAAGTGAATTGAAAATGGATGGGGAAATTATTGGTGGTAATCGCTGTAAGTTAGCGTCAAAAATAACCGGTAAAACTTATTCATTGAAAGCTTTACTTATTAAAGATGCTATACCTTATGATAGATGTTCAAGGGAAGGTGGATGCACCTGCAACTATGGCTTCAGACCTTTAAGGGATAGTAACGGCAAGCTAATAGGCATTCACTAGGAATCGAACTATCAATAAACTCAATATGAAGTTTTTGATTCTATATTATACATTGGAAGACCAGTGGTTCGCCCCCACCCTAAGCCCAACCTATACCCTACATCATTTTTACCTTTCACATCAGTATTTATTGTACTTTGTTGGCTACTTACACCCGGCAATGAATCAACCCGCTAAACAACCTGCACCTGCTAACATTGATACCGCCCTGTTGCGCTGCGGCGGGGTAATCCCGGCTAAATTAACCATCCATCCAAATACTGAACCGGACCGTTTTAATAAACAGGGCGGGTGGGTAGGTTACGCCGGATGCTTAAGAAAGATGAGGAAATGATTCCGGGAGAGTTGAATGAAGTGTTGACAACTTAATCATTAACTAAAAATAAAACTCATGGAAAAATTTGCCACAAAAAACGGTGTAAGTGTGAGGGCATATAAAGGCGACGCAATGACTTTGCTCGCTTTTGATGTAATAGCTAACCTTAAAAAGAACCTGGCAGGATTCACCATTCGTTACATGTATAAGGTGGATAATGTTTTGAGCGACCCTTACATTTTCAACCGGTTAAAATTCCCTGACTCCTTTTTTGCCGGCAATCCCGGCATCCCGGTGAAAGACCGCAACTCCACCCTCTATTCACCCATACAAAAGTTCAATTGGGTACATGTGCCCAATACAAATATTAATACCGACCTACCCATTTTTGGCGACTACTCCTATGAAGTAACACCCCGATATATTAAGGATGGCAGCCTACTGCCATTGGACATTAACTTGACGGTGGTGGTAAAAATTAATGTCAGCCCCTTTGATATGAAGAAAACAAAACTGGGTTTTACCAGGGGGTTTGTATCATCAGTGGCTTATGCAAAAAGGTTCAACGTAAACAATAACAAGGTTAGGCCAAACCAAACGGAGCTGATTTTTGATGTTACCCAAAAGGCAGATGCGGCCAACAGGTGGAATGACGCCACCCGCCAATACGAACCCGTAGATTATACTTTTGAAGAGCAGCATAAATGGCTGGGCTGGCAGGCAAGACAACGGATTATAGACTTTCTTGATGAAGTGATCAACGACCCGTCTCTTTCCATTAAGGCACTGGTGTACGACCTGAACGAACCGGAAATATGCAAACGCTTACTTATCCTGGCAGGGCAGAACAGGCTGAAAATAATTTTAGATGATGCCGGAAAACATGGTGATCCCGCTTTGATGGAAACTACCTTTGAAAACAAATTCAAGGAAGT
Organism: Ferruginibacter sp.; assembly: GCA_031424955.1. Lineage (GTDB taxonomy): Bacteria > Bacteroidota > Bacteroidia > Chitinophagales > Chitinophagaceae > Ferruginibacter. The sequence continues at coordinate 4,328 of JANPIJ010000264.1, read as the reverse complement.
GGCTGCCGATGGAAATGATATTCAAAGAGGGCATTATATGGCACTTGCACACTGCAAAGTATTTGTTCAAATAAAAAACAAAAAAGCCGTTAAAGTACTCACCGGGTCTACCAATTTTTCTACCAATGGTTTGTATGTAAACAGCAATCACGTACTTATTTTTGACAATAGAAAACTGGCACAGTTATACGCCGATGTGTTTGATGCTTCTTTTGGCAAAGAAAAAATGGACAGTTTCAAAGGTGGCGAATATTCAATTAAAGATTTTGAATTTGCAGAAACAACTATCCCAGCGATGACCATCACTTTTGCACCCCATACCAGGGATGCTGCCCAAATAATTTTCGACCGCATCAATGCCCGTATTCTAAAACCGGGCAATACAGATGTACTGTTTGCCATTATGAAAGATACCAATAAGAGTTCCATACTGGATGCCGTAACGCAACAGGTGAAGGACAATAAGGTGTTTACCTATGGCATTACCGACAGCGTCGGTAAAGATGCCGCTTACAGTGTTTTCCTGTACAAACCCAATTCGTTAAAAGGCATCAGGGTGGCTGCAAAAGGAATTTCAAATACGCTGCCCGAACCTTTTGGTAAGGTAGCCGGTATAGATGGTTATGCAATACACCACAAGTTTGTTGTAGTTAATTTTAAAGGAAAAGACCCCGTGGTATATTGTGGCAGCAGTAATTTATCTTTTGGCCCGGAACAAAAGAACGGCGACAACCTGCTTGAAATTCATGATAAGGATATTGTGACTGCTTTTGCCATTGAAGCATTAAGACTGGTTGACCATTTCCACTGGCGTAACAGTGAACTTACTGAAAAAGAAATGCACCTGGATGATATCAGCAATGTAAGCAAAGCCTGGTACAACGCCTGGTTTGACAGCAGTGATTTAAAGAACCGTCAACGGAAATTATACATCAAAGAATAAATATTATTTCCCTGGCAGCATTTGCTTTTATCAGGCCATGTTGCCAGGGATTTTTTTACCAGCATGCCGCTGAATAAGACCGGCTATTTCCCGGCACGGAGCATACCCGCTTTGGGATGCGGGTGCACGAGGCTCAAACAAAACAGCGAAGAATGGGGTAGCAATTTTTTACTATCCTTTATTTTTTGATGCTTAGTCAAACCGGGCCGGATCGAAGGCCTTTATATCAATACTGGTTTTGCTGCCTTCCGCCAGTTCTGCAATCAGCTTGCCGGTTGCCAGCCCCAGGCTTAGCCCCATCATACCATGGCCGCCGGCGTATAACAAATTTTGATAACTTTTACCAAATCCTATATACGGCATTCCATCCGGCGAACAGGGCCTGAATCCATACCATACCTTTTCCTTAGGTGGCATGGTCATTTCAATACCGGGAAAGTAAGCAGGTACGGCTTCCACAATTCCCTGTACCCTTTTCATATTTATTTTATTATTTACCGCACCAATCTCCATCGTACCGCCAAATCTTAACTGATTTCCCATGGGGGTAATGGCTACCCGGGCTTCGCATAAAATAGCCGGCACCTGTAACTGGTGAACCGGGTTGTCATGTATAAAGGAATAACCTTTCCCGGGCATCAGCGGCAACTGCAACCCCGCCATTTTCAATAATTCAGGTAACCAGGAACCTGCAGCCGCCACAAAAATATCGCCGCTAATTTCCTCCCCGTTTACAGTAACGGATTGAATGGACTGATGCTGCCTGTTAATCTGCTGAACCGGGTTGCCGGTAACAAACCGCACCCCTGCATTTTTCAGATGTTGAACCATTTGTGTGTTTAACTTATTGGGATAAATATGCGCATCGCACCGGTAATGTACACCACCCAATACATCCGGTTTTACCTCCGGTTCCAACAACTGAATTGCTTCCCGGGAAAGTACTACCGCATCCAGTCCCATAGCCCGGGCCTTTTCAGCCAGGTGTATTTCTTCTTCCGCCACCTTTTCCGTTTTGTAATACATCACAATCCCTTTCTTTTCAAAAGCAAAATCAAAACCGGGGGCGGCACTTAAATCTTCGTACAGTTTTTTACTGAGGAGGTTAATATTTTTAAGATAAGGCGCTGAATATTCCACGTGGCTTGCCGTGGCGCTTTTCATAAATCGAAGCCCCCAGTTGATCAGGCTGCGATTCAGGGATGGTTTAACATAAAAAGGGCTTTTTGAATTGAACATCCAGCGAATACCCTGGGCAATAATACCCGGCGCTGCCATGGGTACAAAATGACTGGGCACAATCATACCAAGATTACCATGTGAACAATTATCAGACAGGTCCGTTCTGTCTATTACCGTAACCTCCCAACCCTGCTTTGATAAATAGTAGGCCGAACTTAAACCTATAATACCTCCTCCAATGATGACTGCTTTCATATTTTTTATTGTAGTAAATTGTAAGTGATATCAGATAACCTGGAAACCATGTGCGTATGGGTCCTCATCATCAATGATAATGGTATTGTATCCTGTTACCATCGCCCACCCTTCAATACTGGGAATGATGGCGGGCTTTCCGTTGATAGTTGTTTCGGCTTCAATACGGCCGGTAAAGGTGGAACCGATGATACTCTCGTGGATAAATTCATCGCCTTTTTTTAGCAATTGCTTTGCATGTAACTGGGCCATCCTGGCCGACGTACCGGTACCGCAGGGTGACCGGTCAATGGCTTTGTCGCCATAAAAAACGGCATTGCGGGCGGATGACTTTTCTGAAATAGGCTTACCCGTCCAAAGCATATGGCTCAGGCCACGGATATTTTCATTTTCCGGATGTACAAAAACATGTTGTTCATTGAGCAGCTTCCGGCAAACACGGCTCCAGGCAATCAGTTGATCTGCAGTAAATTTTTCCAGCCCGGGAAAATTAGGTTGTACATCCACAATCGCATAGAAGTTTCCGCCATATGCCACATCCACCAGGATAGTGCCTAAATCGGGACAGTCAACCGGTATTTGTTCGGCTGCCAAAAATGATTTTACATTGGTGAGTTTTACAGACTTTACTTTTTTACCTTCCTGCCTGTATTCAATCAATACCAAACCAGCCGGTGTTTCAATACGAAGATGACCGGGAACTTTTGGTACTACCAGTCCTTCTTCAACAGCAATGGTGATAGTACCAATGGTGCCATGGCCACACATGGGCAAACAACCGCTGGTTTCAATAAAAAGAACCCCAATATCATTTTGTGGATCGCTGGGTGGATACAATATACTTCCGCTCATCATATCGTGCCCCCTTGGTTCAAACATCAGCCCCTTTCTTATCCAATCAAACTCCTGTAGAAAATGTAATCTCTTTTCCATCATGTTTTCACCAAACAGCAACGGGCCTCCGCCGGCAACAAGCCGCACAGGATTGCCACAGGTATGTGCATCAATACAGAAAAATTTTTTATGTGCCATGGCATTTTATCAATAAAGTAATGGTAGTTTATTTTCAAACAAAATTAAGGGTGAATACTCCATTCACTTTTCACATTTCACCTTTCACTTCGCTTTCTTCCCATCAACACTTCTTCCACTTCTTCGAGCTTTACGCCTTTCTGCCTGAAGAGAATGAGCAAGTGATATAAAAGATCCGCGGCTTCATTTTTAAATAGGTCGTTGTCGTTATCCTTTGATTCAATGACCAGCTCAACAGCCTCTTCACCGACTTTTTGTGCAACCTTGTTTATCCCTTGTTTATATAATTTGTTAGTGTAGGATTGCTGATCGTCCGAAACTATCTTTTTATCTATGGTCTCTTCGAGTTCATATAAAAAACCTTTGGCTGTTGTCTCATTAAAGCATGTATCCGAACCCGTATGGCATGAAGGACCAAGGGGAATTGCCTGGATAAGCAAGGTATCTCCGTCGCAATCCAAATGCATGTTCTTTACAAGTAAAAAATTGCCTGAAGTTTCACCTTTGGTCCAAAGGCGTTGTTTACTTCGGCTATAGAACGTAACCTTTTGCTCGGCCTTTGTTTTCATTAAAGCTTCTTCATTCATATAAGCAAGCATGATCACTTGTTGTGTGATAAAATGTTGCACGATCACAGGGACAAGTCCTTCGGTATTGTAGGTAATGTTCATCTTATTGGAATAAGGTTTTGTTTTAAATAATTTTTTAGATCGACAATATCAATCTGGCCAAAATGAAACACACTTGCGGCAAGTGCAGCACTGACACCAGACAATTCAAATACGTTTTTAAAATCTTCCATTGTTCCCGCACCGCCGGATGCAATAACAGGAATGTGTACTGCTTTACAAATGTCCGACGTGATATCATTGGCGAAGCCCTTTTTAACACCATCGTTATCCATTGACGTTAGTAA
>JANPIJ010000263.1:0-24590 GCA_031424955.1 Ferruginibacter sp. | reverse complement strand
CTATCTCTTTAAAGTAAGAGGGCGTTAAACCGGTAATTTTTTTAAACTGGCTAGAAAGATGAGCTACACTGCTATATTCAAGGTTGAACGAAATTTGAGACAAAGTCAGTTGACCATACACAAGCAGTTCTTTTGCTTTTTCAATCCGCTGTTCAATAAGATAATTCTCAATTGTTCTTCCTTCAACAGATGAAAATAAACTGCTCAGGTAGGTGTACTCATGATTAACATTTTCGGAGAGATAATGAGAAAGCTTCATTTTATTTTCTTTTACATCTACCTCATTGCGGGCTCTTTTGATAACCAGTTGTTTAATTTTTTCGATAAGCCCGCCGGTATAGTTGTCAATTAATTCAAAGCCAATTTTGGTTAATTCGGTTAACAGCCGTTCTTCCTGGCCCTGCGAAAGTTTCTCTGTCAAATGGATTTCACCAAACGTTACTTTGTGAAATGGAATTGATTCTTTTGTCAAAATATTTTCCACCGCCAGAACGCAACGGTTACAAACCATATTTTTTACAAGCAGTATAGTGTATGTCATCACAATAGTATTTTATGAAATGATTTTTTCAGCCCGGAATTGTTTATTAAAAACCAGTATGTAAACACCAATAGTGAAATCAATAGACAAGCAAAATGAATCGTAGTGTGGAGGAATTAATCCAGGCGTAGCAAAAAAATCGTATGCAATATCCCAGCAGCCATGCAGGAAATAGCCGGCAGCCAAAAGGTTGACACTCTTCTTCATTCCATAATATGCAACAAACAGGAATAGAACGGCCTGGACTGCAGTTATCACTAAAGCAGGCAAATCTGTCCAGGTAAATCCAACATAGAGGAAACCTATTCCTGAAAGTATCAGCCCATAAATGATCCTTTTGTCCAAATACTTTAAAATACCAAATAGTAATATTATTAAAAGCCCTGAGGTAATTCCTATAATTATTGAAGTCATATTTATGAAATTAAGATTTTCAAGACGTTTATTTTAGGAATACTATGCCCTGCGAAATAATGGTATTGTACTGATTATTAGTATTGAATTTCAGACCTGTCGAATTGCTTTTTAAAGGCAAAATGATATCGCTCCGTTTCTCCAAAGCGAACAGGATATGCGTTGATAAATATCCAGCCGTCACTGCCCATGTAATTCATGGCTTCAATAATCGTGTTGAATTTTTTGATTTTCCCCTCATTCGTTTTAAGCCTGTTATCCCGCCAAAAACTTTTCTTTTCTCCGAAGTCAATATCAATGGTTACTTTATTGCTTAATATCCCCGGGGTAGCAATCAGCTGGCAATACTGCTCCACTTTGGATGTGTCAGTTTGTGCCTTTGAAACAACTGAACTCAATAACACAATGCTTATTATCAATACTTTTTTCATCATTATTTTTGTTTAAAAAGCTTTTACTACAACAGTACTTTCAGGGTTATAGGGAATACTTCATTTACTAATTCAACTTTTACCTTTTCCGGCAGGCGGAAGCTTGTTTCTACTGTCTTTTTTACAACAGGGGAAGGAACATTATTTGCAGGTGCGGTTCCTGCCGGATGATTCATTTCCAGCATCACCAATATTGGAAACATTGCAATTAAGCCAACGACCTGGGTTGCGAATACGATCTTTTTCATTTTGTTTTTATTTGATTGTTATTTTATGATGTAAAGGTATCAAGGGTTTCACAGCGCTAAAGGACAGCCTGGTGTCAAAAACGGACAAGAAGAAAATTGGTATGATGAGTTATAAAAAATGCCCATCCGGTGATGGGCATTTTTTATAACCGAAACATTTTAGGTGGATTACAGGACTACAGAGGACCTGTTCAAAAATAATTTATTTGTTAACCGGCTGCAGTTTTCATGGCATCGGCGTCAGTCTATCCCGATTTTTTTGGAACTCCATTCAAATTCAGTTTTTCATGGCTAGTCCTCCAACTAAATTCAGAAAGCTTCTTAGAGTAACCCATGCTTGCGGTACTCATAACAGGGTTGAATCATGCATGTCTACATTCCTGCAACAGGAAGTGCAAAAAAAGTGACCGGTAATTTATTTTGAAAAGCATTCATAAGTGGGCACCGGTAGAAACCGGCCTCCGTGGTGGGGTAACCTGCTAATTATCTTTCATGGTGGACCTCGCAAATAACAAGGCGACCAATGTTAGGACTGAGGCTATGGACAGGTAATATCCCACATATTCAAGACCATAGTCTTTAGCAAGCCTGGTAGCCAGGTAGGGCGTTAATGATGCGCCCAGTATCCCTGCTAAAGTAAAAGACAAGGATGCCCCGGTATAGCGGACTGCCACCGGAAAAATTTCAGCAAGCGCAGTCCCCAGCGGACCATAAGAAATGCCCATTAAGAACATACCAGCAGAAAGGAATCCAACGAGTATACCCAAATGACCGGCAATGAATAATTGAGAAAAAAACAACCCGAAAATTAGAATACAAATTGAAGCAAGCAACAGTATCGTATTTCGCCCATACCGGTCTGCAAATACTGCTGATATAATAATACCTGCTGCAAAAAACACCATCGAAATCATTTGTGCCACCAGGAAACCGGAATGTGGATAATTTAAGTTAGAAGTACCCCAGCTTAAAGTAAACACGGTCATTAAATAGAATAATAAAAAAACTGTAACAGAAGCAAAAGTGCCCAGTACAAGCGCTTTAGCATGTTTACCCAGTACATCCTTAATAGGTAAATTAACCCGCTCATTTTTTTCAATAATTTTCAGGAAGTCCGGCGTTTCTACCAACTTTAAGCGAACATATAAACCTACCCAGACCAATAAGGCACTTGCAATAAAAGGAATACGCCAGCCATAATTAAAAAACTGTTCATCATTCATGGTGTTGCCGAGCAGGAGAAAAAAAGAAGTGGAGAGTAAAAAACCAATGGGTGCACCTAATTGCGGGAACATACCATACCAGGCTTTTTTACCCGGTGGGGCATTTTCTGTCGCCAGTAAAACGGCACCTCCCCACTCACCGCCAAGACCCAGACCTTGTGCAAAACGCAATAAAGCCAATAGTATAGGAGCAATGATGCCGATAGACTGGTAAGATGGCAACATCCCGATTGCTACTGTTGAGCAACCCATGGTCATTAGTGCCGCCACCAGTGTTGCTTTACGGCCAATGCGGTCTCCAAAATGACCGAATAATGCTGCGCCTACCGGCCTTGCAAAGAAAGCCAACGCAAAAGTGGCCAATGATTGTAAAGTGCCGGTGGTTGCATCATCGGAGGGGAAAAATAATTTAGGAAAAACCAACACAGAGGCCGTAGCATAAATATAGAAATCAAAAAATTCAATGGTAGTGCCTGCAAGGCTGGCTATCAGCACCCTTCGGGCAGAGTTGGGTGAACCATTGGTTCGTAGGTCGCTCATATTTAATTCCGGTTGGTTTAGTGTTTCAATTATTTTGCAATGGTATCTGTTTTAAAAATTGAAACCAAAAATTAATGACCAGTGCAATGGCAAACATAAGTTGGGGTATTATTTATTTTGTTACAGGAATGATAAAAACAGTTTAAGCACGTTGATCGCTATTCGTATAATCCGATGACTATCGGATCGTACAGAAAATTTGTGTTATTAACCAAAGCATATAGGCATGTAATTTGTTTACCTGTTAAAAAACAACATTTATAATTATGAAAAAAGTATTATTGACAGGGCTGGTGACTGTATGTTTCGGTTTGTTTACTCCTACGATCCGGGCACAGGATACAACTACTGCAGGACAGGATATTAAAAAAGCCGCTAAAAAAACAGGTAAGGCTATTGGGAAAGGCGCAAAAAAAGTGGCTGACAAAACCGCGGAAATAGCATCAAAAGGAAAGGCAGTTGTGGTAGACAAAGTGTACGAGGGCAAACAAGGCCCCGATGGTCAAAAAATATACATCAATAATAAATCACAATATTATTGGGTGGATAAAAAAGGACACCGGCATTTTATTTCCGGGGCTGAGTTAAAAGATAAGAACAGCTAATTAGCCAGAACCTTTAGCTGACGCTGTAAATAAAACCAGCCGTTAGTTTAGCTTTTGACGAAGCAAATGAGGACGCCTGAAAGGCAATTCCTTGGAACGTTTTGTTATTCGCTACAAATAGCTCCAATCTTAAAGTGTAGAAAAAAGTAAACAACAGGCGCCGGAAAAAATTTCGGCGCCTGTTTAGCTTATTAGAGGGCTGCCAGGAAGAGGGCTAGTCTTTTACTAAAAAAAAATTAACTTACCCTTAATTGATCAAACTGACCATTTAACCCTGCTAAAATTTGTCACTATGCCGGTGCCTAAAACCATCAGAAATATTTTCCGTATTATTCCTTTTGGCCTTATCTGGGCAATCTTTAGCATCGTTTATTCCTTACTGGAAAGGGGGCTGCTAGGCAACCTGGATCACTATCCTTCCACCGGCAATCCATACAATTTTAGCCAAACTATTTTTATTACAGCTGCTTCTGCACTTATATTGGGGTTATTGGTTGGTACCATTGAAATACTATTTCTCAACAGGCTATTCCTTACAAAAAGTTTCTTTTTAAAAACTGTATTGAAGACAGTAATCTACCTCACCATAATCATCTCGTTTCTTTTAATAAATACATCAATATATTTTGCTGTTGAACTTAGCACCAGCATTTTGGATGAGCAGGTATGGACGAATGTTTGGTCATTTTTTTCCAGCTATGCTTTTTGGAGTGTAGAAGTATATATGGCAGCGGTGATTGGTGTTTCCCTTTTTTACACTGAAGTGAGTGAGCATCTTGGGCAGGGTGTGCTTAATAAATTTATTACAGGTAAATATCATACCCCAATAGAAGAAGAAAGAATTTTTATGTTTTTAGACATGAAATCTTCTACTACCATTGCTGAAAATATCGGGCATGTTAAATATTTTGAAATGCTAAGGGCCTATTTCTCCGATTTAACCGACCCGATTATACAATACTCAGGAGAAATATATCAATATGTGGGTGATGAAATTGTTGTTTCGTGGAAACTAAATAAAGGGCTTCTAAATAATAACTGCGTTCAGTGTTTTTTTGCCATGGATGCGGCAATCAAAATTCAACTGAAAAAATACAATGAAAATTTCGGAGTATTGCCGGGATTCAAAGCGGGTTTACATATTGGGAAAGTTACTACCGGTGAAATAGGTGTTATCAAAAAGAATATTATTTTTACGGGTGATGTACTAAATACAACCGCCCGTATCCAGGGCCTTTGCAATGCATACAATGTTGATATACTGATATCCGGTCAATTAATACAAAAACTTCATCTGCAGTCTCAATTTCACCTTACGGCGCTGGGGGAAAATGAGTTGAGAGGAAGAGGGGAAAAAATTAAATTATTTACCGTTCTGCCTTTATGAGGCTGATGCATACCCGACGGCAAATATTGACAAAGCATTCACAACAATTTATCAATGAAATCAGATGAAACGCATGCTAAAAATTGTGGAATTCAAAACAGCTATCCATATAGTGCTACTGCTGCTTTGCCTGGTAATACTTTTTCATTTATTGGTGTTGATTGAAATAGTTCCTTATAACATTGTTTGGGGAGGCCGCCTTAAAACTGTATCAGCAATGGTACGATTCGAGATCGCGTCAATTGCCATCAATATTTTATTGATTGCTGCCATTACAATTAAAAGCCGTTACCTAAAACTTGCGATCCATTCAACCATCATAACGGCTATTCTCTGGATGTATGTCATTTTATTTAGTATCAACACTATTGGTAACCTTGCGGCAAAAATGACTCTTGAAACCGCGGTGTTTACACCGGTAACTTTAATATTGGCGTTACTTTGTTACAGGATAGTAATGGAACCAAATAATTTAAAGAAATAAATAATACCTGCAATTAATAGCATATCAATAATTGTTTGGCTATATTTCAGTGCACTAAAAAATTTACTCCTAACATAAATTAACAAATCATGCCACTTCCCAATATCTTCGGCAAAGAAATTAGTGACCAGGTAATTCAAAGAATTGATAACCTGACACCGGAAACACAACCCACCTGGGGTAAAATGAGTGTAGCACAAATGCTGGCTCACTGTAATGTAACCTATGAAATGATTTATGAAAACATACACCCGCAACCCAATTTTTTGATGAGGTTTGTTTTAAAAACACTGGTTAAAAATAAAGTTGTTGGAGAAACCGCCTATCAGCGAAATGGTAAAACTGCCCCCGCTTTCATCATCAGGGAATCAAAAGATTTTGATCCTGAAAAAAAACGATTGATAAACTACATTACCAGAACCAGGCAATTGGGTGAAGCCCACTTTGACAACAAGGAATCCCTTTCATTTGGCAAATTAACTAAAACGGAATGGAATAATATGCTGTACAAACATTTGGATCATCACCTGGCCCAATTTGGCGTATAACCAAAGCAGTACCGCATAGAAAACCTGTTAGCGTTAAAAAATCAATCCCTATGATGTAGCCATAAATAGAAAAAAGAAAGGCATCCGGATCCTGTCCGCAATAAAGTTTCCTTATTTTATTTATAGACATTTGTCCTGTACCATCTTTTTTTAGCGGCGCATCTTTGTATCATCAATAACAAATAAAAAAGATGATATGAAACAGGTTATTTTTTCTGCGCTATTATTAATTTCAACCGGCGCTGCTTTCTCGCAAAGCAAATTTTCAAAAAACGAATTCAGTGTTAATGGTTTCCGCAATCCTTCCATAGGCCTGGAATACCGTCACCGGCATGTATCCGTTCATGCGGGGTATTACACCACTGCATTTAAATCGGGCGAGTACACTAACTTCATAAAAACCGGTGTTACTTACTGGTTCCTCCCGGTTGACAAAAAGGAAATCCCCTCTTCGTTTTATGCAGGCGCCTCCTGGTTACGTGGCATTAACCGTGATTATAAAAGTGAAAATGCATTGGGTGTAGAAGCCGGTTTCCGCTGGATGATATGGAAAGGCTTAAACTTCAGGATCGGCGCTTTAGCGGTAGCGGCTGAAGGAAAGGATTTAAAGATTAACCCAACCCCAGGTATTAGTTATTCATTCAAACTCTAATGCAACGAATCATGAAAACAGAAAAAGCACTTGGATGGCTTTTGATTGCGGGAGCGGTGGGAGTCTTTATTCCATATACCCTGCTCACCATAATTTTTGAATATCCCAATATTTTAAGACAGGAAACAGCAATTGTACTTACTAAGTTTCACGAAGGTGGTAGTCAATTGATATGGACATGGTTTGCATTTGCCATGATTGGTTTTCCGTTATTACCAGCCTATATAATTATCGGTAGAAAGCTTGAAAATACCATGGCCCCGGTTCGTGTGGCAACAACCCTGGGCGTTGTTGCACTGATTGTACAAATGATCGGTTTGTTGCGCTGGACCTTTGTAGTTCCTGTGTTGGCTAACACTTTTGTAAATGCCACTGATGAAGCCACTAAAACCGCCGCCATTGTTGCATTCAAAACCATTCATCAATTTGCAGGTGTAATATTGGGAGAACACCTGGGACAATTATTTACCATTACCTGGACCGTTTTAATAACCATTTCTTTTGCCAGGCTAAGGCTATTTCCGAAATGGGTAAACGGGCTCGGTTTCAGTAGTTCATTTATTTATTTGCTGGCACAGGCTGAATTATTTGCAACGGTTATACCAGGTTTCCCGGTTTGGAATATGGCAGGGTTTATTGGCAGTACGCTTTGGTTGGTTTGGCTTTTAATTATTGGAATCATATATCTTAATAAGAAGCAACCTTTGATACCTTTTCAAAATCACCAGTCACAAGTACCCAATGGATAAGCCACTCCCCGGTATATTTCGGCCAACTGCTTTTCGCCCCCCTTTTGGTGAGCCCCCGGTTTGGGCATCAGCAGATGCCGGTTATTATGGTGAGTGAATTTCAAATTTTATTTCCCTTCATATACCTACACCATATTCTATGTAAACTAATCAACTGAATAAATTGGTATCTAAAAATTCATTCCTGAATTTTCCATTTGGGTCGTATTGATGCATGAGTTGTTTGAAGTTATTCAATTGTTCATACCGCGACTGTAATACCCCGGGTGAAATGGTAAATAATTTTGCCCAGTGTGGCCGGTAGTTAAAGGGCGCCAGTTGCGCTTCTATCAGTGGAATCAAATTCATTACTTCGTCTTCCTGTTTCCAGGTGGTGTGGAGCGCCACGCAGGTTTGTTTGTAACAGGGGCTCATCCACAGGTCATCCGCCTGGATGGTCCTGATTTCTGAGATAAATAAATGCGGCGTAATTTTTTCATTCAACTTTTCCATCGCCATCATCGCATCATACCCATGTTCAATGGGGACAAAAAATTCACTTTGTAATTCTTTGCCCGCACTTGGTTTAAACCCCATTTTAAAATGCGGCATTCTTTCAAACCAGGGACCGGGCACCCCCATTTGCTCTGTGCAATTTTCTGCAGATTCCGATTCGATGGGGTGCATATTTTGTGCGGCCAATTGAGCGCCAAATAATTCGGCTGCTGCTGCAGCATCACCGGTTACTGCCCTGCTCTTGATCCACACTTCATTAATATTTTTGTTTTTCCAGTCAGTAAAAAGACTTACGCTGTAACCACTCGCTTCAATGGTATCAAAATTATTTTTCAGCTCTCCCATGGGTAAGTTGCGGTATACCAGTTGCTTCATATCAAAGGTTGGCTGCAGGTTCAGTGTTAATTTTGTTACCACTCCCAATGCCCCCAATGCAACCACGGCCCCATTGAATTGTTCCCCATCTTTTTGTTTTGATATGGTAACGAGGTCGCCTCCAGCATTCACCAATTCTATTGCTGAAATACCTGTTGACAGGTTGCCGCTTTTTACACCCGAACCATGCGTACCGGTAGCAACAGCGCCTGCAACAGTAATATGCGGTAAGGAAGCCAGGTTATGTAAGGCATACCCTTGCTTGTGGAGATAAGGGGCCAGTTCGCCATAGCGCATGCCGCCTTCAATGGTCACGGTATTATTTTCTTTATCGAGAGATACCACTTTATTCATTTCCTTCAGCGAAACCTGGTTGTGCTCACTGTCTGCGATTTTATTAAACGAATGTGTTGACCCCAGCACACTCATCTTTTTACATTTCCTTACCACTTCCTGTACTTCCGTCACTGTTTTTGGATAATGCACATTGCCTGTACTGTAAGTTATATTACCGGCCCAGTTTTTCATGTGTTCTTTTTTTTCTTGCGTTGTACACCCAGCCAACTTTGTAAGTAATGCGCCACCGGTTAACGCGGAAGATGTTTTTAAAAATGCCCTCTTATCCATATAGATGCTTTTTTCTAAATGATATTGGTATTGAAGTTAATAATTCTGTTTAGATTATTTAGGTTTTAAATTCCGCATACCCACTCCTGCCTTAGCTCATTGGAGACGTTGCAAAACATACTAATTGCATAAGCTATTTCTCTTCAAGCTTGCTATCATTTTATCCGATATGGCATGGTAAAGATTCGGATCCCGGAAATCGTAATCAATATTGAGTGCAGACCCCCAAAAAGATTGAAGCAGGTTCCCCGGTTCGTAAAGCCTGATATTAAAACCCTGGTTAAATCTAAGGTGTTTTACTTTGACATGCCCGAACATATCCGGAGTGAATATATAGTAATTGTCAACTACCTGCCTGATCTCAGCAAAATCAGTTTCGAAAAATGACATCACCGCATCGCAGTTATTAACAAGTGTTAAGGTATCAAATTGTTCTTTTGCTTTTGCCATATCATTCCCAAGAAAATAATATGTTGTAGTAATCCCTTTTTTTCTAAAATCATTGATTAACCTGTTGGTAATATTATCCAGAAAAAACCGGGTGGGCAATTTTCCCATACCGAGAATTAAAAGATTCCTGATTGGTTTTCGGTCAGGGCTTTGTTTAGTTTCTTCAAATTTTATATAATGCCGGTCATTAAGGCTGGCGCAGGATGAAAATATAGCCAGGAGAACTAATAGATTAAAATACTGTTTCATAGGATAGTGGAATGGAGAACTGCTGCAATATAGTGCATATCGGCATGCTGAGGCTACCTGAAGTCATCTAAAACAATCGCTGCAAATTAATACCCATTGAACTCTTCCCCTCTTTCAGGTTGTAAGTCATCATCTGTGAGGCGCTGTTTTTCTTCCGGCGCAGGTAGCCCGCATTTTTTTGTGGATCTTAATGTTGTATGGTTCAGGTATCATATTCCTTTCCTTCCCCGGTGTATGGAACATCATTGCCCACGCACGAATGAAAGAAAATGCGGGCATTTACGGAGTACCCAACCAATTTGATTCAGATTATATCTGTGTAAATGCTGTTAGCCAGGTATTGTTTTGAGGTATTGGAAAGTATTTTATCAATTCAACATGTACAAGATACGCAATGAAGATCATTATTCATTTAACTTAAAATGCAGTGGTAAAAAGGGTTTCCCCAAATAAACCGATGTTTTAACATCATAAAAAGCCGCTTTAGTTGTTTCCTGTAATATTAAAGCCCTTCTTACCTTTACTGTGCAAGAGGGGCTTTAAAGAGAAAGAGTAAATTGGAATTAATAAGCAATCAATCGTTAGAGGGCGCAAATATAGGGTTTAGAAGCATAACATAAAAATAATTTTAACAAGACATTAAGATTTTCATATAGCAAGCAATCGTTAAAGTCCTCCTGTTTCTACAGGAGGACTTACTTTTTTATTTCGCATTTGCCTGCCAGTCTTTAATATGATACGCTACTTCAACCATGGGCGCTATCCATATATCTTTTTCGAGTTGTTTTAACCAGGAAAGAAAAGCCCTGTGTTCCGGAACTGCCACATTTAGCCCATTGCCGCCACCTACACCATGAAAGAGTATTACCAGCAATGAATTGGTTTCAACTGCTTTTTTTACCCACTCCATCATTTGCCGGGCCGTGTGGCCAGTTACCAGGTAGCAATCCACATTATACAAATTCACTTCATTGATTTTGTGCATCTCGTTGCGAACAGCCCGGGCAGCCAAAAAATCATTTTTCATGCCATTGATGAATGATGAATCACCAATTTTCATATCGCCACAGGTAAAAGCAAATGTGCGGTTGGTTTTTCCATCTAAAGCCTGCAGAAAAAGATTGGTCATTCTTGTCTCCTCTTCCATCCGTTTTACGGAGTAATTGTTTAAATCATATTCCCAGCTTACCCATTCCCTGCCGGCGCCACCCATACAGGGATGATACAATGTATGATTACCCAGTTCATACCCTTTACCTGCCAGCTTTTTCCATTCGCTTAATCTTCTTTGAAGGGATGTAGAAAAGGCAGTGATATAAAAAGTAGCTTTTAAACCCAATGAATCCAATAGCGGAACAGCATTGTCCAGGTGCTCATCAATGGCATCATCATACGTAAGTACTACAGCGCATTTTTTTCCCTTCCACGCCTGGTTCAACTGTGCACTGGCAAACAGAGCGCAGAACGATACCGCAATAAACAAATACAAATGCTTCATTGCTTATATTTTAATGTACTATTGTATGGACTAAATAATAAAAATGTAGAGGTGGGCTTAGTGCTCCTTTTGTTATTTTGTTGACACCTCTCATTAATCAAACGATTATGAACAAATCTACGATTTATGCCGGACAGCACATTCAGTCCCAAAACCTTTCTTTATATCCTGTAATGAACTTAGTCATCTGTTTATACAAGCGAAATCTGACTATGGAACTATGAGATCAAAGTGATTGGAGCTTTTTGCCAGGTGGATATTTTCTGTTTGTTCAGGGAGCCCGCCTTTGCCTGAAACTTTTGCAGGGACTGATGTCTATTTTGAGTACCTCCATCAAGTTGAATATAAAAGAAGTGCCAGCCGGAGGTACTCTCACGGATGCCACAAACAGCGTGCATTTTCAGTTTTTCAGGAAATTTTTATTACCGCAATGTGAAGTAACATGCGATGTCCACGTAAGCACTTTGCCTAACGAAGTGTTATCCAAAATTCAATCATACACAATTATAATTTTATGTTCCTAAAGAAAAATTAAACACAACCCTGGAACCATCTGGTGCAATGGCAAAGATTTTTATCATCCCTCTCTGAGCGGCTATCAGGGCCTGGTCGATATCCTGCGGATTATCAATCGGCCGGCCATTGATAAAGGCGATGATGGTACCTGGCGGAATACCAACCTGGTCGAAGAAACCACCCCTGCGTACATCTGTGACCATTACACCGGAACTAATATCGAGGCGTTGTTTCATCGCCGGGGTAAGTGGTGCAAAGCTAGCCCCCAGCCTGTTGTATATTTCTTCCAGCGACTCCGAAGTTTTGGCTGCCGTGCCGGATGCAGCCTCCGCCTTTAAGGTAGCCGAGGCGGTGCCCGTTTTACCGTTACGCAGGTACGTTAATTTGATTACATCACCAGGCCGGTGCCTTGCGATCCATTCTGAAAATTCGGAAGATGATGTTAACTGTACCCCGTTAATACTTTGAATAATATCCCCTTCATTCAGGCCCGCGGTTGCCGCGGCGCTTCCATTCATTACACCAGTTATATAAACACCTTTCACCGATCCCGGGGTAATTCCCTTTTGTTGTAAATACTGATCTTCTACTGACGGGGAAGGAAATGAAACGCCCAATACACCACGTTTTACCGCACCATATTTTTGCAGGTCATCGAGTATTTTTTTAGCAAGGTTTACAGGTATAGCAAAGGCATAGCCCGCATAGCTTCCCGTTTGAGAAGCAATGGCACTGTTGATACCGATCAGTTCACCATTGGTATTTACAAGGGCTCCACCACTATTACCCGGATTAATAGCCGCATCGGTTTGAATAAAAGATTCTATAGCTGCACTTCCCCCCGGTGCTGCATTGCCTGCATCATCGCTGCTGCCAGGCCGGTTAATTATTCCGATGCTTCTTGCTTTGGCGCTTACAATTCCGGCTGTAACGGTCGTATTCAGTGAAAAAGGATAGCCTACTGCCAGTACCCATTCGCCTACCTGCACAATGTCTGAGTTGCCGAATTTTACAACAGGTAGCCCGGTTGCCTTAATTTTCAACAATGCCAGGTCGGTGTTTGGATCAAGCCCAACCAATGCTGCGGAAAAGATTCGCTTATCCGGCAAAATAACCTCAATTTCAGAAGCATTTTCCACTACATGATTATTGGTTGCGATATAACCATCGGCTGTAATAATAACACCGGAACCTGATCCCATGGCGGAGCGCCCGGACGGTACATCATACATCTGGCCGGGGTAATTGCCGGAAGCCGGTTCTTTATAGACGGTTTTAATATGAACCACAGCAGGTGTTACCGCGTTGGAAGCAGCTACAAAATTGCCCATACCGTTTGATGAATTGCCGGTATTAGCAGCTACCGGCGATAATCCCGACGCCGTGGTATTGGGATTAGCAGCATCACCTGTCCCGTTCCTGTTAGTGCAATTAATCCCTGCAATTTGAAGGATGCATAACAGTGAAGCGATGAAAGGTATGGTTGACTTATTCATGCAGATGATTTAATAATAAAAAATATGGTTTGTAATGAGCGGTTGCAAATTAAATAAATTGCCGGCATTCATTGCTGACAGATAGAATTATGCCAATATTTAATTGGATTCAATTTCCTATCCCCATCATCGTACATATACAGTATCCCAATATTGTGCCTGCCCGTTTACACTGTCTTTTGACTTAGATAATTAACAGGTCTTAATGGTAACCCAATTCGCGTGCTATGGCACTGTTGGTATACTAATATTGTAGAAGATATTACCGACCAGGAGAGTTGGGGTATTGTTTAACTTTGGATGTTTTTAAATTCATTGAATACAAAGCCATCGTAATCTGGTTTGACGACAGCGATGATAAAAGCCAGCCTATGCACCAGCGATGTGATATCAAAACCCCAATAAAGCATTACGGACAAGGAAGATTATTGGTATGGAAATAATGCATGGTTTAGTATTTGATGCAGACGAAGAAGAATGGATGGATGGAACTATTTATGATTCCAGAACGGGCAAGAACTGGAATGTAAAAGCCTGGATAAATAATGAGGGAATTTTGAAAGTGAGAGGATACTGGCATTTCGAGATATTGGGAAAAAAAGGGGGCTTCGAAGTATATAACAATGAACACCGGCGCCATGGCATTTTATGGCGAGTATACCTGAATAGCTTTTGTACAGGGCTTTTGAAAGAAATATATTCTCAAACGATTTGGAGTGATATAACATTTCTCACCCGATGAAAGTTTCGATTTTATTGAATTTTAAATTCTATCATAAAAACGTCAGCCTGCCATTGTAATGATTCCATAATATGCCACAATTACAATAAGAAGCTTTCAATTATCATTATTTATTTGCTGGACGAATGTCCCGTTTGCCACAAAATATTGGCAGCAGCAGAGTATTAAGCAACAACCAGATGATAAAAAACAACAGGTATCCTCTTATGCTACAAGCTACATTTTTCAACGGGTTACTGCGTGTAATCAAAACAATTTTGAATTAACAAAAGACGATTATGATAAACTATCTGCTTCGGGAATCAGTAATCAACTCCATGCATCGGGGATGAATTAGAAGTGATGACGAGAATTGCTGAAAATACAGGTAAAGGCCCGGACTTACTTATTTTGCCTGATTTCTACAATAATTTTATTCAAAATTATATTGATTACGTTCGCCTCGGGCTATTAAAGCCAATGATTCACCGTGGGAATACAAGTGTATTGGACTGCTAATTATTTTACAAAATATTCCCCAATACTACTCTCTGCATCCTACCATTTCTTTCCGGTATAAAATGCTTTAAGGGAGGCATGTATAAATTCTGGCATGTAATAAATAAAAGGGCATTAAAATATTGCCTGGTGCCGGTTACATTTTCAAAAAAGCTATATCAGTGTTTAAGAAAAATTAAAGCTAATTTTAGCGTTGAATTTGCAGGCTAAAAGCACTTTAAATAACATTTTATTTTACTATACCTATTGATTACTGTGATGTATAATTAATCAGAGAAAAACGTAGTAATAAATAGATAAATAAGGTTTATCAAAAAGTCAATGGGACCGTTTAATTTACAATTAATCGTTTTAGCTGTCTGCCCTAACTGATTAATTTACAGTCAAGTACCACTAACCCAATGAGAGTTTATTTTGTACTAATATTTATATCTGCCATACTCTGTTTACCTATCGCAAAAGCGCAACCGCCTAACCTGAGTTTCAATAACTATTCTACAAGGCAGGGTTTATCGTCAGGATCGATCTATGATATATTGAAAGATAGTTTTGGCTTTATATGGCTGGCTACTGAAGAGGGTTTAAACCGATTCGATGGAATGAATTTTAAAGTTTACAGGCACAATCCTGCCAGCCCGAAAAGTTTACGGGTAAATCATATAGTGGCGCTTTATGAAAGCGGGGATGGTAATATCTGGATTGGTACAAATGGCGGCGGGTTGAGTTTTTACGATAGAAGAAAAGATTCCATATTAAACTACGAAGACAAGAAAGGAAGGCAAATGGGAACTGCCATTACTTCAATTAATGGAGATAATAACGGCAATATTTGGGTAACCAGCTTTGGCGGGATCTATATTTTAAATCCAAAAACCAGCGAACTGGTTGAATATAGCAAATACGAAATGCTGGTAAAAATGCTTATTGGAAAGGTGTCGCTGTGTTTTAAACAGGATAAAAAAAAACGGGTATGGATTGGTACAGATAATGGATTGTATATGTTTAATCCGTTGGACAACCGGGTAAGCATATTTACAAACAGGGAAATTGATAACGGAAGCCCGACCGGCAGTGCAGTAAATAAAATAATAGAAGACCAGCTGGGCAATCTCTGGTTCGCAGCATACGGCGGTGTAAGCAAACTGGAGCCAGATGGTAAAAGTTTTAAAAACTACAACCACAAAACAACACCACGGTTGTCGAGCAACCTGGTATTTACGCTGGATGCTGATAGCCGCAACAGGATATGGATTGGTACTGATGAGGGCCTCGATATACTGGATGTTGCAGCAAACACTATAACCAACCATGTTCCGGATAAACGAAATGCCCGCAGCCTGAGCAGCCGTTCCATCCGTTCTATCTTTATTGACAGGCAGGGCAACTACTGGATAGGCACTTACCGTGGCGGGTTGAATAAATACGATGAAAACTTCAATTATTTCAAACTAAAGGAATACAATGCCTTTGACCCTTATGGCCTGCGTGCGCCTATCGTAACGTCGTTCGCAGAATATAAGAACAGTGTGTTCATTGGTACCGATGGTGGCGGCGTACAGTTGTACAATCGCAGTACCGATTTACTGGATTATGTGAAACTGCCGTTTGCAGTTAAAAATGATAAACATGACCTTAGTATCCTGTATCTTGAAATGACCAAAGCCAACCAGCTATGGATAGGCACTTTTTCGAACGGGCTGTTCCGCTATGATCCCGCAACCGGGGCCGCTATAAATTATACAAAGGGAACCGCAATATCAAGTATTAATCACAATGATATTTTTTGTATCAAGGAAGACCAGCACGGTAATATTTGGCTGGGAACAAACGGTGGTGGCATAAATGTAATCAGGCATGGAAGCAACCAGGTGGATAAATATGTATCAGATGCATCAAAGCCCTTCGATTCCACCAGCCCTGCCAGCAATTTTATCCGATCTTTTGAAGAAGACAAGGCAGGCAATATCTGGGTAGGAACAATTGGCGCCGGCATATCGGTATTTAACCCGGTTAGCAATAAATTTTCGTACTTTAATAAAGCAAACAGCGGCTTGCCAAGCGATTATGTGATCTCTATAAAACAGGATTCCAAAGGAAATATTTGGGCAGGAACGGCTGGCAACGGACTTGGTATGCTTAACAAAGGGAGCACCAGGTTTAAAGTGCTCAACGAACAGGACGGACTGACCAATGGTACCATCCAAAAAATAGTGGAAGATGCTACCGGTAAAATTTGGGTAAGCACGCACAACGGATTGAGCTGTTACAACCCTGTTACCGGCAAATTTAAAAACTATTCCAATCATAATGGATTACAATCAGGCGCCTTTATGCCCCGGGCAGGATTGCTGCTGCAGGACGGAGAACTGTTTTTTGGCGGACAGAATGGATTCAACCATTTTAACCCTGTTGCTTTAAAACCAAATAATAACAAACCAAGGGTAGTACTTACAGAATTAAAAGTAGATAACGTCGTAGTGGTGCCATCTGAAAATTCCCCGATTAAGGAATCGATAGTAATGACAAATGAAATCCGTATCAAATATAAACAGGGATTCTCACTCGCCTTTGAAGCACTCGATTTTACAGTACCTGAAGCCAACCAGTATCAATATATTTTAGAAGGATTTGACAAAAGCTGGTTAACAACCGGAAAAGAACACAGTGCTTATTATGCTAACATTCCACCTGGTAAATACGTATTCAGGGTAAAGGCCAGCAATAACGATGGCGTATGGAATGAAAATGGAAGATCAGTCAATATAATTGTGCAGCCGCCGCTTTGGCGTACCATTTATGCATACCTGGTGTATGGGCTGTTGATTTTCGGTGCCCTTTTTTACTTGCGCAACCGGGGCATAGAAAAAATAAAAATACGCTTTGCACTTGAACAGGAACGGAGCGCTGCAAAACGGATGATTGAAAGGGAACGGGAAGCGGCAGAATACCTGCACAAACTGGATCAGATGAAAATCAAATTCCTAACGAACCTCAGCCACGAATTCAGAACCCCCATCTCCCTGATTACAGGCCCGGTAGACAATCTTATAACAAAGGCAAAAGATGAAAGTTCTTTGAGTCACCTGAATCTTATTAAGCGAAACGGGCGCAGACTGCTCAACCTTGTGAACCAGTTGCTTGACTTTAGAAAAATGGAAGAACAACAATTGAAACTTCAGTGCAGCGACGGCGACATCGTTTTCTTTACAAAGGATGTGTGCGATTCTTTTAACGACCTCGCCAGGCGAAAAAAAATTGATTTCACTTTTCATTCAGCACTCATTGAATTGCCCGTGGCTTTTGACCATGATAAGGTTGAACGCATTTTATTTAACCTGTTATCCAATGCATTTAAGTTTACAGGCGAAAATGGCCACATTACCGTTACACTAAATGAATTGGAAGCAGAAAGAAACGGGGATATATGTGTTGTTGAAATTTCGGTAGAAGATTCAGGTATTGGTATACCCGAGAGTGCGCAGTCCCGCATATTCGAAAGTTTTTTTCAGCACGTTAGCGGTCCGGCCACATTAAACCAGGGAACCGGGATCGGGCTATCCATTGCAAGGGAATTTGTAAAAATGCATGACGGCAAAATATTCGTAGAAAGTAAAGAAGGTGCAGGAAGTACTTTTACTTTCCAGTTAAAGCTTAACAGGGCAACTGCGGCACAGTTACCATCAGAACCTGCGGAAGCGGTTGATATTGCACCTGATGAGGTTCATGCTGACTATCGGAATATCAGTGGTACGCAACCATCCATATTAATTGTGGAAGATGATGATGATTTCAGATTTTATATCAAAGAAAATTTGAAATCAACGTATCGCATTTATGAATCGCCCAACGGAAAAGAAGGATGGCAACGCACGCTTTTTCACCATCCCGACGTAATTGTTTGTGACATACAAATGCCCATCATGAATGGGTTGGAGCTTGTTCAAAAATTGAAAGCAGATAAGCGGACCATGCATATTCCGGTAATATTGCTTACAGCTGCCGATACTCCAAACGGTGAATTGGATGGCCTGGCATCCGGGGCAATTGATTATATGACAAAGCCATTTAATTTTTCGATACTGGAAGCCAAAATACAAAACATACTACAGCTTAATCAATCATACAAAGACACCTACTCAAAGCAGGTAACGGTAAGCCTGCCTGAAACAGAAATGGTATCTGAAAAAGACATTTTTCTACAAAAGGCACTCAAGTATATTTACGACAACCTCGATAACCCTCAAATGTCTGTTGAGATTTTAAGCGCCCATTTATTTATTAGCAGGTCTTCGCTATATAACAAAATCCTGGAGTACACCGGTATGACCCCCGTTGAATTCATCCGGTCTGTTAAACTCGAAAAAGCAAAAGAATTACTGGAGAAAACGGACATGACCGTAGCGGCTGTGGCTTATGAAACAGGCTTTGCCAATCCGGCTTATTTTACAAAGGTTTTTAAAACCAAATACAATATGACCCCTTCAGAATTTCAGGCCGAAATGAAGAAGCGGGAAGGCGAGGCATAAAAAAAGTTCATTAGAAATCTGTGAAGAAATCTAATGAACTTTTTTTTGAATTGAAAGTATTCGCTGCTTTATTAATTTTTTATGTGCCGTATCACCCCATACCTGGCCTTCAATTAAACTGGTATCCCGCTTTCGCCAAAGATGATGTTTACTGCTACCTGTTCCATCGGCACAAAATCGTATTTATTTTAATTGATCGCTTATCCTGAAAAAATCAACATCAGCAAAACCTCCCACATTTTTTGTGGCATAATTAAACAGGGCAAAACGGTAACCAATAAACTGCGGAATAGTGTATGCCATTTTTAGCGGGGTACCTAATACTATCCAGCTACTACCGTCTAAGCTGTAAAAGAAATTTGCGATATCTTTCTTATCCGTGAAATTACATTCGGCTTTAAAGAAAATGGTGGTTTGATTTAAAGGTATAGTGGCAACTTCTTCACCCTTACCGGTACTTGCGTTGATCATTACAATTGTTTTGCGGTCTCCGTTTACCTTCACCCCTGCCAATCCATAATTTTTTTGAAGAAGACCGAGTCCTGCAAAATCACCATCCTTCATATTGGAAACATCAAGCGAGATAATACCGGAACAAACGGGGCCGATGGTTCGTTGTGTTAAAGAATTTCGTGCCAGTAAAAATGATGTATCAATCCTTCCGGTTTTTAATCGCAGGAATCCTTTTCTTTCTGTAACCGACCATAAGCTGTTGTCAGGGTTGTGATTCCATTGCCAAACCAATGGCAATGCTGCATCCTTTTTTTTGCGGGTAAATTCGTCAGAGTGTACAATACCGGGTATCAAACTTTTGTTGGCAGGTAAATTCAATGTTGCAGGTACTTTGCCATTTACGCCCAGCACCGGCCAGCCATCTTCCCATTTTACAGGCACTAAATAAGGAATACGCCCCACTGCTCCATAGTCACGAAAGAGATAGGAATACCATGTTCCATCTGGCATATCAATCAAACCGCCCTGCGCCACCCCCATATCCTGCAGGCCAACCTTGCCTTCCCAGGGACCGGTAATTTTATCGGCACGGTGAATAACAACGGTGCGCATACCACCCCGTGGCCAACTGATATTAAACAGGTAATATTTTCCGTTCACTTTAAAAAGCTGTGAACCTTCGGCAGGCAAGCCGCCACCCGTTCCCGATGGTGTGCTGGCATTTTCAATCAGCACCCGTTCTGTGCCAGGCTTTACAGCAGACAGGTCATCCTTTAACTCAAGTATGCGCAATTTACCTGCGCCGTAAATCATATATACTTTGCCATCATCATCAAAAAATATAGTGTGATCATGGTACGATGGCTGAAATGTAACGGCTTTCCATGGACCTTTCTCAATATTCTTTGTAGAATAGATATGCGTTTTACCGGAGGTTTGCGCAAACGTACTTACATAAAAAGTGCCCTTGTGATAACGGATGCAACTGGCCCATGAACCACGGCCATAGGTACCTTTACCATCCGTTAAATTTAATGAAGGAATATCGGCCAGTGTATCATAGCAATAGCTTACCAGTTTCCAGTTTACCAGGTCTTTCGATTTCATAATGGGCACGCCCGGGCTCAGGTGCATGGTAGTGCTGCTCATGTAATACGTGTTGCCCACACGTATCATTGACATGTCGGGAACATCAGCAAAAATTACCGGGTTGGTTGCCTGTTGTGCAAAAGTGAAAACAGGAATGAGCAAGCTGGTAAGGGCTGCAATTAAAACACTTTTTAGTTTCATAATTTTTTATTTGATTCAGTATACCAGGTAATGTTACCTTATTTTTTAAACATCCAGTAATCAAAATTGAACAGCACCCGGCCTGCAGTGATATTTTGCCCTTTAAAAGCAAAGTATACATCGTGAATTCCTATAACGGGCGCTGTTACTTTTTCAGTCATGGTTTTCCATATATCCCAACCGCCTGTACGGGGGATTTTGATGGTGGCCAGGTTGGTTCCAGCCAAACTATCAATATGCACTTCTAAAATTCCACCATCCAGGCCGGCAGCAATACTTGCTGAAAAAGATTGAGGAGTTCCGGTTCCAAAATCTACAGACCGCAGTTTTATATAACCACCGGTACGGGTATCTGTAATAAACACACCTGTTTTTTCATGCTTTGCTATGGTACACTTTTCCGACCACGCTATGGTTTCCGCTTCTGTACGCTGATATGGGTTCAATGTTCCTGCAGGCTGAATCCCGTCTTTAGTCATTGCAATGGCAGGTATGGTGCCATCCGCATTGTAGGTAAATTCTTCTATAGCGCTGGCACGTCCGTAACTACCACCACCGGGCAACAAACCGGTATGATAAAATAAATAAGACTTGCCTTTAAAATCGATGATACCGCCGTGGTTGGTAAAACTATTGGTAGCCTGTTCGCTCATTATTTTACCCTGGTATTTCCATGGACCGGTTGCACCATCGCTCATGGAATAAGAAAGGCTTTCTCCTCCTTTACTCATTCCTGCAAACATTTGATAGTACTTACCATTGCGTTTGTAAAACCAGGGCCCTTCCACGTACATATCTTTATTAGCAACAGCATCCGGATTAGGTGGAGTACTGGCATTTCTCTGTCTTCTTACCCCTCCAAATGTTTCAGCAGTTAGTGGCACGGGAACAATTGAATCGGTGTAAGAAACCATATCCTTATTCAATTTTACATAGTATAAACTGCCGTTGCCCCAGTACATGTAGGCTTGCCCGTCACCATCAATGAAAACAGTCGGATCAATATTGGACCATGATCCTGTTGTGATAAGGGGTTTGCCTAAGGCATCTTTAAAAGGACCTTCAGGTTTATCGGCAACTGCCACACCAACAGCCATATCGTTTTGGATTGTTTGCGCACAGATATACCAATAGAATTTTCCATTGCGCTCAATACACTGGCTTGCCCATGCCCGGTCTCTTGCCCACGAAAATGATTCTAAGGCAATGGGCGCTCCATGGTCTGTCCAGTTTACCATATCCGAAGATGAATGCACCCTCCACTTAGTCATGTAATAAAAGTTATACCCGGGTATATCATCGCCGGTATACATATAAACTTTTCCGTTATAAACCATTGGTGCCGGATCGGGTGAGTAATGGGTTTGAATAACGGGATTTTGTGCGAATGATGTGCCTGCCATTGCATACATGATGATTGAAAGCAAGCCTTTTTGTAATTTCATTATGTTTGATTTATGTACGTTGAGCAATGTTGTATTTACAAAACTTAAAACCCTTGTCGATGCTAAAGCAGAGCCCTGATAACATCCTTAAAACCCGCAGTGTCGTAATGAAGTGTTGCTGCAATACCTGCTTTACTGACTACCGGAAAAACATTTGGAGCATCATCTTTCACTCTAATGACATTTGCGACAAGCCCGGAGGTTTGCTGTGCCAAAGAAGTGAGACAAAAAAGGAAATTCGCACAAATCAATAAGAGCAAATTCTTACTGCACATCTTTTTCGGGATAATTATATTCATATACTTACGCTCAGTTTATCTTTTTATTTTTTTGCAAAACAGTTTATTTAAGCAGGCTTCCGTATTAAGCGTATATAATAAACCGCTCCTGCTGTATTACCCGGCAATGCCTGGAATTTTACCCGCACTTTACTTTTCCCTTTTATCATACCATCAGGTATTTTGTAGGTTACATCCTGAAACTGAGACTGGTTCCATTTACCCGTATTGTCTTCTGTTACTAATTTTTCGTCATCAATATAGATGTCAAATTTTCTATTCCCCCATTCAACTCCCCAATATTTAACAATCAGCGATAACCCTGTTTCGTTATTGGTAGAAAGCTGGTAACTGAAATAACCGTCGCCACGGGCATCACGCCAGAATGCATCCATGGAATTTCCTGCGTTTGAATTTTGTTTTTGAATGAAGTGGTCTGCTTCCGGTTGTTGCTC
Organism: Ferruginibacter sp.; assembly: GCA_031424955.1. Classification (GTDB taxonomy): domain Bacteria; phylum Bacteroidota; class Bacteroidia; order Chitinophagales; family Chitinophagaceae; genus Ferruginibacter. The sequence continues at coordinate 1,375 of JANPIJ010000263.1, read as the reverse complement.
GCCGGGTGCAACAAAATCAACGGTGCGTTTTTGTAATTCCAGTTTTTGTTTTTCTATTATAGCAATGGAATCAACATAAGTGCGGTAACCGGCATTACTTAATGTCATCCAGTACATCATGTACCTGGCATCATGTATTTTATAAAAAGGTTCAAAAACAATATTAGTTGCGTTAATCATTTTTACATCAGCAGCTGAAAAGGTTAAAGGCTTGCCTGCTACCGGCTTTAACCGGTTAGTGAGCGACTTAATATTGTCTTCAATAATTATAGGGGCTTTATCCAAAGGAAGTTTTTTACCACCTGCTATATGTGACCATCTTCCATCGTCTGCCACCAATCCTTTTAAATCTTCTGTTCCGGTTTTAGCAGCCAGCAAAATGGGGCCATGCATAATGGCAATGTAATTGGGCACGTTGGGCATGTGCTCAATACTGTTTTGCATGGGCAATGTTATGGTAACCACATCCCCTTTTCTCCACAACCGTTTAACCGCTATATAAGATAAAGGATGATTGGTAAATGAAATGGCTTTACCATTCACCATCAGTTTTAAAGCACCCTCTTTTACCCATGAAGGATAACGGATCATCAATGAAAAAAGAGAAGAACCTTCTGTAATCGTAATGGTGGTTTTCTCCGCATATGGAAAAAGCGTTTGCTGTTTTATTTTTACTTTTTTTGCTTTCCAGTTTAATTCAGAAGCAACAAAGAGATTTACATACAATGCATCTTTTTCGTGGGTGTAAATAAACTGGTTGTACTTACCATGGTTTTCCATGCCACTGCCTACGCAGCACCACATCCCTTCGTTGGGTGTAGAATAGACCCTGTAGTGCCGGGGGCGTGCAGGTGTAAAATAAACATAGCCGCCATGCTCCGGGTGTTGGGTTGACAGAATGTGATTATACAATGTTCTTTCATAGTAATCTGCATATTTAGCCAACGGATTAACCCTGAATAGATCTTCGGCGAGTCTAAGCATGTTGTAAGAATTACAGGACTCAGGTCCTTCCACATCATTCACAAAATCCGAAGCAGCGGTTACTGCAGGAAAAAACTCCCTTCTGCTGTTACCACCAAATGCAAGACTTCGTTTTGTAGTAACGGTTTCCCAGAAAAAGTCACCCGCTGTTTTGTAAGCATCATCTTTTGCCAACTCGCCAATGCGTTCAAACCCTACCGCCTTTGGCACCTGTGTATTGGCATGTTTGTTATCAAGATTATCTTTTTTTACTGCCATTGCATCTAACAGTATTTTATGCGAAAATCTTTTTGCTACCATTACATATTTTTCTTCACCAGTCATTTGATATGCATCGGCGAAAATCTCGTTCATACCGCCATGCTCCATATCCAGCATGGATTGCATTTGT
>JANPIJ010000262.1:0-2767 GCA_031424955.1 Ferruginibacter sp. | reverse complement strand
AACTTTCTAAAAATAAAAAAGCCGCACCAGGAAATGGTACGGCTTTTTTTAAAATATATTTTTGTTATGCCACTTTCAACATGCTCATTTTGCTTGTATTGAATTTACGCTGCGCATATTCCAGCGTAACCTCAAATATTTTTACTTTTTGAGATGGCAACTCATACATTGCATCGGTTAAAATACTTTCGCAGATGCTTCGCAGGCCACGTGCGCCGAGTTTATATTCCAGCGCTTTTTGAACCATAAAATCATAGACGGCTTCATCAAATTTCAATTCGATCCCTTCTATTTCAAATAGCCTGGTAAACTGCTTTATCAGGGCATTTTTTGGCTCAGTCAAAATATTACGTAACGTTGGCGCATCCAGTGGATTCAGGAAGGTGATTACCGGCAACCGGCCCAGTAACTCGGGTATCAATCCAAATTGTTTTAAATCAACTGCATTTACAAATTGCAACAGGTTTTTTTGCTGAAACTCCTGCAGTTCTTTATTTACACTAAATCCAATGGCATGTGTATTTACACGACGTGCTATGATCCGGTCTACCCCGTCGAACGCACCGCCACAAATAAACAGAATATTGGAAGTATTTACTTTTACCAGTTTTTGTTCAGGGTGCTTACGGCCTCCCTGTGGTGGCACCAACACTTCCGTGCCTTCCAGTAATTTTAATAAGCCCTGTTGTACACCCTCGCCACTTACATCCCTGGTGATGGAAGGATTATCACTTTTTCGTGCTACTTTATCTATTTCATCAATAAAAACAATCCCTTTTTCCGCGGCGGCAACATCATAATTACATGCCTGTAATAACCGGCTCAGCATGCTTTCCACATCCTCGCCAACATAACCTGCTTCTGTAAAAACCGTGGCATCCACAATGGCAAACGGCACGTTCAGCATGCGGGCAATTGATTTAGCCAGCAATGTTTTACCCGTTCCGGTTTCTCCCACCATGATGATATTGCTTTTTTCAATCTCCACATCATTCTCTACTTTCTGGTTAAGGCGCTTGTAATGGTTATATACCGCTACTGCCAGTATCTTTTTAGCATCATCCTGCCCAATTACATATTCATCTAAAAATTTCTTAATTTCCACCGGTTTTTTTACGGTGAGTTTGTGCGATGTACCGTTGGTTTGTTTTGCATCCGGGTATATCATCAGTTCCTGCCCTATTATTTCCTGTGCATGCTCTACACAGTTTTCGCAGATATGCCCTTCCTGCCCTGCTATCAGAATCTTTACCTCATCACGGCTTCTGCCGCAAAATGAACAATGTAGTGTTTGTTGTTTTGCCATTATAATCCTTTTATTCGCCCCGCATTTTTTAAAACCGGATTGCAAAGATACACATCCGTTTACACAACGCTACTTTGCAGACAATATTATACAGAAAAACGTTGCAGCATCCCTGTTAAAACCTTTAGTACTTACTGGCTATTGGTTTTTAAATTTGCCATTTGAACGTGCTTTTGTAATACCTGTTTCAATTGTTGCTTTACAATAGCACCCATCGTTTTGCATCGGGAAAAGCGGTTGGTATTAAAATGAACATTTAGCTCACTCCGCAATAGCTGAATTTTATAGTTTTCTGAAATATCATCCTTAATCATACTATTTACCAGTTCCATCAACTGCCTGCGGTAGGTTATGATCCTTGCAGCCATTGCTGAAAATTCAATTTGCTGGTTTTGCTCTATTTCATCATAGGTAAGCATTTGCAATACCAGTTCTACATACTCAATATTTTCCTTATAAAACTGGGGGAAATATAAGTTCTTTCTTCCTTCATAGCACTGCTGGTCAAAATCAATTGCCCTTATATGAAATTGAGTATCCCCATTATTTTCTGAAAAATTTACCACAAAATTATAGCTCCGCATATCGCCTAACAGGCGTGCAAAACAACTTTCATTAAATTGCACAAAGGCTTTGGCAATAGCTGTTTTACAGGCAACTGTCATCTGCTGGTTTTGCTGCAAAAAAACATCTCCGGGTATTCCTTCAATATGTTCTTCTACCAATGTATTTCGATGATGCAAAAAATTGATGGGATTACTGGTGAGCAAATATTCCAGTTCAAGTCCATAAATACGGTTGGCATCAGCCTGTTTGATATAAAAAAAGTCAAATTGCCCCTGCTTATTTTTTTCAATGATTTTTATTCTAAAGGGAATGCTGTTCCCATATTCACAAAAATCAATACGCTCAATATCATATTGGTCGGCTTCCGGCGATATCACCAGGTGTTTAAGAATAGAATAGGTTTTAATGAGCGCCTCCTTGAGAAAATCCCATTGCCCGGGTTCATACACGGCATTTTCCCAATGTGTCCATTTGCCTTTTTTATCTTTTAAAGGATTGGCATGGCTATAATTAATTAAATCACTGTATAATACGGGAATTTCCAGGTCTCTTCCATAATGCTGCAGGTAAGATGCGAAAGCAGCATTTACCGGGAAGGCGTCTTTTTGCATCATTGACCTATCGGACTCCTTACTATATTTTGCGTTTATGATTTCATGAAACTGCATATTGCAAAGTTATTCAGTTACTTGAACCCTACTAATAAAAAAAGCCCCATCAAGATGGGGCTAATGATAAAGTTCAATTAAAAAATATTAATGACTATCCGCTATTAGGTGCATTGAGCATACCATGAATAGGAAGTTGCCACGTTTAGGAAGCTATGAAATAACGTTCTACCATGTTTTCTCCTATTAAATTTATAACAAAATTCGTTTAGATAATTTTGCATGT
>JANPIJ010000261.1:0-1848 GCA_031424955.1 Ferruginibacter sp. | reverse complement strand
CCTAAATTTAATTATTTCACATAAAAGACCAGAAAGTCCTTTGCGGGTTTCTTATTTTGCTTAGTCTGCCTGACGGTAGGCAGGCTTGAAATATCGGTTATCGGGTTGGCGATTTTTTAGGGGCCGCACTGTAAAATCATTTGTTAAAATCCCGTTATTTGGTAAATCTAAGGTACGCTTATAAACATGTGCATGGATATTGAACGTGAGTAAGTTCAATTAACAAATGCAACCAGAGTATAATTAAAGAAGGCTAAAAGGGTTACCCCAATTAGCCTTGTTTAAGGAAAAAATTAGACTTTTGGTTTGCATGAAAAAATCACATTTAACCTTGGAACAAAGGTATCAAATCCAGGCTTACAAAGAAGCTGGGAAAAACCAAACCGAAATCGCCTGCATTGTAGGCAAGCACAAATCCGTTATTTGCAGGGAACTGAAGCGCAATATGAACCCTATGGATCGGTATAAAGCTGCTTTCGCTAACGGACTTACGGAAATCAGGAAAGAACGCTTAAAACGTCCGCGTAAGCTGTGCCCCCAAATGGAGGAACAGATCAGAAAGGCAATGACCCAGGACCAATGGTCGCCCGAACAGATCAAAGGCCGCTGGGATAAACAAGGCGAGGCTATGGTCAGCCCGGAGCGCATTTATCAGTTGATCCGCCAGGACAAACACCAGGGCGGGGATCTGTACAAGCATACCAGGCATCGGCTTAAACACCGGAAACGGCCAGTAGGAGAACAGAAAGCCGTTATCAAAGACAAAGTTTCTATTGACGAGCGGCCCGCCGTTATTAATGAGAAACGTCGGTTTGGCGATTGGGAAATAGATACCATTGTAGGGGAAGCAAACAAAGGGGCCATCGTGACCATCGTGGAAAGACAGACCGGGTTCCTGATCATGAAAAAGCTGGCCCAAGGTAAGGTTGCCAAAGGTCTGGCCAAGGCGGTAATTGACCTGCTGTTGCCTTATAAACAGGTAATCCATTCCATCACATCAGACAATGGAACCGAGTTTGCCGAGCATAAGCTAATCGCAAAAAAGCTGGAGACGGCCTTCTTTTTTGCCCATCCGTACTCCTCATGGGAAAGGGGATTGAATGAATATACCAATAAACTCATCCGACAATACATCCCTAAAAAACAAACCTTCAACAACTATGATGACCAATATATCAAAGAAATACAGCACCGGATCAACCAACGACCAAGAAAGAAACTTCAGTACAATAACCCTAAATATTTTTTTTACAATAACTTAGATACAAAAGTTGCATTGGCGAGTTGAATCTACCAATGTATGGTCGGTATTAATTTGAAAAGCAAGTTTCTGTTTTTTTGGTTATTTTAGTCCGCTTTTCGTTCCAAGCCCCGGTAAAAGACCGGGGGCTTTCCACTGCAATCGGGTTTACTTAACTCAGTTCAGTATTTCAGGGCAAAACTAATATACCCGTTAAAGACAAGAAGATATACCGGATTCTTCGCCCCGAAAAAATCCTTTGGAGACGGCATTCCGTTCATTTAATAAAAGAACGGATTGTCTTTGGCAGTTCATTAATAAGATACCTCGGCGGGATGCAATGCATTCCGCCTTTTTCATGCAGCACATCGCCAGCTTTCCCGTGAATGTAACATGCAGTTATGACTGCATCTTCCGGTTTGTACCCCTGGGCTAAAAACGCTGCGATCATACCGGTCAATACATCGCCCATGCCGCCAACGGCCATTGCCGGGTTACCGGTAGAATTGATAAGTACGTCTCCGCTAGGTAAGATCAAAAATGAATATTGATTTTTTAAAAGGATGATGATTTGGTGCTGAAGGGCTTTTTTTCTGCATGTTTCAATT
>JANPIJ010000260.1:0-2430 GCA_031424955.1 Ferruginibacter sp. | reverse complement strand
ATTTAGACCTGAATTGCAAAAAAATAAAACAACTTTATGACCAATGCCTGGATATAGGTGCATTGGCGGCTTAAAATATTACCGAACTATTGTTTTAAGAAAAATATAGATATATAGTTATCCCTTTTTTATTCGCTTTTAATATATCTTTTTCTCAAACATTTAATTGGAGAAACTTAGATACAGCCAAAACAAAGACATATTACACATCTGCCAACCTTGAACATGGATTTTCTGGTACTTTGGGTAGCAGTTTCCGTTTCAAAACCATCAAACCACTGCTTGTTTTTTTAGATGTAACAATTCCTACTGGTAAAAAAACACTGGACGATTTTAAAGTAAGAATGGGTGCCCAGAAAAAATTGATTGGTTTCGACAAGTTCATCGTGTCGGCAGCATTTAGTGCTATTTACAGACGATATGAAAGTGATTTTGTAAGGATGCAAAATTTTGGTAGCGAAGCATCTGCAACAGCTGGTTATTATAAAAAAAAATGGTTCGTAGCCGGTGAATTTGGTTTTGATAAAGCAATCATCACCCAATTTAAACATAAGGATGAGTACAAGCTACTATTTCCTGATGTTAAAGATGGTTGGTATGAACATTCGGCAGGCGGTATATTCAATTATGGACTTCAAGGTGGGTTTTCACTAAAAAATGCTGATATCACTATTAACGCAGGAAAACTTATTACGCAGGATTTTAAAACCAATCCAGCAATTCCATTTTATGTAAAGTTTGGCTTTAACATACGTGTCAATTAAAATGGAAAACAGAAAAGATTTGCTTACCACAGCCTGGATATTCGTAACCGTTAATTATCTCTATTGCGATCTGATCGGGCTAATGGATGCTAAACTTCTGAAACAGTACCTCATGGGTAATGTAGAGGGATTTGTAATTGACGAAAGCTTTTTGCTTTATGCCGGCATGTTAATGGAAATCCCAATGGCTATGATCCTCTTGTCTAAGATTTTGGCGAAGAAAGCAAATTGTTGGGCAAACATTATTGCGGGCAGTGCGAAAACAGTAGTGATGATTGCTACTTTGTTTATGGGTAGCGTTACAAGGTACTATTACTTCTTTGCGGTTATCGAAATTGCTACTACCGTATTTATCTTTGTTTACGCTACCCAATGGTTAAGGGAAAAAGGCCTTCGGTCTTTTGTTGTAAAGGCAGAGAGTGTGCACGTATAGTAATTGGCTTGCTATGTAAATGCACCGGTTAATGCTGAACAAATGTTGAAGACGTCACCGAATCAGGGTCAATGTTGTACAATTTGTATTTCTTAACTTAAGTTAAGTTCCTCAGCATCGATCAGTGATACTTTTGCCTTGCTTATGAGAAATACGAGGTTATACTTAGCAGGATTGGTAAATAGGAGCCAGGGTAAAATTTAAAGCCATTAACCTAACAAACGAAAAGTAAATTGGGTATATCACCTGGTGTTTGGGTTGCAAAGTAGGCCAGGGCTTGCGCTACCTGCCCGGATAGGCATTTATTTATTGATTACTTACCAGGCATCTGCGCAAACGATCAATTCTTTGAGGGAAAAAATCCAACAAATCGTTTCTACCTGTAACAACTCTAAAGCCTATGCATCTAAAAGAAAACAAAAAATATTTTAGACGTAAACAAAAGAAGTTTATTTGACGTAACTCTTGCCGTGTTAACCGCCTTTAACAGATGGGTAATATGGGGCTAACACTTCAAAGAAACTTTAGTTCAGGTGTGAAATCTGAAAGCGGAGAATTATTCGCCAAATATTTAAGTTGGCGGCAATTTTAAGGAACACCCTAACACCATAAAAAAAGATTAATTATGACAAGAATATATCAATTATTTACTTTATTGTTTTTACACTTACTATTAGCAACAAGTTGCCAGACTTCAAATAATAGAACTGATTCTCTACGGAAAAAAATTGAGCAAATTGTATCCGACAAGAAAGCAGTAGTTGGAGTTTCGATTATCGGCAATAACGGTAAAGACACAATTTCTTTATACGGAGATAAACGATTGCCAATGCAAAGTGTTTTTAAATTCCATATTGCACTTGCAGTCTTATCGGAGGTTGATAAAGGAAAACTTTCGTTAAACCAGACAATTGTGATAAGTAAAGATGACCTGTTACCTGAAGATATTTGGAGTCCACTTAGAGACGAAAATCCGAAAGGTGGGAGTTTTACTATTGAAAGATTAATTCAATATTCAGTTTCACATAGTGACAATACTGCTTGCGATATTTTAATTAAACTTATCGGAACACCTAAGACTGTTGAGGAATATTTTAAAAAGAACAATATTCAAGATATACAAATTACATTCAACGAAGAAGACATGCAGGCAAAGTGGGAAAATATGTTTGAAAATTGGACAACACCTAAAACTGCAAGCGAGACACTTAAAATGTTTTATGAGAATAAAAA
>JANPIJ010000259.1:0-7439 GCA_031424955.1 Ferruginibacter sp. | reverse complement strand
TATTAAGAGCTTTAATAGGTTTTATTATTTCTAGTTTCATGTATCTTATTCCAGGGTAAGTTTTTGGTCTATCGCATTTACTAAATGAGTTAGCGTAAATATAGCTTATACAAGCCAATTTCAATGAGTTGCAGGGGTATGGTTGCATAAAAAAAGGGTTATAAAACCCCCTCATCAGCAAAGTTATAGTACCCTTCGCTGGTAATAATGTAGTCTAATACCTGTATGTCTTAAGTCTTTCCAACTTCTTTCTGTATAGGTTCTTTATCGCCCTTGGTCTTAAGTTGTTATTTGAATAACATAATTGAATATGGAATGGATTTAAAGGAAATTAATAAGAATTACTTTTGCTGAAAGATCCTGATTATGTTTATTGTCACCGAAATAATTTTGTATGTAGCTAACCAGGAAAGAAGCAAAATATTCTATGAACAATTACTTGGGTTGAAACCTGTTTTAGATGTACCAGGTATGACTGAATTTGCATTATCAGATACCTGTAAATTGGGTTTAATGCCAGAGCAGAGTATAGCCAAAATCTTATTACATAAAACACCGCACCCGGCATCCGGTAATGGCATACCACGTTGCGAATTATATCTCCATGTTGATAATATTGATGAATACTATTCAACAGCAAAAAAAATGAACGCAACAATTATAGACGAAGCATACGTAAGGGATTGGGGTGATAAGGCTTGTTATTTTGCAGACCCGGATGGTCATATTATTGCTTTTGCACAACGGATGTAACTTATAACGGCTCCTATGGGAGCCGTTATAAAAAAAGACTTACATAAAATATCAAACCACCGGCCATGCAGCAAGCGACAATCTTCCGATATCCTGCACAGACAAATCATTCAGGGAAAGACTTTTCATCTGGCTGGTATCTGCTTTCGGGGAAATGTTCAACCGCAGGTTTTTGATTTTTCCATCTTCAATTGTGAACATGTGAGAACCGGCAACATCAAAACCCCTGCCATCTTCTGTTCCGATAGTAGTTCGCCATCCGGCAATTACCTGATTATCTTTTTCCCTTAAATGGGTTACTTCTGTTTCAACAATTCCTAAACTTACTTCCCGTAATTTTTGCTTACCCATATCCAGTTTTAACTTCATGCCGCTGCTGCTAAGACGGTTTTTATACAGGGTGCGGATAGCTACCGCACCTTTATAAGTGCCAATAACAGGGGGAGTGCCTGCAAATTCAAATATACCTTCCGGGTGCCATAGATTCATTAATAATTCCACCGAGGATTCATCTCCCTTACGCAGTTTGTTGATTAATTTAAAATAATCATTTACCATCTGCCCATTTTTGCTTTTTAATGTTGGTGTATCCATAACTATTTAATTTAAGGTTAAAAATAAAAGTTGTTTAATTCACTAACCAGCACCTGCTGTCTGTTTCCATAAAGTCGCCTGTATAGGAATAAGCTACTGCTCTGCATCCGCCGCATTTACTTTTGTGCATACAGGAATTGCATGGCCCCTTCAATTCATTTCTCGACTTAAAAGAATTTATAACTGCTGAATTTTTCCAAATATTTGCAAACGATTCTTCTCTTATATTCCCAATCATTACAGGCAGCATTACACAGGGACTTAAATTTCCTGTTGGGCCAATACAACCCTGCCCAATACCTGCCTGACAACCAATAAAACCATCATAACATTCCAATTCGGAATTTACCAATGCAGACTGACTAAGGTGAGTGGTAATTTCCATCCTGTTTTTATATTCTTTCCTTTTTTCTTCCAGCAGGTATATCATCTCTTTCCAAACTTCCTTGGGTAAATCAAGCGAACCATCACCTCTGCCGGTTGGAATAAACCGGGAAAGATTAAATCGTGTTACTCCCCATGCCGCACATAACTCTATTACTTCTTCCATAACCCGATAGTTCAACTTATGAAGGGTCATGCACACATGCACAGGTAGCCCTCCTTCAATTCCTAACCGGATAGCATTTTTTGCTTTTTCAAACAACCCAATCCATCTTCTTGCAAAATCATGAATTGCCTCTGTTCCATCAATACTGATTTGCAGGCGGCTTATTTTTAAGTCTTTTAACCTTTTTACTTTGTCCGCTGTAATAGTAGAACCGTTTGAACCAATACCCGCTTTCAATCCCAACGAAGTAATATGTTCAATGATTTCGAAAATATCAGGGCGGGTCATTGGCTCACCGCCTGAAATCGCAATATCAAATACTCCTAAACCTGCTAACTCGTTGAACATTTCTTTTACTTCTTCTGTAGATAACTCATCGGGGAACCGTTTAGCTGCTGCAGTAGAACAATGAACACAGCGGGCATTGCAGGAATTGGTTGCTATCCATACCAGATGATAAGGATAGGTAGGAATAAAACCGTTAATATGACTTTGACCCGTCATCGCATTGAAGAGTTATTTTTTACCAAAATTGTATAATCTTCCTGTTGAGCAATTCATCAATAAAATTTTCAACTTTATTTTCTCCATCCTTCATTCGATTTATTTCTCCCATGTTTTCTACAATGCTTCCTAAAGTAGCTGAACCATCACATTGTGATAAAAATGAATCATAGGCAGCAAAGCTGATGAAATACATTTCATCACTGTACACCTGGAAAAGCAACACTCCGTTAGCGTCTTCTCTTTTGATAACATCTCTCGATAAAATTGGTATGGCATCAACAGCATGTTTCATAGCAAGAATTTTATGCAGTTACACATTCTTTATTTTGTACTGGTTCGCATTCCTTATACAACCAGCAAGAAGCATCACCCATTAAAGGGTCGCCAAAATATGACATAGATACAGCCCTACAACCGCCGCATTTTGATTTGTATGTACAGGTAGAACAATTTCCACCCTTTAAATCCCGGTTACGGATGGATTGTAATAGTTCAGAATGCTCCCACATTTCTTTAAACGGAGTTTTTTTCAGGTTTCCGGCCGGAGTTGAAAGAAACACACAAGGTGTTAATGTGCCATCGACCATAATTCGGGCTGTAAGTTTACCTGCACCGCAACCAGAATATTTATCCCGGTCTTCTTCTGCAACAAGTAGCGCTGCTCTGCAATCATGCCAGATAATCTGTATCCTGCCTGCATATTCTTTCCGCATATCAATCCATTCCTGAATTACTTGCCGTAACAAATCCGGTGGTAATGCTAATAATTGTGTGCCTCGGCCTGCCGGAACATATTCAGACATATTTACTGCACTTGCCCCTAAACTATATGCCAATTCTACCACAGCCCTGCTTTCATGATAATTCATTATAGTAGGTGTAAAACTTACCACTACTCTTACACCTTCCTTTTCCAGTAAACTTACTGCCTCTATGGCTCTTTTGAATAATCCTTTCCGCTGGCGGAATTCATCATGAAGTGCTTCCGTGGTGGCATCAAGACTAATGGTAACACTACGTACACCAGAATCGGCAATTTTTTTTGCCATCCTTTCATTAATCAGATAACCATTACTGGCAACATTTACTACCAGATTTCTTTCAACGGCCCTTTCTATAAGTTCAAAAATATCTCTTCTAAGGAGCGGTTCCCCACCTGAAAAAGCCAAAATCAGCAAACCAGATTCGGCCAGGTCATCAATCATATTCAATGCTTCTTCAGTATTTAATTCCCCCGTACTTTTAGCAGTGGGACCAGATGCAGAATAGCAGTGTACACATTGGGCATTGCATATAAGAGAAACCTCCCAGGCAATATATAGCGGAGCATTGAAAGCAGGTTTAATTTGGTTAATGGTTTCCATTCCCGAAAATTTTGAATTATAAAACTATTACAGTACAAAAATGAAAAGAATGATGCAGGTCATGCTCAGGAATGAGAATGGTTATTTTTTTTGAAATCTATTTTACTATAATTTTCTTACCACTTCAAAATTTAAAAAGGGGCTTTACAACAACCCCTCATCAGCAAAGCTGTAATACCCTTCGCTGGTAATAATAATGTGGTCAATCACCCTTATATCATGGTAAGCAGCAGCATATTTTATTTTTTGTGTTAATTCTTCATCAGCCCTGCTTGGTTTCAGGTTTCCTGATGGATGATTGTGAGAAAGTATGATTGATACGGCCAAAGATTTAATAGCAGCAGCAAGTATCAATCTTGGGTCTGCCACTGTACCTGTAATACCACCTGCAGACATTTCATAAATACCAATTACTCTGTTACCTCTGTTCAATAAAATCACTTTAAATTCTTCCTGCATCTCAATAGTGTTTTCATTCCATAATTCTATCAGCAATTGATAACAATCTTTAACGCTGCCAATCTTTGGCCGTTCAGAAGCTTTTACTTTTGTTTTGTAAACCAATTCTACTTCTGCCACTCTTGTCCATTCCGGAAAATTCATTGCTAACTGTTCCATAACATTTCTTTTTAAAGATTTAAAAATTAATTACGGAACTTCTACCGCCTTTTGGCGACCAAGGAAATGAAGCAACGGAATAAATGATGGCTATGTGTGGCGGCAGGTGTTTATGCCGGACAGTTCATTGCCGCCCCGGAGACAAAAGGCGAACTTTGTGGGAGAATTAATGAAGAAATAATACGCTGTAGGATTTTACAAATTCTCTTCATCCAAGTCAGGATTGCTTTCTGTTGTTGTTTACCTCATTAAGAATTGCATAATATTCTTCAGGCAAAAGGACCGTGATTTCTAAATTGGGATCACACACACAACAGAGTAAAGTCCCAATCAGTTCATCTTCTTTGTCCATTCTACTGACCATTCCAATCTCCTTGCCTTTAAAAACGACTTTATCGTAGCAGCAATGTTCTTTAATTTTAAAAGCTGAATTCAATTTTGGAACTAGCCTGTAATGATATTGATTTATCATAATTGTTTTGTATAAAAGGTTTTGTGCCTCTATATTATAATATACTTAAAATTTCCAGCAATAACAAGAAATAATTTCTCTAATAAAACTCTTTTTACAATATATAACTAAATCAAAAATCTGCCTTATACCCAACGAGCCACGCCCTCAAGCGTGGCTCGTTTCCAGGCTTTAAAAGTCTTAATAAAAAAGGGGCAAACTTTTTTGTTTGCCCCTGAAAAACCTTAATTGTAAAATTCCATTATCTCAGCCTTTGCAAAACTCTCACAAAGTTGAAATGCTTTTTGTGTCCTCAATTGTCCAGTACCACCAAAAAGTAAAGATTTCAGTTTTGCCTCATCATTTTTGTAAGTCCTTACATTTTGGAAATACCCGGTCACCGCATTAAAAGCACCGAACAAGCTGCCTTTGGTAGTTTTTAATTGCTGAGTTTCATTTGTCATAGTATATTCAAAAGCTGCATCGGTCATGTTTTTAAAACAGGTGGATAGGTCATCATCCTTACCAGCCTGAATATTTTGCAACACTTCTTTGTTTGGTACTAAAGCCATTTGTATCAGCTTTTTTACTTCCTGGTCTGTAATACGAACCTTTGCCCACTGATTAAAAATACCTTCCAGTTCATTGCTTAACTTATTGGTAATTCCCATTAGTTTGTGGGCTTCTTCCAAACGTTCTTTTGCATTGGCTGTGTGCCTTATTTTAAAAGCATTGCTATGGTTGCGAAGGGCTGCATTTAAAGTATTGTTGCAGACAATTCTAACGGGAGTAAACGCTGCGGTAATACTGCCGCCACCATCGTGGGAAGTAGTTAAAAATAAGTACTGCTCAATCAAATCATCTTTCCCCACTTTGATATAGTTGGGCAATTTAGCAGTAATGAAAATTCTTTCTCCTTTTCCCAATGCCCCTGCGGTTTCGTATTGTATACCATCACCACCAACAATAGCATCAAAGAAACTGAAGGCGTCAATGTTTTGCACCACTTCATAATCTTTACCCACTACACCTAAAACAGTTTCATTATCTGTTCTGATGGTAGCATAAAAATTGGGTACTTCTATTTCAGGAATTTTGATTTCTATATCCTCATTGGCTGCTTCGTTTTCGTTATCAAACGTAAACAGTTTTCTTTTAGCTACGGTATAATCCAGTCCTGCGAATTTTAATGCTTCTGCACTAGTGGGATAGCCTTCTACTATTTGCCCCAGGCCATGCCATGCTTTTTCCTTTACTGAAAAGAAACTGTGTTTACCTGTTTGTTCGTTGAAATTTAAATTGTGTGCCATGATTGTTGATTTTAAATTTTGAGAAATGATTGTAAAATGTGGGCATCAGTATTTTTGCTAATGCCCATTGCATTGTGTTTTAAAATGGTAAGTCGTCTGCAGGTTCTAAGATTGTCCCTGCATTCTCTTTAACAGGAACTTCATCTTTTGTACTTGCCTTACCATGCAGCTTAATAGTGTTTACATGAAAAGTCAATGTGGCTTTGGCTTCACCATCTTTACCGATATAGGCATTTGCTCCAACACGACCTTGTAACTCTACCAATATTCCTTTGGTTAAGTACTGTGCAACACCCGGATTAACCCAATAGTCACACTGCACATAGGTTACAATTTTTGTCGGTTCATTACTGCCTTTGGCTTTGTAGCTGTCATTAATTGCTACACTAAAGTTCACCACCTGTTTGTCGTTTTTCAGGGTGCTGATTTTTGCATCACCTGTTAACCTTGCTGTCATTTCCATAATTGTAAATTTTTATTGTTTAATAAATGTTTTGAACCCGGCATACGCCTCGTTCGTTCTAATCGTAGCAACCCGGCCTTGAAACAGGTTTTGGCAAAAGCAAGGTTTTTGTAAAAAGAATACTATCCGCCGCGGCGGATGGAGATTGTTTTTACAAAACCGTGGCCAGTCCTGCCCCTGCATTTTGGCAGGGCGCAGACCTTGCTTTTGACAAAGCCTGTCAAGAAATTTGCGATAGATAAGGATGAATGAGTTTTAAAAAGTATTTTTTTGTGAAATGTGTTTTGCAGTAATCTTCATAATTGAAGTATCTCGAATTGTGTTTGGGGAGGTACGAGCCAATCTCAATGATCAATTTCCTTTTCTGAGCAGTTGTTCCGCCTCATGTATGATAATGGAGCAACATTATAAAAAGGTGGAACTACTGCTCAGAATCTTCACCATACTGCTTTGGAGTGTGTTTTATTGCTCTTTCAAGTAAAATTGTGTAATCTGGAATTGTGTTTGGTGAGGCACGAGCCAATCTCAATGATCAATTTCCTTTTATGAGCAGTTGTTCCGCCTCATGTTTTGAAAAAGGGAGCAATATTATAAAAAGGCGGAACTACTGCTCAGAATCTTCACCATACTTCTTGGGACTGTGTTTTATTGTTCTTTCAGGTATAATTGTGTAATCTGGAATTGTGTTTGGTGTTGCGCTGTGATAAATCCGTGAGGTGAGGATATTAAATTGAAACATCTCTTAATTACCCGACGGGTAACCAATCCTGTCCGGCAAGGTTTAGTCAACCACCGGAAGCGAGTCTTGCGTAGTTGGTAGAGATGCCTG
>JANPIJ010000258.1:0-7829 GCA_031424955.1 Ferruginibacter sp. | reverse complement strand
CATTCCTTTTTATAAAAGAAAATTTCTCAGTCTCCCAAGTTGTAGATTGATATGCCATACCGAAGATGGTAATTATCTCAGTAACGAACTTTAGTAGTCTGTCAGCAACTTCAAATTCGAATTCTATACTTTCAATAGCTTCGTTATGTGCGACAACTTTATCTCTCATTAACTTCAATGAATCAATATCCCCTTGCAAATTTTTGTCGTTATATCTGTCTAAATAATAATCTGAAAAGAGATTTGGAAAAAAACTTTTGTCATTCTCTTTTATTGCCTGCACTATGGAAGTCGGAAGATTATATTGCTTTAAAAGACGTTCTGTAATTGTTGTTTCTATAATTTCAGATGCAGTTGAAGCGTCGACTTTAATTTGTTGTAAAAAATAAATAATACATAAAGTTTCATATTTACTGGGTTTGTCGTAAAGCTTACCCAATGAAAGTATGAAGTTCGTTTGTGCGGATTGTTGAACAAATGAATATAGACTTTTGATATAATTATCTTGGCCTTTTAAGAACTCTATTTCATCAGCAATATGCTGCCAAATTAAAATGTTTCTTGTAGCTTGAAAAGCTTCAATTAAAAGCCCTCTATTAAATATTTCAATTGTACGTGGTGTCATTTAATTTTTCGTTTAATGGACAGGTTTTAATGTTGTTGGAATATTTTACAACGTCCACCCCCGGAATCGCTGCCCAATTGAAAACATAAAGTTGAAGTTAACAACGAAAAGCCAAATTCGGATGCCGGAACAAAAGTAAAGCGTTGCAATCAACCAATTTTTAACGCGTAGCCCCACTTTCAATAATACCAATGTAAGTTGTAGTTACGCTCAAAATCCTTCCATATCTTTAATAGGAAGGTTAGTCCTAAAGATGATAACAGCAGTTCCATATTCGAACTACGTACGGTCTGGATTTGTGACACATTATTTTTTAAGTGAATTCTACAGTAAATTGATACATGCTAAAATTATTTTACAGCACTTCAATATTCGGGTATACATTTTATATTGTTACTTGTCTAAGTACCCGGTTTTTTATTTTTTCATCATTCACTTCATTTTCTTCCTCCCGGGCACCCCTGCAGGTTTTCTTCCCATATGACAGGAAAGGTTGATGCACACAGAATCAGCGTACCCAACAATCTCAGCATCATTTCTATTCCACCGCAAACCCAACCCTATAAGTTTTAACCACCCCCTTGTAATCAAATTTCACAACAGCCGTTCCGGTCAATGAATCCGCCTGTGTAATAGCTAGCTTTACTTTTGAATTATTGGATGAAGCCGTTACTCCGGGAACTACTGTGGTGCCGGCAGGAACTTTATAAGTTGTCTGATAAATATCGTAACCAACAATACCATTGGCATTGGTAGATCGAACAGGAGTAGCGGGAATAGTGATCGCCTTGCCATTAACCGAAATACTCACCGTTGGTACAACAGGGCGTACTATTTTCCTGCTCCTGGAACTGAACCCAAGACCGGCCAGATTAAAGAGAGTATCTGATTCTGCGCCTTCTGCTACCAGGTAAATAGCATGCTTCTTTCCTATGCCGTCAACAAACCGGGAAACGTCGGCTGTGTATTGCGTAACCTGTTTTTGGGAATTGGCAGGTACAACAATCTCAGCGATTTTTTTTCCTTTCCAGGTAGCATTGTCCCATGGCCCATCCAGCCAAACATTTACCTTAAAGGCTTTTTCGGTTGTTGGCTTCAGGAATAGGTTGAAGGCTATTTGGTTTCCTTTTTTCGTTCCTTCAAAAGCTTTCAGTCCTTTTTGATTTTTCTTCAATCCGCCAAAACCAAAATACTTGTACCCGATGATGTTGCCATTCCTAACTTTCTCAATCGGCATGTGGTTATCCCAGGTATCCCAGGAATCCTGCTGGATGTTGCCACTGGACAGATAAGCCGCATAACCCGCAGAGTAATACTGATATGGATCGAGACCATAAAAATGAAAACCTTCTGAAGTAACTTCAGCGCCCTTATATTCTTTTCCTTTGCTGTCTTTCGCCGTCCACAAACCATCGGCAGCATACGGATCATAAGCCCTTATGGAAACGGTACCGCCTTCTGCTATCTTCTTCTCATCCCATTTAATGTTAACCGGGGCTACCATGGCCTGGCGTGCAAACCCAAATCCTCTTGGAGGCCTGTGGTAAAATACATACCACTGGCCATTGATCAACTCAATACTGCCATGCGTGTTATGGCCTGCATTGGTGGTTGTTATTGCGGTTCCATCCTGGTTAAGCACCGGGGCACGGGAATCTACCACCACGCCGCCGCTTTTCCAGGGGCCGAGGGGCGAATCCCCAAAAGCGTACCGCAAGGTGGAGTTGGAACTGCCAACACCATAATCCGGACCGGAATAGCCGCTAAAAACGGTCACATATTTATTACCCACCTTTCGTATGGAAGAGGCTTCAAAAAAATTGAAAGTGCCCAAATCTTCACCGGGATAGATGTTGGGATATTGGGTGCCTGCCGGTTCCCGTATCTCGCCGTATCGCCGGCTGGCGGGCAACAGGTAACTAATCGGTTTGGTTCCGGGCCTGAGCGAATACATGGTCTGCTGATCCAACTGTGCTGCAGAAGATCTTTGAAATCCCCAGAATCCATAGGCCCTGAAACCAATCTCAAAATCGGGGTCTTTCGGATCGGTAACGTATTCGACATATACAGCCGGATCGAAGCCTAAAATACTTCCGGGTACGGTACGCTTCCCATCTTCTGTTAAGTTAACCGGCTTAAAAGGTCCGTCGGGGCGGCTACCCTTGCAAACCATTGCTTCCCTGCCGGGGCCGCGGCTGTGGGGATAAAGGTAATATTCCTTTTTACCACCCTTTCTTTTCACCTCCACCAAATCCGGTGCATACATGACATCCCATTGCCCGTCGATCGGGTAAGTAAAAATGGGACCTTCATCACGCCAACTGGTTAAGTCTTCTACCGGCGCCGACCATGCCCTGATATCAGGACCGCAATAACTGTTCACCCTCAAATCGTGCGAGCCTATGATATAAGCACGGTATTTTCCCGGCTTATCCGGATCTTCAAAAACACGGGGCTCCCCATCGGGTAAATGCTCCCAAAGCGGCAGGTAGGGGTTACCGGCGCCTGTATGCACAAATTTCTTTTCCGGCTTATTTTTTTGGAGTGGGTTATTCTGTGCCATTGTGCTTGTTGCAGCAAATAAAAACAGCACTGCAATTAATAAAACAATTGGTTGATTTTTTAAACCGAATTCGGGTATTTTCATAAAATGGGTTATTACTCTGTAATGTTATTTTAATGAACCGTTAGATTGAATTTTTTTATAAATCCTAAAAGTAAGATTGCAGTCCTGAAAGATAAGCAATACTCTTTTTGGAAAATCAGCAAAAAGAATTTTCGTGTATACTGCATGGTAATAAACGGGCTGCTTTGCAGCAATCTATCTTTTATGGCCCTGTGGTAGTGTTTTTAAGTACGAACCTGGAGGTAACGGGGAAGCACCGGAAAGCAGTCCGGTGCCTGGCAGGAGGTTGTATTATTATTTGCGGAGGTAATAGTAAGTAGAGTTGACGCGTACTTTTGTTATTGTCATTTTTTACTTTTCTGAGTATTTCCAAATCCATTTATTTTCTAACTTATCTATCCGGCCTAAGCCCGGAAAATCAAAATGGAATGCATTCACAAGCATATTTTCTTTATGGGCTATTTCAAGCAGTTTTATCCGGGATTGTTTCGCTTTTTGATGATCCCAGTCGTAGTTGGTTTGCCAGTCTAATCGCTCTATATGAAGCGGGTGAAGAAAGGCATCTGAAATGTATAACATATGTTCATGATCGTTGTGGATGTCCAGTGCAATTTGCCCCGGAGTATGTCCGTCGGTTTTTACCGCTGTTATTCCCGGCAACAGGTTAACGAAATCCCCTTTAAATAAATGCAGGTTTAAGTTTTTTAAAGCGGTAATGTTCTTTTCAATAAAATATTTGAACATCTCCGGCTGATTGTCTGACTGCGATGAGTGCCAGTAACTCCATTCGGCTTCATGCATATGAAACTGTGCATTCGGAAAATTCAACTTTCCCTTTTCGATGAATATGCCGCCGATATGGTCGGGATGAAAATGAGTAATGATCACGTCGGTAATGCCCTCCTTTTTTATATTTTCTTCCTGCAGCAACTGGTGTAACCTGCCTTTAAACAAATAGGAATTACCCCTGAAAACGAGTGGCTCTTCTAAAAAGCCGATACCCGTGTCTATCAATATTGTCTTATCATCATATTGAAGTAGTACTGCAACAAAAGGTGAAGGGATATTGTCGGGGTTTAGGTGATACTTGTTTAAAGATTGGTTCAATTCTTCCCGGCTTGCATTAATAAAGAAATCCTTAGCCTGGTATTTAAACATCAGGTCGCGAAATACAGTGCAATTTATTTTGCCAATCTTAATTTTAACAATTTCATCATTCATACAGAAATTTTTTTTATTGAAGAGATCAAGCTCATTGAATTGAATGAATGGAAGCATTCCCATTAAACCGGTGCTGTTTTTAATGAATTTTCTTCTTTGCATTGGATGAGGGGTGTTTTTTATGAATATAAAATCAACACATCTTTCAAAATGTTTACTGCATCATAAGAAAGCATTCGTCTTAAATATTTTGCCTGGAATGAATTTTTTCTTGAAAGTTACGGGAGAAGCGCAGCGTAGATGATTTTCAGATGATGATTATTATACTAACATACTAAAGAGATTTGATAAATGCAAGGGACTTTAAATAATATGTCGTACAGACCCTGTAACTGGAATTTACACGATGATGCTATCATACCGGATAAAGCGCCCCTGCTAATAAAAGAGGGGTAACAGGTCATGAAAGCAGAACTCATATTTCCCTGGTTCCCTTGTTACAAATACTTTGGTAGCAGCCCTGCTGTTGTTTTCTGTCAGTCCTTTCAGGTTACAGAGCCTTCACTAATACTCCCGGGAAAAGATGATCGTCCCAAAATGATCCTGTCAGGACTATACATCGAAACAAAAAATGTTACCTGCTTCCTGTTTAACACGACATATACCTGCTGATAATTTATTTGACAGCATTAGTGGTGCACTTAAGTCAGCAGGTTTCATACGCACAATGAAAGCAATTGGGGAAAACCCTCGTAAAATACCATGAAAATCCCCTTGCATAAGCGATAATGTTTTTAGAGATTTGTAGAAGGATCCCGGTTAGTGCTATGTTTTGCACATAACATTTTCCGCTGACCTTCATACAAATTAAATACCGGTCATCTTTATCCTTCATCCTGTGATTATTCATCGCCCGTTTTCTAACCAGGTAGTGGTAATACAACGCCTCATTTGAAAATCCGGTTCGTGTTTTAAAGTCTTTATTTTTCAAACTTTAAATAATACTTTATGCCTGCTAAAAAAAGTAAACCAGTAACAAAAAAATCAGCTAAAGCAAATTCAGAAAGCAACAATGAAAAGCTGAAACAATTTATCCGGGCCCGTGGCGCCGATTTCCTGTTAGATAAAAATATCTCTTCCGTTGGTATTGGATACAAGTTCGTAGACGGTAAACCAACTAAAGAGCTAGCCATCCAGTTTACGGTTGATAAGAAAGTTAGCCTTGATTTACTGGAATCAGTTGACTCAACTGAAATACCGAAATCAATAGTGGTAGATGGAGTTGAATTTCCGACCGATGTAATTGAACGTAGTTATTCCAAGGCTTTCAAAATTGTAGTGGAGGAAGTTGGAAGCACCCGCAAGGCCCGCGTTGATCCCATTGTACCCGGTATTAGTGTAGCCAATAAAAGAATCAGTGCCGGCACGTTGGGTTGCATCGTTTTTGACAAAGAAAAAGGCACTCCCTATATTTTAAGTAACTGGCATGTACTACATGGGCCGGAGGGTAAAATCGGGGATGATATTGTACAGCCGGGTCCGCACGATGATAACCGTGTTCAATTGAATCAAATCGGCAAATTGGTGCGATCACACCTGGGGCCCGCCGGTGATTGTGCATTATCCAGTATTGAAGGACGTTCTTTTAAACAGGAAGTCTTCGAGTTGAATATTAAAGCCGAACAAATAGGTGAGCCGGACCTGGGAGATAAGGTGATTAAAAGCGGGCGTACCACCGCGGTAACACACGGCATCGTTACCCGTATCAATACAATGGTAAAGATTGATTATGGATTTCCGGTTGGCCAGCAGGCAATCGGTGGATTTGAAATAGGCCCCGATGAAAACAACCTTCCCGGTGATGGAGAAATTAGCAGGGGTGGAGATTCCGGGGCATTATGGCTTTTTAAAGCCAGCAATGGAAAGCCATCAAAAGTAGCAGCCGGACTGCATTTTGCCGGTGAAGGTGCCGGGGATCCCAATGAACATGCCATTGCCTGTTATGCGCAGTCGGTGTTTGAAAAACTGGCCATTACGCTTACTCCTCCCAGCCCGGTGGTAACCGGAGAAGCAGGAGGGGGGCCGGGCTATGCGCCTGGTTTTTTAGGCCCGGTGGTAAGCGTGCCAAAGTTATCCACTTCAAAACTCGCCGATGCTTTTAAGCTCAATGGTTCTGAAGAAATAAAGTACACGCATTTTTCTTTGGCACAAAGTAAATCAAGGCGGTTCGCTATATGGGTGGCATGGAATATTGATGGCGATAAAATAAAGAAGATCAGCCGCACGGGAATAAAGTTTGACTTTGATACCCGGTTTACACAGTTCCAGGTGGGCGACGAATTATATTCAAATAACAGACTTGACAGGGGGCATATCGCCAGGAGGGCCGACCTGGTATGGGGGACTTTGACAGAAGCGAAAAAGGCGAATAAAGACTCTTTCTTTTTCTCCAACATTACCCCGCAGATGGATAGTTTTAACCAGGGGAGCCTGGGTGGAATATGGGGGAAACTGGAAGACGCCGTTTTTGAAGAAGTGGATGTGGATAATATGAAAGTGAGTGTATTTGGCGGGCCGGTATTCCGGGGTGATGATCGCGTATTCAAAGGCGTTAAAATACCGAGGGAGTTTTATAAAGTGATCGTGTTTATGGAAGCCGGTGTACTAAAGGCCAGAGCCTTTTTACTTACTCAAAACCTGGATGACCTGGAGGCATTGGATTTAAATGAGTTTAAAGTTTTCCAGGTTACACTTGCTGAGATAGCGAAGCGATGTGGCTTTTCTTTCCCCGCTAATTTAAAAGCCGCAGATACTTTTGCGGAAAAATTACAGAGCACTCCGGAAGCGGTGGAAGACAGGCAGCCAATTAAAAATTTGAGTGAGATCGCCTGGTAATGATTAATGACTAGTATTAAAAAGTTCCGATGGGTTTGATAACTCATCGGAACTTTTTTTTAATGAGTGCCCCAGCCGTGGTTCGTGTTACACCCGGGAGAGGATATAGGCGCTGGTTTGCTAAACTCCAATGGTAAAAAAACAACGCTCATTTTCACATGAAGATGTTATTGGGTATGCTCTTTTTTAAAAGCAAATTTGCGCTGTCAATTTACAAACCAGATAGTTTATGAAAAAAAGAATTCAACAAGCAGGGGTATGGTTTTTAACCTCGCTATTAATTTTATCAGCCTGTGAAAAAACAGATAAGCCACTTCCCCCCGGTAATCAAAATCCCGGGCAGGGTAGTGGTTCCCGCTATGTTCAGTTTGTACTGAATAATTTACCCGGCCAGGCAGTTAGTATTGATGGTTGGAAAGCGAAGGCAACAATAGTGAATGATCAAAACCAGGCAGTAATGACAGATACATTGTTGCCGCTGGTATTCAATGGTAAATATGTTGCTGACAGCATTCAATTGCC
>JANPIJ010000257.1:0-36778 GCA_031424955.1 Ferruginibacter sp. | reverse complement strand
CCGCACCCTCCATCCATGCGGAGGCGGTATTAAACCCCAAAATGCGTGGCGGCCCTTTTATGGATTTTGGCGGTGCCAGGATTGATGAAGTAACTGCCCTGCACGAAGAGTCGCTGGTAAAGCAGGCAAAAATGGTGCAGTTTGTAAAAGCAGTGAAAGAGTTGGATAAGATGCTGCAGGCGGAAGCAAAGGGCTTTGGCCTTGAAACCCTCTACACTAAGGTGCCGGATATTCTGAAAGGCTATGTGGAACTGTTTTATGATCGTTTTAATAATCCCGGTTTCCGTTTTTTTGAATCCCTGTTATACAAAAGTGATTTTTACAACAAATCCTCCCAAAGCATCGGGTTATGGATTACCAATAATGATGAACGGCCTTTTTGCCTGAGTACTCCCCGGTTAAAGGAGCCAAATGTACTGGAACTCCCCATCAGCTTCGATCATCCCGGTATTGATGAACTGGCCAAAATGCGCAGGGAACCCCAATCCATGGATTATATTAAGGCAATCATGGGAATTTCACCCTCACAGGAAGCGCTTTTTGAAACCTTCTTTACGGATACACCGCCACCACCTTATAAAAAGTACACGGGCGATAAAATCCGGATGCGCTATTTCGGCCATGCCTGTATCCTGGTGGAAACCAAAGATATCAGCATCCTGGTTGATCCATTAATCAGTTATTACGGTTACCATTCAGCAGTAGATCATTTCTCCGATGTAGATCTGCCCGATGTGATCGATTATGTGTTAATTACCCACAATCACCAGGATCATATTCTGTTTGAAACATTATTACCACTACGGCACAAAATTAAAAACCTGGTAGTACCCCGTACCACCAGCGGTAAAATGGAGGATCCCGATCTGAAACTGATGTTTGAAAATGTAGGCTTCAACAATGTAATCGCATTGGATGAGATGCAAACCATGCAGTTTAGTGATGTAGTGTTAACCGGGTTGCCGTTTATCGGCGAACACTCCGACCTGAACATCCTGACCAAATTGTGTTACCTGGTAAAGATTGGCGATTTTAAATTGTTATTCCTGGCAGATTCCCGGATAGTAGAAGCAGCGCTGTACAAGCATATCCACGACCAGATAGGTGATGTGGATGTAATGTTCCTGGGCATGGAATGCGATGGGGCGCCGCTCACCTGGTTGTATGGCCCGCTGTTAACCAAAAAACTGGCAAGAGACATGGATGGCAGCCGCCGGTTAGCAGGTTCGGATTGCGATAAAGGCATTGCCCTGGTAGATATATTCAATCCAAAAGAAATATACGTGTATGCGATGGGCCAGGAGCCCTGGTGCGAATTTATCAGCAGCATAAAATATACAGATGATTCCAACCCGATTGTACAATCCAACAAACTGGTAAAAATTTGTACCGAAAGAGGAATGGTAGCGGAAAGGCTATTTGGAGAAAAAGAACTGTTGTATAATAAAACGCATGAATTGGTTGATATGGATCGCTGATGAGGAGCATCTCTTTATTGAATATTTATCGATACTTGCATGAAACGAACACTTTTACCGCTACATCCCGCCCAGTTGGATGTTTATACAGATCAGCTAATCAATAATAAAAGCCCCCACTATAATATTGGGGGCTATATTAAATTAAAAGGTGTACTAAATAAAGAAAAGTTCAATGAAGCCGTTCAATCGGCACCCGATGCTTTTGATGCTTTTAAATTAAGATTCAATCACGGCGAAGCATCCCCCGTTTGCTATATCGATCATCAATATGTAAAACAGCCCCTGCAGGAGCTGGATTTTAGCAGTCTCCCATACCCGGAAGGAGCCGCCCGGCAATGGATGCAGGAAACGTTTAATACCCCATTATTAATAACGGAAGACACAATCCCGTACGAAGAATTCCTGGTAAAAATCGCTGCAAACGAATACTGGTTTTTTGGTAAGTATCATCACCTGGTTACAGACGGGTACGGCTTCATCGTGTTTGTAAAATACATCGCTCAAAAATACAAATCATTAGTTGAGAACCAGGAGCTTACTATCAGCTATGCATCCTACGGGGAAGAAATCAACAATGCAATAACATATACCAAAACTGCAGCCTACGAAGCAGATGGACTGTATTGGAAAAATAAAATTAGCAGTTTACCCGAAAAAATAATACCGGCAAAATACCAGCTACCGGAGGCAGGAAGCAAAACAAGCAGTACTTATATTCTTGAAATAACTTCCCGGCAGCAAAAAATATTGCACGGCATTCAAACACTTACCAACGTCGGTCTGCAGCAACTAACCATCGCCGCCCTGCTGATTTTTTTTGGAAAAACGGCCGGCCAGTCTGAATTTGTATTTGGCATACCGGTTCACAAAAGAGGCTCCCGGAAATTAAGGAACATTGTGGGTATGTTTAGCGGTATGCTGCCTTTCAAAGGATATTTCGCGGAAAACAAAACATTGGCACAGCTTTTAACCGACATTTCCATTTCGCAAAAAACGGATTACCGGCATCAGCATTTCCAGATTGGTGACCTCACCAGGAGTTTGAAAGCTACCGCTTCCGATGGCTATTTATACCAGGTAAGCATTAATTATGAACCGCTGGATTTTGAACTTGATTTTGGAGACCAGGTACAATCGGATGTTGTACGAATATCAAATGATTACGAAAAAAATCCCCTTCAGCTAAGCTGGCTGGAGTATGGAGCCGGCCAAACGCTGAAACTACAGGTTCACTTTGGAAATGCCTTTTTCACTCAACCCGAAATTGAACTGCTTAGCAGGCGTATACTGTATATCATCGAACAATTTCCTGCTGCACTCCATAAAACCATCGGAGACATTGACATACTTCCGCCACAGGAAAAAGAACTACTGGACAGTTTTAATGCAACCACCGCAACATACCCGGAGTTTCCGTCCATCATCAGCTCATTTGAAGCACAGGTGGAGAAAACACCCGGCAATATTGCCCTGGTATATAAAGAGCAGCAGCTTACTTATCTCCAGTTAAATGAACTCGCCAACCAGTTGGGGCATCACCTTATCAGCAATGGTGTTAAAAAAGATACCCTGGTACCATTATGCGTGAAGAGATCAGCCGAGATGATTATAGGTATACTGGGCATTTTAAAAGCCGGTGGGGCCTATGTACCCATTGACCCCGAATACCCGGAGGAGCGTATCCGGTTTATACTGGAAGATACCGGGGCCGATTTAATAATAAGCAGCCGGGAATGTGTAACCAAATTAGGCTGTACCGAAGCTACTCACTGCATTTTACTGGACAATGACTGGCCGCTCATCAGCAAACAAAACAATGAAAATGTACATGTAGCTATCAGCAAAAATGATCTTGCCTATATCATTTATACCTCGGGGTCTACCGGGAAACCCAAAGGGGTAATGGTAGAACACAATGGTGTGCTAAACCTGGTAAATGCTCAAAGTGCATTTTTCAACATTACCAGTGATGAAAGAATACTGCAATTTTCAAATTATTGTTTTGATGCCTCAGTTGAACAAATTTTTCTCGCACTTTTCAACGGGGCTTCTTTAATCCTTTTTCCTGATGGTTTTCAGTTGAACATACCGGTTTTTGAAACATTTTTAAAGGATGAAAAAGTAAGCCATATACATGCTACGCCAGCCTTTATTGAAAACCTGGGGATGATCAGTTATGATGGCCTTAAAAGAATAATTGCAGGTGGTGATACCTGTAAAAAAGAACTCGCCGCCAAATGGAAAAACAAAACAAATTTTTATAACGAATACGGCCCTACGGAAACCACCGTAACTTCTATAATTTACCAGGATCGTTCAGAAGAAAAGCAAGCCACCCTTTCGCTACCTGTTGGGAAACCAATTGCCAATACACAGCTATATATCCTTGACAAAAACAGGTGCCTGTTACCAGTTGGGGTAGCCGGTGAATTATATATAGCCGGCGAAGGCGTAGCCCGGGGATATTTGAACCGGCCGGAATTAACAACTGAAAAATTTATCAGCAACCCCTTTAGTAATGAACCAGGCTCCGGGATGTACCATACCGGCGACCTGGCACGGTGGCTACCCGATGGGAATGTAGAATACCTGGGCAGGATAGACGAGCAGGTAAAAATCAGGGGATACCGGATAGAACTGGGCGAAATTGAAAATGTGCTGCAGGATTTTGAAGGAGTGAAGCAGTCGGTGGTATTGGCAAAAGAAGATAAAGAGGGACAAAAGCGACTGGTTGGGTTTGTAGTACCAACCGGAATATTCGACAAGGAAGCCATACAAACTTACCTGAGAAAAAAATTGCCTGCTTATATGGTTCCCGCCGTATGGATCCAGTTAGACAGTATTCCTTTAACCTCCAATGGAAAGATAGACAGGAAGTCGTTACCCAACCCTGATGCGGATGATATCCGGAACGAATATGAGGCTCCGGCTGATGAGATGGAATATCAATTAACCCTGCTATGGGAGGAATTACTAAAAGCGGATAGAAGAATTGGTGTAAACGATAACTTTTTTGAACTGGGAGGGCATAGCCTCAATGCGATACAGCTTACATCAAGGATCCACAAACTGTTAAACATTAAAACGGATATCGGAACCGTTTTCTCCAATCCTACTATCAGGCAACTTGGCCACGCATTGCTGTTGGAAAAGAAGAACCAGTTTAGCGAAATACGGCCATTACCGGTACAGGAACATTACCCGTTATCACATGCGCAGAAGCGCTTTTGGGTGTTAAGCCATTTTACAAATGGCTCTGCTGCCTATAATGTTTCCAATGCATTCACCATAGAAGGAGAATTAAATATTGACGCATTCAGGCAGGCTTTTGATACGGTAATAGACCGGCATGAAATATTAAGGACCGTATTTATAGAATGGGAAGGGGAAGCATTTCAAAAAATACTTCCTTTAAAATCTACCCGTTTTGCGATCGAAGAAATAGACCTTCAAAATAAAACGAACCCGGATGCGTTTATAAAAAACTGGATGGAAGCAGATTCCAGGCGGGCTTTTGACCTTATCGAAGGGCCGTTGTTACGCACCACCATTTTCCGGGAAGCACGGGATAAATTTATTTTAGTATTCAATATTCATCATATCATCAGCGATGGGTGGTCAAAAGGAATTTTTATCAAAGAAATTTTACACGTTTATAAAGCATTGAGTAACGGGGTCCCCAATAATTTAACGCCATTATTAATCCAATATAAAGATTACGCAGACTGGCACAATGCATCATGTGAAATGCAGGGGAAATACTGGAGATCGCTATATGCAACCGGAATACCGGTATTGGATTTCCCGGTTGATTTTAACAGGCCGAAAGTTCTTACCTTTTTTGGCGAAATGTTACATATCCGGCTTGCTGAATCGCTGACACAGGGCCTGCAAAAGATCGCGGTTCAGCACAATATGTCTTTAAATAATCTACTGTTTGCCTTATACGCTTTACAGGTTGCACGATATAGCGGGCATGAGGAAGTGGTAATTGGCACCTTAAGTTCCGGCCGCAGTCATGTGGATCTTGAAAACCTGATTGGTGTATTTATTAATTTTCTTCCCGTTAAACTGTCAGTTAAAAAGCCATTGAAATTATCCGATTATCTCGATAATTCCCAGCACACGCTCATCCAGGCTTATAACAACCAGGACTACCCTTTCGACATGATGGTGGATGATTGCATCAAACATCGCGATATTTCCCGCAATCCTTTCTTTGATACCATGGTCAATTTTCACCTGGAAAATGATTTAAAGGAAAAAATCGACCAGCAAAACAAGGAGCTAATGGATTCGGGGATTTCATTAAAACCATATGAAGATGGCCAGGATAATTTGTACCAGTCGGTACTTGATTTTAAGCTGGACATTGAACCTGCAGCCAGCACACTAGATTTTTTCCTGAGCTATAATTCAAAATTATTTTTAAAGGAAACCATGCATTCCTTTCTTCAACAGTTTGTAGCACTGCTGGATACCATTGTAAACGAACCTGCCAAATACCTGCAGGAATACGGCAACTGGCGGGAACAACTGCCGGCTAATAACATCAAGGCAGTGAGTAAAGAGCCGGCTGCCACGCCCGAAACACCACTGCATATTTGTGCATCCTTTGTTATGGAGCCGGTGCAGGAATTTGTGGAATACTGGAGCAATGAATTTGATCTGAATATACAATTATCCTTTGCTCCCTACAACCAGGTCATTCAGCAACTCATCAACCCACAAAGTTTGTTGAACAAAGGAACGGGCATCAGTGCCGTCTTTCTCCGGCTGGATGACTGGATGAGAGATAAACAAAATATCCCGGTACCCGAACAGCTTGATTTTTTACACCAGACCTATGCCGAATTAACCGCGGCATTAGGTAATTTAAATAAAACTTCATTTGCCCCTATCCTTTTTGGAATAATACCATCGTGTACCCACTCAAAGTTATCGCCAGGAGTTGAATCTGTGATAAACCAGTTAAACGTGGAATTAGCCATTTTTATAAAAAGCCAATCCCGCTTCCATTTAATTGACCTTGATAAAATTATTGGCTTGTACCAGGTGGACGATTTGTACGATGCAAAGGCAGACGAGTTAGGCCACATGCCGCTTACACGTGAGTATTATGCTGCCATCGGAACGTACCTTGCACGAAAAGTAAATGCATTTAAAGGGTCGGGTTACAAAGTAATTGCATTGGATTGCGACAACACTTTATGGAAAGGAGTTTGCGGAGAATTGGGTGCGCTGGAAGTAACCATTGATGAAGACTTTCAGCAACTACATGAATTCATGTTGCAAAAATACCAGGAAGGTTTCCTGCTGGTTTTATGCAGCAAGAACAACGAAGCCGATGTATGGGAAGTATTTGACCGGCACCCGGGCATGAAATTGAAACGGGAGCATATCGCAGCTCACCGGATCAACTGGGAACCCAAGCCCGGTAATCTTATTTCCATAGCGGCTGAATTAAACCTGGGAGTAAGTAGTTTCATTTTTGTGGATGACAGTGAATTTGAAATTGAACAAATGTGTACTGCCTGCCCCGAAGTGTATTCGATACCACTGCCTGAGCAAACTACCGGCATTAAAAATTTCCTGGATCATATCTGGGCATTTGACTATTTCCAGGTTACAGAAGAAGACAGGAAGCGCAACCAGATGTACCAGGTTGAAAAGCAGCGCAAGGAAGAATCTGAAAAATATGGTTCATTGGAAGATTTCATGGATTCATTGGAAATCCAGATTAAAATAAACCCGTTAACTGATATGGAAATTGAACGGGCCGTTCAGCTTACCATCAGAACCAACCAGTTTAACCTGAATGGCATAAGGAGAACAGTCAATGAACTGGCAGAATTGATTCACCGGGAAAACACACTCAACTGGGTAATAGAAGTAAAAGATCGCTTTGGTGATTATGGCATTGCAGGCATCGTGCTGGCAAAGCAGGTGAATAACACACTGGCGATAGAAAGCTTCCTGCTAAGCTGCAGGGTATTGGGTAGAAATGTAGAAGGACTTATTTTAGCAGAATTACTGAAATATGCAGAAAACCATGAACTAACTAATATCACAGCGCTATATCAGCCTACATCGAAAAATAAACCATTCAGGGAATTTCTCTCCCATACCGAATGGATACCGAATCCAATAACCAATATCTATACCCGCTTACTAACGAAAAAAACAGTGTCTTTCGAGTATGAAACACAAACCATTTAATAAAAACCTGGTCGGCAAAAATAGCAAGGATCTGCTGAATTTAATTGGGGCAAAGGAGGAGCGATTACAAAACCAGGATATGGTTTTGCCTTCTGGTGCAACCGAAATAACCATATTCAATTTTTGGAAAACCCTGTTAGGCCATGATAATTTTGGCGTTACAAATGATTTTTTCCTGGTGGGTGGAAATAGCTTAAAGGCCATTCAATTATTGTCAAGGATATCATCGCAGTTTTTTGTTCATCTTTCATTAGCTGATATTTTCTTACAACCCACCATTGCACAAATTGCCGTGATGACGGAAGCAAAGAAAAATGGCAAATCATCATTGGCATCTTCCATCCGGGTAAAGGAAAGGCCGGCATTCATTCCGTTGTCATTCAACCAGGAACGCTTATGGTTCATCGATCAGTTGGAGGGCAGTGCGCAATATCATATACCGGCCGTATTGAGGTTGAATGGAAAACTAAATAAGGATGCCCTTGCATTTGCAATAACGCAAATAATCAATCGGCATGAAGTACTGCGGACGGTGATCCGCGAAGCCGAAGGACAGGCTTATCAATTCATTCAGCAACAAAACGGGTGGCAGTTATCTTCCAGTGACGGTGCTGCATACAAAAAAGATCCGGCAGGTTTACAACAGTATGTTCAGCAATTGATTAACAGGCCCTTTGATCTTGCCAAAGATCATATGTTGCGGGCAGAACTGATTGGTATCAGTGAACAGGAGCATGTGCTCGTTGTAACGCTGCACCATATCGCATCCGATGGCTGGTCCACTTCAATTATCATAAACGAACTGGTAGAATTGTATCAATCGTTTGAAGAAGGCACAATTGCTCAACTCGAACCGCTATCGATCCAGTACGCCGATTTTTCGATATGGCAGCAGGAATATTTAAAGGACGAAATATTAGACAAAAAACTGGCGTACTGGAAACAAAAACTGGAAGGTACAACAGCCCTGCAATTACCGACAGACTATGCCAGGTCAGTGGTGCAAAGTTTCAACGGGGGTTTCGAAGAATTTGCGATTGATAAAAAGCTCAGTGACGATTTGCAGGCCCTTAGCCGGCAACAGGGTGTTACCCTGTTTATGACATTACTGGCAGCATTCAAAGTATTGCTGTTTCGTTATACCGGGCAAACTGATATCAGCGTGGGCACCGCTATTGCAGGCCGCCAGCAACAGGAACTGGAACGCCTGATCGGTTTCTTTGTAAATACCCTTGCACTTCGCAGTCATATTGATCATGCCTTACCTTTTACTGAATTATTATCACAGGTAAAAACCACTACGCTCGAAGCATTTGAAAACCAGGAAGTACCTTTTGAAAAAGTAGTGGAAGCCGTTGTGAAAGAAAGGGACATGAGCAGGAGCCCTTTGTTCCAGGTAATGTTTATATTACAAAACACACCGGAAAAACAAGCGATCCGGTTAGGAGAAATCGTATTAACAGAAGATACATTTAAAAATAATAAGGCAAGATTTGAGCTGGAATTTAGTTTAATACAAACCCAGCATGGCCTGCAGGGTTCAATGGAATATTGTACCGACCTGTTTAATGAGCAAACCATCAAAAGGATGCTGGGGCATTTTGTTGAGTTACTTCGTTCGGTAGTGAAGGCCCCTCATCAAATTATAAGCCTGCTGCCAATGCTGTCCGGCCAGGAGGAGCAAAAGTTACTTAGTGATTTTAATGATACACAATCACCTTATCCGGATAACAAAGGCATCATCAGTCTTTTTGAAGACCAGGTGAAAAAAACACCCGAAGCAATTGCAGTAGCATTTGAAGAGCAACGACTTTCCTATCAGGAGCTAAATCAACGGGCGAATCAACTCGCCCGCTTTTTAACGGCCCGTGGAATAACAGCAAATATGCTGGTGCCAATCTGCATCAGAAGATCGTCGGAAATGATCGTTGGTATCCTTGGCATTTTAAAAACCGGGGCAGCTTTTGTACCGGTAGATCCGGATTATCCGGCCGACAGAATTAACTACATGCTCACTGATACAGGAGCAAAAATAATTGTAAGCACAAAGGAAAGTCAGGGCAAATTACAACAGGCAGAAAACCTCAATATTGTCCACCTGGATAGTGACTGGCCATTAATCAGTGAACAGCCGGCAAACAATCTGCCGATAGTTGTTTCACCAAATCATCTTGCCTATGTAATTCACACATCCGGTTCAACCGGTATGCCAAAAGGGGTAATGATTGAACATGGCGCAGTAGTCAATTTATTAACCAGTATAAGCGGCATCGTTAATTTTACATCCACGCATGCATTCTTATCCGTTACCACCTTCAGCTTTGATATCTGTTACCTGGAATTTTTTGTACCCCTTATCAATGGAGGAAAGCTGATCATTGTATCCAGGGAAGTTGCTATAGATGGTTTCAGGCTGGCTGAATCCATCAGTTTTTACCAGCCTACTCACCTGCAGGCCACTCCTGCAACATGGCAATTATTATTGGATGCCGGATGGAATAACAGGGAGGAAATAAAGATCCTCATTGGGGGTGAAGCTATAAAGGAAGAGATTAAAAATGCATTGACAAAAATTGGCGAGGTTTATAATTTATACGGCCCTACCGAAACAACTATCTGGTCTGTTGCTAAAAAATTGGCCCCTAATGAAAAGGTATTGATTGGAAAGCCAGTTGCAAATACCAGTATTTACATTGTTGGAAAACTGATGGAACTGGTTCCTGTTGGTGTGGCCGGAGAAATATGTATTGGCGGTGCAGGACTGGCCAGGGGATACCTGAACCGAACCGATTTAACCGATCAAAAATTTATTGATAACCCATTCAGTAATGTTGCAGGATCAAGGATATACAAAACCGGCGACATGGGCCGGTGGCTGCCGGATGGTAATCTGGAATGCCTGGGAAGAATAGATGACCAGGTGAAAATACGGGGTTACCGGATTGAACTGGGCGAAATAGAAAGCGTGCTGATGCAAAGTGATTTGATAAATCAGGCGGTAGTACTTGCTAAAGAAGATAAAGAAAATAATAAAAGACTGATTGGATATTATGTACCAAAGTGGCAGGCAGTAAAAGCAAAAGAGCTGGAATTGTATGAGCGACAGGTAGAAAGCTGGAAAGAAATTTATGAAACCGAATACGCCCTGGGTGAGGCAAGTGTGGATGAGGAGTTTGACATTAATATTTGGAAGGATAGTTTTTCCGGTGAACCGATCGGTGAAACACAAATGCAGGAATGGTTGCAGGATATTGTAAATGTGATCCTTTCAGAAAAAACCGGGAATGTGCTGGAGATTGGTTGTGGAACAGGTTTGATCTATTACCAACTGGCAGGTAAGGTGAATAAATACATCGGTACAGATTTTTCCAATTCATCCATCAATCACATTACCCAAAGAATTGAAAAGGGTTTAAGGGATTACGGCCCTACCAGGTTAATGGTTGGTGCTGCCCACGAGATTTCACTTGAAGAGGATGAGCAGGTAGATACTATCATACTGAACTCCATCGTTCAGTATTTCCCCGGAGAGGAATACATGAATGACGTGATGATGAAATGTATATCCATGCTAAATAACGGCGGTCGCATTGTTATTGGTGATGTGCGTGATAACCGTTTGCTTGAATTGTTCAAAGGGCGCCTGCAAATACAAAACATGGTGCACTCTGTAAATATAAGAGAATTTAAATGGGCGGTTGAGCAGGCAGTTTTGAAAGAAGAAGAGCTTTGTTTTTGCCCGGAATATTTTTACAGGTTAAAGTCAGTTTATCCCGCTATTAGTCATGTGGAAATAAAATGGAAGGATAGCCTTAGTATCAATGAGCTTACCCTGTACCGTTATACAGTAGTGATACATGTAGGAGCACCAGCCGAAACGGTAAAACCTGATTGGCAAAATTGGAAAGCACCGGCGGATAAGCAAATAGTAATGGATCAACTGGATGGCAATAAAAATTTAATCGCGATAAAAGATGTTCCTAACTTTCGTTTGTGGCGGGAGCGGTTGTTAAACAAAGCGTTGAGCGAAAAATCTGTTGACACTATTGGAGATTTATTGCAGTTTACCGGTAAAGAGGATGAGGGAACCCTGGAGGTAGAAAATATTATCAGGATCGCTAAAGCAAAGGGTTATCATATTCACCTGTTGCTGAATGAAGACCCGCTAAAGATAAACCTGGCAATGGAATTAAATTGCTCTGGCAAGGCTATTCAAAAGCCTCGTGTTGAAACAGAATATGGTAAAGACATTTTGTACACCAATATCCCTTTATTTAACGATATAAGTTTGTTGCTGCAAAAGGATTTAAAGTCACTGCTAAAACAACGCCTGCCGGAATATATGGTACCCTCAGAACTGGTTGCGCTGAGTCAATTGCCCTTAACTAATAATGGTAAAGTAGACCGCAGGTTTTTAAGCCTCCGGGATGAAAAGGCGGTCGCTAATAATTTGAACTATAAGGCCCCTGCAACCGGTATAGAGCAAATGCTTGCGAGTGTCTGGCAGGAATTGTTGGGGGTGGACCGTATTGGCATATATGATAATTTCTTTGAGCTGGGAGGGCATTCACTCCTGGCAATGCGTGTGATCTCTGCTGTAAAAAAAGAACTGGGGCAGGAGATAGCTATTAAAGATATTTTTTCAAGCCCTACTCTAGCCGGGTTAGCAAATCTTTTGGAAACAGAAAAGAACGTGGTATTGCAACCGGCCATTGAAGCCGGGCCAAGACCCGAACATATTCCCCTTTCCTTTAGCCAGGAGCGATTATTATTTATTGATCAGTTGGAAGGATCAGTGCATTATCATCTTCCGGAAGTAATAAGGTTAAAAGGGAAATTAAATGTGGATGCCTTATCATATTCCCTGCAGCAAATCATTAACCGGCATGAAGTACTCAGAACAGTTTTTACCCGGGGAGAAGGCCAGGCTTATCAATCCATAAGGGATAAAGATCAATGGCATTTATCTGAAGTTGATGGTTCATTATGCAAAGAAGATCATGATGGATTAAAAGAATACATAAAAGAACTAATTAAAAAGCCTTTCAATTTATCCGTAGATTATATGCTACGTGCAGTCCTTATCAGGTTGGATGATAAGGATCATATATTAGTGGTTACGATGCACCATATCGCTTCCGATGCATGGTCTGCAACTATCCTGGTAAAGGAGGTCGCAACTTTCTATAAGGCTTATGTGAAAGGACGGCAGGCAAACCTTTTGCCATTGAAAATACAGTATGCTGATTATGCCATCTGGCAACGCAGGCTGCTACAGGGAGAAGCATTAAAACAAAAGCTGGGGTATTGGAAAAATAAGCTTGCAGGAGTTGCACCATTGGAATTACCGGTTGATTATAGCCGGCCACTGGTTCAAAATACAAGGGGGGCTGTTGAAAGATTTGAAATTCAAAAATCATTGGCCGTACATCTGCATGACCTTGGCCTGAAGCAGGGTGCTACATTATTCATGACACTGCTTTCCGCTTTTAAAGTATTGTTGTACCGGTACAGCAGGCAGGAAGATATTTGCGTGGGTAGCCCGATAGCGAACCGTACCAACCAGGAATCAGAAGATCTGATCGGGTTTTTTATCAATACACTGGCACTCCGCAGCAGCGTTCATAACGACCTTTCATTTACCGGGCTTTTGCAACAGGTAAAGCAAACTACCCTGGAGGCCTATGATCACCAGGATATCCCATTTGAAAAAATAGTGGAAGCCGCAGTGAAAGAAAGGGATATGAGCCGAAGCCCACTGTTTCAGGTAGTGTTTGTATTACAGAATACGCCGGAAGCAGCCGCAGTTGATTTGGGTGAAGTGGAATTAACGGGAGAAAGTTTTATACCCGATACTGCCAAGTTTGAACTGACCTTTTCATTCACGGAACGGAATGGCATCCTCGATGGCACGGTAGAGTACAATACAGATCTGTATGCAGCAGGCACTATCCGGCAAATGATTGCTCATTTTAAAGAACTACTCGTTGCAATTGTAAATGAGCCGCAGCAAATGATAGGTGCATTGCCCATGCTTAGCCAGGCCGAAGAACAACAGTTGCTGTTGGATTTCAATAATACCGATGTTGCCTGGCCAAAAGATAAAACGATCATCAACCTTTTTGAAACACAGGTTTCAAAAACACCCGCCACAACTGCAGTCATTTTCGAAAAGGAACAAATTAGTTACCGGCAACTCAATGAAAGATCAAACCAACTGGCTCATTACTTAAGAAGTATTGGGGTTAAAGAAGAAACGCTGGTACCGGTCTGTATTGAACGCGGCATCAATATGATCGTAGCCATACTCGGCATATTGAAAGCCGGAGGGGTGTACGTTCCAATCGATCCTGAATACCCGGCAGAAAGGATCAGTTATATGCTGGAAGATACAGCCGCTCCCACCATTGTAACAAGTCAATACGCCCTGGCAAAATTGCCGGCTTCCACTGATTTAAATTATATTCAGTTAGACAGTGATTGGGAAACCATCTCCGGGTATCCTGCATCAAATCCGGATATAACCGTTCAACCAAATCACCTGGCATACATCATTTACACTTCCGGATCTACCGGAAAACCAAAGGGTGTAATGATCGAACATTGCAATGTGGTCAGGTTATTTGAAACAGAACAACCGTTATACGACTTTAATGAAAAGGATGTGTGGACCATGTTCCATTCATTTTGTTTCGACTTTTCTGTTTGGGAAATGTATGGTGCATTATTTTACGGAGGCCGCCTTGTAATGGTGTCTTCCGCTGTCACTAAAGATGCCGCTCTTTTTTCATCATTAATATTATCTGAAGGGGTTACTGTGCTCAATCAAACACCTGCTGCCTTTTATGTGTTGCAGGATGCATTGGTTGATAAAGCAAAACAGGTTCCTGTCCGCTTTGTCATCTTTGGAGGAGAAGCATTGAACCCTGCCAAACTAAAACCATGGAAGGAAGCCTATCCGGAAAGCAGGCTGATCAACATGTATGGTATTACCGAAACTACCGTACACGTAACCTTCCAGGAAATCGGATGGCATCAAATCAACAATGGCAATAGCATTATCGGTAAGCCTATCCCTACCTTACAATGTTATGTTCTCGATACTAATAGAAACCTGGCTCCTGTTGGAGTGGCGGGTGAATTGTATGTGGGTGGCGCAGGTGTTGCCCGCGGTTATCTGAACCGGGCTGAATTAACTGCAGCCAGGTTTATCCATGATATTTTTAGTAATGAAGCCGGTGAAAAATTATATGTAACAGGAGATCTCTGCCGTTGGTTACCGAATGGTACGCTGGAGTACCTGGGACGTATCGACGACCAGGTGAAGATCCGCGGCTACCGCATAGAACTGGGGGAAATTGAGAGCGTGTTGCAGCAGAGTGGATTAGTGAGCCAGTCAGTAGTGCTGGCCAAAGCAAATAGTGAAGGAACGAAACGATTGATCAGCTATGTAGTGCCCGCTGAGGGGTATACAAAGGAGGCGGCTACCGCTTTCCTGCATAGCCGTTTGCCGGAATATATGGTACCGCAATTATGGGTTGAGCTGGATCTGTTGCCCCTTACTTCCAATGGCAAGGTAAATAAGAAAGCCCTGCCGGATGTGGACGCAGCCAACCTGGCATCCAATGAATATGTGGAACCGCGAAATGAACTGGAAAAATCACTTGCGGCAACCTGGCAAAAATTGCTGGGGATAGAACGCATCGGCATACACGATAATTTCTTTGAATTGGGTGGAGATTCCATTCTCACCATACAGGTAGTAAGCCGCATGCGCAGCCATGGGTACGAATTACAGCCAAGGGATATTTTTATTCACCAAACGATCAGCAGGTTGTCTGCTGCATTATCCTACCGTACAGTAGCTGAATCAAGCGGGGAACAAGGCACATTACAAGGCCACAGCGGATAATAACCCATCCAGCAATGGTACCTGGAGAAGGACGCTGTGGCGGTTTCCCATTATAATCAGGCGGTACTGCTGGGCCTCGAAAAATCAGTATCGGAAACAACGATTACACAAGCCATCAAACAGATGATACTGCAACATGATGCCCTGCGCTTCAGGTATACAAAAGCGGAGGGCGCCTGGCAGCAGGAATATGGCATTTCCGAAGGAGTGGTATTAACAGAAGATCTGCAGTCAGCAACAAAGGATTCGCTGGGTACATTGATAAAGGAAAATGCCGATCGTCACCAGCGCCTGCTGGATATTGAAAAGGGTGATCTGATCAGGGTGGTGTTAATGCAGACACCAGCATCAGAAAGCCAAAACCGGTTGTTGCTGGTGATTCATCACCTTGCAGTGGACGGTGTGTCATGGCGTATCCTCCTGGAGGACCTTGAAGGGTTGCTGAATACCATCAGCCAGGGGCAGAAACCCGTGCCTGCCAAAAAAAGCAGCTCTTACAGGCAATGGTATAATGCGATGGAAAATTATAGTCAAACCAATCGACTCTTATCACAAAAAGCTTATTGGCAAAATATAATAAAAACTTATGAAGCCCTGCCGGTGGATCATGTATATTCCGGTGCCGTAAAAGTAAAAAACACAGGTAGCTATAACATCCGGTTGGGCGCAGAGCAAACCCGGCAATTACTGCAGGATGTATCCCGTACCTACCGTACCGACATCAATGATATATTGCTGGCAGCACTGGCCGTTACCATCTGCAAATGGAGCAATAAAAACAACACAATAATAGGGCTGGAAGGTCATGGCAGGGAAGCCATTTCACCCGACATTGATACCAGCCATACAGTAGGATGGTTTACCAGTCTTTACCCGGTACTCCTCCAGGTGAATAAAGCGAAGGGTACAGATGATCTGATAAAAACAATAAAGGAACAATTGCGCCAGGTGCCCGACAAAGGCCTTGGTTATGGTGTACTGAAACATATCAACCGGGAAGCATCTTTACAGGGTGGCGAACCCTGGGATATTGTATTCAATTACCTTGGCCAGTTTGACAATGTGATGAGTGAGTCCAAATGGTTTACCGGAGCATCCGAATCTACCGGCGCCGCCATTAGCGAAGAATATGTAATCACAGAAAAGCTTTCCATCAACGGGTTTGTAAATGCCGGCGAATTACAATTTGACTGGACATTTAGCAACCTGCATTATGAAGCCGCAACCATCAGCACGCTGGCTGAAGAATACCTGCTGAATCTCCGGAACCTGATAGCTCATTGCACCAATGAACTGCCGGCAGGAATCAACACAACCACTCCTTCTGATTACGGGTTGGGTGCAGCAATAAATTATGAAGAACTGGATGCCTTCTTAAATGAACCATTACAAAACGGCGCTCCGCGAAAAGAACAACTGGAAGGAATCTACCGCTTAAGCGGTTTACAGCAGGGCATGTTATTTCATAGCCTCTATGATGGAGAAGTGGGCGCCTATATTGAGCAGTTTGCCTGCGATTTGATTGATGCTGATATGGATCTTTTCAGCAAAAGCTGGGAACAGGTAATACAATCGCACAGTATTTTAAGAACTGCTTTTTATTACGATACATTTAGGATTCCGGTACAATGCGTTTACCGGTCGGTAGGATTACCACCGGTAGAAATATTAGATTACAGTGAGATGAATGAGGCGGAGCAGGCAACTGCTGTCAGTGATTATGAATTGGCAGACAGGGGCAAAGCATTCGATTTTAATGCAGCGCCGCTGATGCGGATTGCATTGATTCGTTTAAGCGAAAACCGCTACCGGATGTTATGGACCTCCCACCATATTTTATTTGATGGATGGTCGCTTGCCATACTGATGGAAGAATTCCTGAACACGTATGAATTGCTTTCGGTTGGTAAAGAACTGGTAAAAGCGGAAGCGGATCAATATGAAGATTATATCCGTTACATTGAAGGAAGGGATAAGGAAGCAGTAGAAATTTACTGGCGCAATTACCTCAAAGAAGTGGAACAAGGCACCCTCCTGCCTTTTATCGGAACCACTTCAGAAAGAACCAAGGGAGTCGGCGAATACAAAACAATCAGCCTGCAACTGGATGCATTAAAAACATCCGGCGTGCAAAAATATGCCCAGCAGCACCGCTTAACGGTTAACACCCTCATGCAGGGGGTATGGTCTTACCTGTTGCATTGCTACACCAGTAGCAGGGAAATTGTGTATGGAGTAATTGTTTCCGGCCGCCCGGATGATTTGCCCAATGTTGAAAAAAGAGTTGGATTATATATCAATACCCAGCCACTGCACAGTACCATGCAGCAAGGTATGGATATTAGCAGTTGGCTGGAAGGGTTACAGGAAGACCAGGTTGCTTCCCGCCAGTATCAATACACTCCCCTGCAGGATATTCAAAAATGGAGCGGTGTGGAAGGAGATCTTTTTGACAGCATACTGGTATTTGAAAATTACCCGGTTGATAAAATGTTATCATCAGGCAAATGGTCTTTATCGGTGGAAAATGTACAGGTAAATGAGCAAACAAATTACCCGCTGACCATCACAATAACCAGTGATGAATCAATCAATATCGGCTTCCATTTTAATACCGGCTTATTAGAAGAAGTGTATGTTAAGGCAATCAGTGAACATTTTGAAAATGTATTGCTGCAAATAGTAAATAATGCAGCTCATCAGTTAAACGATATAAAATTACTAACGCACAAGGAAGAAGATCAACTGCTGGTAACATTGAATGATACGCAGGCAAACTATCCGGGTAATAAGAAAGTCATAGAAATATTTGAAGAGCAGGTTGCCCGCAATCCGCAGGCTGTGGCAGTGGTGTTTGGTGATACTCAATTAACTTATAGCGAACTAAACAGCCGGGCCAACCAACTGGCACATCTTTTAAGAAGCAGGGATGTGAAGGAAGAAACCATGGTGCCAATTTGCGTAGACCGCTCACCCGAAATGGTAATTGCCATACTGGGCGTATTAAAAGCTGGTGGCGCCTATGTTCCGGTTGATCCCGAATTTCCATTGGAAAGAATCAACTATATCCTGGAAGACACCGGAGCCAAAATATTAATAACGACTAAAGCGGCAAGATCAAAATTGCTAGCAGAAAATAATGTTGACATAATTGAACTGGACGGCGAACAATTGTCCATTCATCAGCAACCGGTAAGCAATTTATCATTACCGGTGCAAGGCCATCAACTGGCTTATGTCATTTATACTTCCGGTTCTACCGGCAAGCCAAAAGGCGTAATGATTGAACATGCTTCCTTACTAAATTACCTGTTAAACGGTAAGGCCGGTTATATAAATAAAGATGCCGCTGGTGCAGGAAGCTTTATACACCTGTCATATACTTTTGATGCATCCGTTACAGGTTTGCTAATGCCTTTATTATCCGGTAAGTCTATCGTTATCAGTTCAGCATCATTCCTGGAAGTATTTGAAGATGAGAACCTGCTGAAATACGCACCCTACGATTTCATCAAGATAACACCTACGCACCTGGAACTGTTGCAGGCAAAAATGAAAGCGTCCAACGGCCAATTATTGACACAACGCCTGGTAATTGGCGGAGAAGCTTTACTACACAGTCATTTTGATTACTTTGTTGAGCATGGCATTGATGTTGAAATCATCAATGAATATGGCCCTACCGAAGCTACCGTAGGTTGTAATACATACTCTTTTCAAACACTGGGTAACTCCGAAAAAACCACCAATGCATT
This sequence comes from Ferruginibacter sp., assembly GCA_031424955.1. Lineage (GTDB taxonomy): Bacteria > Bacteroidota > Bacteroidia > Chitinophagales > Chitinophagaceae > Ferruginibacter. Next base: position 17,411 of record JANPIJ010000257.1, on the reverse strand, counting down.
ATCTATTGGTAAGCCAATGGATAATGTTCAGTTATACATTTTAAACGAAACAAATGGATTGGTTCCTGTAGGCGTAACCGGCGAAATATGCATTGGTGGAGATGGCCTCGCAAGAGGATATTTAAACCGCACTGAATTAACGGAAGAAAAATTTATTGCCAATCCATTCAGTAAAGTACGAGGGGCCAGGTTATACCGGACCGGCGATTTAGGCCGGTGGTTACCCGATGGCAATATGGAATACCAGGGCAGAAAAGATGACCAGGTAAAAATTCGTGGTTACCGGATAGAACTGGGTGAGATAGAAATGGTGCTCCTGCAAAGTGGTTTAGTGAAACAGGCCGTGGTACTTGCCAAAAAAGACAAAGACGGAAATAAGCGCCTGGTGGCCTATGTAACGATGGATGGCATGTTTGATAAACAGGCAATCACGGCGTATTTACACGACCATTTACCGGAATACATGGTTCCGGCTTTATGGGTAAAACTGGAAAGCCTGCCCATTACCATCAATGGAAAAATCGATAAGAAAGCACTACCTGACCCCGACACTACCAGTCAGGGGGGTGACAGTTATGTGGCGCCCCGCAATCAACTGGAAGCTGAACTTGCCGGGGTTTACCAGGATATCCTTCATATTGAACGCGTAGGTATTGATGATAATTTCTTTGAGCTGGGTGGCGATTCCATTATGACGATTCAAATTGTGAGCAGGATGAGGCGTGCCGGATACCAGTTGAAACCAAAAGATATTTACATCCATCAAACCATTGCTTCTCTTTCCGCAGCAATGGTAAATAACACTGGTATTGATTCTGTTGCAGAACAGGGATTGATCACTGGCCAGGCAGGTTTATTACCCATTCAACAATGGTATTTTGAAAAGGAAAATGAAAACATTTCCCTTTATAACCAGCATGTATTGCTGGAAATAAACAAAGCTGTTGAAGAAACAGTACTGGAAAAGGCAGTTCAGCAATTAATGTGGAAACATGATGCACTTCGGTTTAAATACGCTCAAAAAGATCAGCTATGGCAACAGGAGTATGGAACAGCAACCGGTGAATTGATGGTAGAAAATTTACAGTCAGCCACAGCCAATTCTTTCGGCCGGTTGCTAAAGGAAAGAGCAACGGAATACCAGTCAGGTCTCGATATCACAAAGGGTGAATTAACCAAAGTGGTATTGATACAAACGCCGCAGCATGAAACCAATAACCGTTTATTAATTGTCATCCATCACCTCGCCATCGACGTGGTATCATGGAGAATATTGCTGGAAGACCTGGATCTTTTATTGACTGCATTTAACAAGGGCCAACAGGCCGACACTGGTTTAAAGAGTGCTTCTTACCGCCAGTGGTATCATGCGTTGGAAAACTATAGCCATACCAGGCGCCTGTTATCGCAAACAAATTATTGGCAAACAGTAGTAAACAGCTACAAGCCATTTTCATGGGATAAAAAATACGAAGGTAAGCTTACCATTAAAGACACCGGGCACCTGCAGGTAAGGCTTCAATCGGAAAAAACACGCCGGTTAATACAGGACCTGCCGCGGGTGTATCACACGGAGATCAATGATATATTGCTTTCTGCACTTGCCCGTACCCTATGCAATTGGAGTAAAAGGGACGAGGTAATTATTGGGCTGGAAGGGCACGGAAGGGAAGACATCGATGGGGGGATTGACACAAGCCGTACCGTGGGCTGGTTCACCAGTCTTTACCCTGTAAAATTAGAGGGTGGTATCGGGAAAGACGAAGGCGATCTTATCAAAACAGTAAAGGAAGAATTGCGCCAGGTAAAAGATAAGGGAGTAGGATTTGGTGTATTGAAATATATAAACAGGGAACAATCCTTACAGGGCAATGAACCATGGGATATCATCTTTAATTACCTCGGGCAGTTGGATAATGTGGCGCAGGAAAGTAACTGGTTTAAAATAGCCGGCGAAGATGCAGGCGCCGGGATAAGCGAAGACCTGGCAGTAAATGAAAAACTCACTGTTAACTCCTTTATACAAAATGGTGAACTGGTATTCAACTGGAGATACAGCACTTTACATCTTAATGAAGAAACAGTAAAGGAACTGGCTGCCGGCTTGCTGGCAAATATGGAGCGTTTAATGGCGCATTGCATAGTGCAGGAAAGTTCAGGCGGACTGGTATTCACCCCATCTGATTTTGGACTCACTTCAGACATTACCAGCCAGGAACTGGATGACTTTTTGGAGGAACGGCTTCCCAACGGAAAACTTAGAAGAGATAGTATTGATGGATTATACCGCTTAAGTGGTTTACAGCAGGGGATGTTGTTTCATGGGCTGTACGATGCAGCAGCAGGGGTTTATGTTGACCAGTTTGGCTGTGACCTCATTAATGTTGACGAAGAACTTTTCAAACTAAGTTGGGATTATGTGCTAAAGGGCCATAGTATTCTACGCAGTGCATTTTATCATGATACATTTAGCATACCCGTTCAATGTGTATATTCCGACATTACCCTGCCGGTAGAAATATTGGATTACCGGGGTTTAAGCGGCACTGAACAGTCGGCGGCTTTAAAGAACTACGAAGAAGCTGATTGTGTAAAAGGATTTGATTTTAAACAGGCTCCATTGATGCGTTTGGCATTGATCCGGTTATCGGATGACCGCTGCCGGATGTTATGGACATGGCATCACATATTACTGGATGGATGGTCGAAACCCCTGTTGATGGAGGAATTCTTAAATGCTTATGAGCTACTGGCCGGCGGTAAGCAATTGCAGGTAAGGGAAGTTGACCGCTACGAAGATTTCATCCGTTATATTGAAAGAACTGATAGTGAACAGGAAGAAAATTACTGGCGCAATTACATGAAGGGAGTAGAGCAGGGTATACTGCTGCCCTTTATCGGTAAAACTTCCGAAAGAACCAAGGGCGTAGGCGAATCCAAAGAATTGTACCTGGAGTTTGATGATACCTTTACAGCCAGGATAAACAACTATGCCCAGCAACATCACTTAACTGCAAACACCATCATGCAGGGTATTTGGTCTTTCCTCCTGCACAGGTATACCGGCAATAATGAAATCGTGTTTGGTATCATTGTATCAGGCCGTCCCGATGACCTTCCGAACGTGGAGCAGCGGGTGGGAATGTATATCAATACCATGCCATTGCATACCGCAATAAATAAGGAAAGGGGAATCGTAGAGTGGTTGCAGGAAATACAGGAACAACAGGTTTCATCCCGTCAATACCAACACACGCCGTTCAATAATATCCAAAGCTGGACAGGCATTCCCGGCGAACTTTTTGACAGCATATTGGTGTTCGCAAATTATCCGTTTAACAAAGTAATATCATCCCACCCATGGAAACTCCGGGTTGAAAATATATTTAAACACGAACAGAATAATTTACCATTAACCGTAACGGTATCATCCCTTGAGCAAATCAATATTGAGTTTCGTTACAATACCGGTTTACTGGATGAATACAGCGTAAAAGAAATCATTAGCCATTTTGAAGAAGCGCTTCAGCAGTTGATCAGTCAACCGCAGGGAAAGATAGGCGACATTGAGTTGCTCAGTCAAACAGCGCAACAGCAATTGCTGAAAGCATGCAATGCCGCACAGGTTAGTTATCCAGATAAAAGCATTGTTGAATTATTTGAAGAGCAGGTAGCAAAAACACCCAATAATATTGCAATCGTTTTTGGGGATGAACAACTCAGCTTTCAACAACTCAATGACCGGGCGAATCAACTGGCAGGGTACTTACAAACCAAGGGTGTAAGGGCGGAAACACCGGTACCCATGTGCATTGAACGCGGCCTTGATATGATGGTGGGTATGATGGGTATTTTAAAAGCCGGGGGTGCCTATGTACCGGTGGATACCGATTTCCCGCTTGACAGAATCAATTACATGCTGGAAGATACCGGTTCGGCCATCTTATTGGGCAGCAAAGAAACCAGCGAAAAATTACAACCAGGGAAAGGCATTGAAGTAATTGAAATAGATGGCGATTGGTCATCGCTCGAAGAATACCCGACTACTAACCCTGCACCATGCCCGGCACCGCAGCACCTGGCCTATGTAATCTACACTTCGGGTTCTACCGGTAAACCCAAGGGGGTAATGATAGAACACCGCAACCTCGTAGATTATTATTATGGTTTAAACAAGTATACTCAAATTGAGCAGTGCCGTTCTTTTGCGCTGGTGTCCACCATTGCAACCGACCTTGGTAATACCGTTATTTACAGTTCGCTCTTATCGGGTGGATCCCTGCATATTTTTTCCAAAGAAACCATCAGTGATGCAGAATTTTTGTACAGCTATTTCAGAAAGCATGCAATAGACTGTTTAAAAATAGTTCCTTCCCACTGGAAAGCTTTATGCACGGAAGACAGGTTGTTATTACCTGCCCGGTTACTTGTTTTCGGTGGTGAGGCGTTGCAATCCCGGCTGGTGGAAGAAATCAGGTTATCGGGTACCCATTGCAGGGTGGTAAACCATTATGGCCCTACCGAAACCACGATTGGAAAATTGCTTCATATCGTTGATCACGAACGGGTATATGGCCCTACCATTCCCATCGGTAAACCTTTTTCAAACACGCAGGTATATGTTTTATCCAGCAATTTAAAACTTTGTCCGGCAGGCGTGCCAGGCCAGTTGTACATAGCCGGGGATGGTGTTGCCCGCGGTTATTTTAACAATGATGAATTAACGGCTGAGAAATTTATCAATGATCCTTTTAATGCATCGCCCGGAAACAGGATGTATGGCACAGGTGACCTGGTAAAATATTTACCGGATGGAAATATAGAATTTATAGGCCGTGTGGATGACCAGGTAAAAATCCGCGGTTACCGGATAGAACTGGGCGAGATAGAGAGTGCACTACAGTTGTGCGACATGGTAAGCCAGGCTGTTGTACTGGCCCGGGAAGATAAGCAGGCCAATAAACGCCTGGTAGCCTATATAGTACCGGATGGTTGGTTCGACAGGGAAGAAATTATTGCCTGGTTAAAAGATAAATTGCCGGAGTACATGATACCGGCTATTATGGTGGAGCTGGAAAGTTTACCGTTGACTGCTAACGGCAAGGTAGACCGGAAGGCATTACCTGATCCGGATGCTACGGAAGGTTTAAGCGATCAATACGTTGCACCACGCAATGAAATGGAAGCTAAACTGGCAGAGATATGGCAGGATACACTGGACCTTGATAAAGTAGGCATTCATGATAACTTTTTTGAACTGGGTGGCGACTCTATTATATCTATCCAGGTAGTAAGCAGGTCGAGACGTGCCGGTTACGAATTCCAGGTAGGCGATGTTTTTACCTATCAGTCAATTGCCAGCCTGGTGGAATACCTTCAACACAGAACGGTGACTACAGCCGCTGTTACCGGTGAGCAATTACAGTTAACAGGTACTGTTGGATTATTACCCGTGCAGCAATGGTATTTTGAAAAACAGCCTGCTGATATTTCACACTTTAACCAGAGTGTATTACTAACCATTGATAAAAATATCCCTGAAATAATTCTGCAAACTGCCGTTGAACAATTAACCATCCACCACGATGCGCTGCGGTTCAGGTACCATCAAAATAATGGTGACTGGCAGCAGGAATATGGAAGTTCCAGGGGAACATTATCCACGATAGACCTCCTCTCCGCTCCCGTTGATTCCTTTGGTTCTTATTTAAATGAACATGCAGATGTGATTCAACGAAGCCTTGACATAGAAAAAGGGGAACTCGTAAAATTTGTACTGTTCCATACCGCTTCCTACGAAGCTCATAACAGGTTGCTGATCGTGATCCATCACCTTGCGGTAGATGGCGTATCATGGAGGGTGTTGCTCGAAGACCTTGAATTATTGATCACTACATTAAAAAATGGAGAACCAATTGACCTGGGAGAAAAGACCAGTTCTTACCGCCAGTGGTATGATGCCCTTGAAAAATATGGTCAAAGCAAGGCGCTGCTTTCTCAAACCGCGTATTGGGAACAGGCAGTAAAAAGCTACCAGCCGTTACCGGTAGATAAGGAGTATAACCGAACTGTAAAGGAAATAGATAAAGGCCTCCATACTATTCGCCTGGGTGCAACATCAACCCGCCGCTTACTACAGGATGTGCCACGTGTGTACCATACCGAAATAAATGATATCCTTCTTTCCGCACTCGCCAAAACTTTGTCCGTGTGGAGCAACAATAACAAAGTACTCATCGGTATGGAAGGCCATGGCCGGGAAGTGATTGAAGCCGGAATAGATACCAGCCGCACCGTAGGTTGGTTCACCACCCATTACCCGTTGCTGCTGGAACTCAATTCCGAAAAAAGGGAAGCAGATTTAATCAAATCTGTGAAGGAGCAATTGAGGCGGGTACCCAACAAAGGGGTAGGATATGGAGTGCTGAAATATATCAATCAGCAGGAAGCATTTGAAGGAAAACAACCCTGGGATATCATATTCAATTACCTCGGGCAGCTGGATAATGTGGTGAAGAAAAGTAAATGGTTAACGGTAGCAGAAGAATCAACCGGAACTAACGCAAGTGACGAATATCCTGTTAGTGAAAAACTTTGGGTGAATAGTTTTGTACGGGAAGAAGAACTGGTTTTGAACTGGACCTTTAGCAACAGGCATTTTAATGAAGCAACCATTCAGCAACTGGCTACCCATTATTTATCCAACCTTGAATCATTGATTGCTCATTGTATAGAAAAACAATCATCGGGTGTGCAGGTATATACCCCATCCGATTTTGGAATTGGTTCAGAGGTTCGCTACCAGGAACTGGATAGTTTCTTAAATGAGCCATTTAATGGCAAACCCAGGAAGGAAACAATGGAGGGTTTATACCGGTTAAGCGGTCTGCAACAGGGAATGTTATTCCACGGTTTGTATGATGCAAACGAAGACGGGTATATCAATCATTTCAATTGCGACCTTATTAATCCGGATGTGGATGTTTTAGGCAAAAGCTGGAACCATTTGATCAAAGGGCATAGCATTCTGCGCAGTGCATTTTATCATGATGCATTTAGCTTACCGGTACAGTGTGTTTACCGCGAATTTTTTATGCCCATTGAAATCCTGGACTATCGCAACATGAGTGAAGCGCAACAGGCTATTGCTTTACAGCAACTGGAAGCAGCAGACCGGGCGAAAGGATTTGATTTCAAGGCAGGCCTCTTAATGCGCATTACGTTGATACAGTTAAATGACCAGCGTTACCGTATGCTATGGTCATCGCACCATATATTATTCGACGGATGGTCACGTGCAATATTGATGGAAGAATTTTTGAGAACCTATGAATTATTGGTTACCGGTAAATCATTACCGGCAGCCGGTGATGACCGCTTTGAAGATTATATCCGTTTTATAGAAAGGATAGATAAGCAAAAGGAAAAAACATACTGGCAGCAGTATTTACAAAATGTGGACCAGAGCACCCTCCTGCCCTTTATTGCCACTACCTCCGAAAGAACCAAGGGCCTTGGATCCTACGGGTCACTGTTCTTTCAGATAAACCCTGAAAAAACGGCGCAGATTGAAAGATATGCACAACATCACCGGATAACGATAAACACCATCATGCAGGGTGTGTGGTCGTATCTGTTACATCGTTACACCGGCAATAATGATATTGTATTTGGTGTAATTGTATCCGGTCGTCCGGATGATCTGCCAGGTGTTGAAAAACGGGTAGGCATGTTTATTAATACACTCCCTTTGCACTCAGCAATGCAGGAAGAGCAGGGCATTGCAGCATGGTTGCAGGCCATCCAGCTTGACCAGGTTGCCTGCCGTCAATACCAGTATACACCCTTACACGAAACCCAGGGATGGACAGGTGTACAGGGGGATTTGTTTGACAGTTTATTCATATTTGAAAACTACCCGGTTGGTAAAGTCTTAGCATCCAAACAGTGGAGTTTAGAAGTAGAAAACCTGGTAGTGAATGAACAAACGAATTATCCTTTAAACATTATAATAAGCAGTGCCGAACAAATCAATATCGAATTTATTTACAATGCTGATTTAATAAGGCAGGAATACATAACAGAGATGCGCAATCATTTTGAACATGTATTGCTGCAGATGACCACCCATGAAGGTAAATTAGGTGATATTGAATTGTTGGCGGAAGCGGCAAAACAGCACTTACTGGTAAATTTCAATAATACCCAAACGGAATATCCAACCAGTAAAACCCTCGTGGACCTGTTTGAAGAACAGGTGGCAAAAACGCCCGATCACACCGCAGTGGTATTTGAAGACAGGCAGTTTACTTACCGCGAACTCAGCGAGCGCAGTAACCAGTTGGGGCATTACCTGCGGGGCAAGGGAATAAAGGAGGAAACATTCGTTCCTATATGTTTAGACCGTTCATTGGAAATGATTGTGGGCATATTAGGCATTGTAAAAGCAGGTGCCGCCTATGTTCCGATCGATCCCGAATATCCTGAAGATCGTATCCGCTATATGCTGGAAGACACCGGCGCTGTAATAGCATTGAGTAACAAAGAATGCCTTTCAAAACTTGCAATAGAAAATGGCCCTGAAGTGATCGCCATAGACGAGGAATGGGCAGAGATCAGTCAGCAGCAGGTAACAAAAGTTCAGACCGACCTTGTACCAAACAATGTTGCTTATGTCATTTACACTTCCGGTTCTACCGGAAAACCCAAGGGGGTAATGAACGAACATGCCGGTGTGGTGAACCGTTTATTGTGGGCGCAGGAATATTACGGCTTAACAGAAGATGATGCGGTTTTGCAAAAGACTACTTTTTGTTTTGACGTATCGGTATGGGAACTTTTCTGGCCTTTGCAGGTTGGTTCCAAACTGGTATTTGCAAAACCGGAAGGACATAAAGATCCGGGTTATCTGAAACAAATTATCGACCGGCAGCACATCACCATGATTCACTTTGTGCCGTCCATGCTCGGGGTCTTTTTATCCGACCTGCAGCCGGGTGAATGCAAGGGATTAAAGAAAGTGTTATGCAGTGGTGAAGCATTAAAACAATCACAGGTTGCATTATTTATTGAAAAACTACCAGCAGTAGAATTACATAATTTATATGGCCCGACAGAGGCAGCCATTGATGTTACCTATTGGAGTTTATCTGGTAAAAAGGAAGAACCATTGGTTGTACCAATTGGAAAGCCGGTTGCCAATACATCGATCTATATATTGGATGCAGGGAACAACCTGGTACCGTTGGGTGGCATTGGTGAAATAAATATAGGCGGCGTGCAGGTTGCCCGTGGGTACCTCAACCGCCCTGAATTAACAGCAGAGAAATTTGTTAGCGATCCTTTCAGGGCCGGCATGAAAATGTACCGGACAGGGGATCTTGGCCGCTGGTTACCGGATGGCAATATCGAATACCTGGGACGAATAGACGACCAGGTGAAAATCCGCGGCTTCCGTATTGAGCTGGGGGAGATTGAGAGCGTGTTGCAGCAGAGTGGTTTGGTAAGCCGATCCGTGGTGCTGGCAAGAGAAAACGGCGAAGGAACGAAGCGATTGATAAGTTATGTGGTGCCTGGTGAAGGGTATACAAAGGAGGGGGTTACCGCTTACCTGCATAGCCGTTTGCCGGAATATATGGTACCGCAATTATGGATTGAACTGGATGTTTTGCCCCTAACTTCCAATGGCAAGTTAGATAAGAAGGCCTTACCGGAGGTGGATGCAGGTAACCTGGCATCCAATAACTATGAGGCTCCACGGACGGAGAAGGAGAAAGTACTGGTCAGGATCTGGGAAGAATTATTGAATAAGGAACCCATCGGAATACACGATAATTTCTTTGAACTGGGTGGCCATTCATTGCTGGCCATGCGGGTGATATCTTCAGTACGCAGGGAACTGGAAATGGAAATGGTTATAAAAATGATCTTCCTTCATCCAACCATTATGGAGTTAGCCCAATACCTCGAAGGACAGGCTAAAGGCTTATTGCTTCCCGCAATTACAGTGCAATCCAGACCGGCACATATTCCGCTATCATTTAGCCAGGAACGGTTATGGTTTATTGATAAACTGGAAGGCACACTTCAATATCATTTACCGTCCATTCTACGATTAAATGGAAGTTTAAATAGGGAAGCATTAACTAAGGCATTGCGGCAGATCGTAAACCGGCACGAAGTATTGCGTACCGTAATATTGGAAGATCACGGCATGGGTTACCAGTCCATCAAAGAAAAAGATGGCTGGCAGTTAAATATTTCGGATGGCAGTTCATATAAGGCCAACCCCGAACGGTTACAAAGCTATATCGGCCAACTGATCAGGGCACCCTTTGATCTTTCCCATGATTATATGCTTCGTGCCAACCTGTTAAGACTCGACGAACAGGAACATGTGCTGGTGGTTACCATGCATCATATTGCTTCTGATGGCTGGTCAACTTCCATCATTGTAAAAGAACTGGTAGCATTATACAGTGCATTCTCGGAAGATCGCCCGCTACAATTAGCGCCTCTGCCCATACAGTATGCAGACTATGCCATCTGGCAAAGGAAGTACATGCAGGGAGCAGTATTGGATAAAATGCTGGGATACTGGAAAACCCGGTTGGAAGGGTTAACTACTTTACAACTGCCCACCGATTATCCAAGGCCCGCTGTACAAAGTACCCGCGGTGCCAGAACATTCTTCAGTATTGACAAAGAACTGGGTGAAAATTTGCAGTTGCTGAGCCAGCAACAGGGCACCACCCTCTTTATGACCTTACTGGCTGCCTTCAATGTAATGCTGAACCGCTACAGCGGGCAGCAGGATATTTGTGTGGGAACACCCATCGCAAGCCGTACCCGCCAGGAGCTCGAATCACTCATCGGATTTTTTATCAATACACTGGCCATACGGACTGACCTGGCCGACAACCCGACTTTTACAGATTTATTGCAACAGGTAAAAGCCAATACCCTGGATGCTTATGCGAACCAGGAAGTACCTTTTGAAAAAGTGGTGGAGATCGCAGGCATCGAAAGAGATATGAGCCGTAACCCGCTTTTCCAGGTGTTGCTTACCATGCAGAATACACCGGAAATTCCGGAACTGCGCCTGGGAGATATTACACTCTCACTGGAAAATACAGATCACGCAACAGCCCAGTTAGACATCATCTGTAACATCACTGAAACCCCCGATGGTTTATTCGGTGCCGTAGAATATTGCACAGATCTTTACAACGAGCAGACCATTCAGCGGATGATGGGGCATTTTACGGAACTGCTTCGTGCCGTAGTAAAAACACCACATCAACGGATAGCCGCATTACCTATGCTTAGCCCGGCAGAGGAACATCAATTACTGGCAATCTTTAATGAAACCGAAGCAGTCAAGGTAACCGGTACAACAATTGTTGAATTGTTCGAAGCACAGGTTGCAAAAAATCCGGCTAAACTGGCCGCGGTTTTTGAAGCCGAACAATTGAGTTACCATGAACTGAATGAGCGTGCGAACCAACTCGCTGCATACCTGGTTCGCCGTGGAGTTAAAGCCGAAAAATTAATTCCCATTTGTGTGGAGCGTTCCATCGATATGCTGGTGGGCATTTGGGCTATCTTAAAAGCAGGCGGTGTATATGTGCCCATAGATCCTGCTTACCCAATGGAACGGATCAGTTATATGTTGGAAGATACCGGTGCTGACTTCATTCTAAGCAGCGACGAAAGTTCATCAAAATTGCCGGATGAGGATCACCTCCAGGTAATATCGATTGATGGTGACTGGACGATGATCAGCACCCAACCTGTTGAAAACCTTGCCACTCCTATCCTACCTGAACAAGTTGCCTATGTGATCTATACATCCGGCTCTACCGGTAAACCCAAGGGGGTAATGATATCGCATGAAAGCATGTTGAGTTATTTACTAAATGAAAAAACAACATACATCACCGGCGAGCCCGCCAAAGCCGGAAGCTTTATACATCTTTCCTACACTTTTGATGCCTCACTAACCGCCATGTTCATGCCATTGCTCGCAGGTAAAACGGTGGTCATTGGATCGAAGGGTTCGGTGGATGTATTTGAGGATCCAAATCTTCAACAATATGCGCCTTATGATTTCATTAAAATAACGCCTTCTCACCTTGCCTTGTTGCAGCCTAAGATGATTACTGCCAACGGTAGCCTGCTTACCAAAAAGCTGGTGCTCGGCGGCGAAGCATTATTCATGGGGCAATTCAGTTACCTCGTAGAAGAAGGACTCGACGTGGAAATCATCAATGAATATGGCCCCACAGAAGCCACGGTAGGTTGCAGTGTATTTAGTTTTCATACCATCGGTGATAATGAAAAACTAAATAACGGCATCTCCATCGGAAAACCAATCGACAATGTAAGGTTGTACATTCTCGGAGCAAACCATGAGCTATTACCATCCGGGGCAACGGGCGAATTATGTATTGCCGGGCCGGGCCTTGCAAAGGGCTACCTCAATCGTCCGGATCTTACAGCGGAAAAATTTGTTACCGATCCTTTCAGTAAAAGCGAAGGAGCAAGGATGTATAAAACGGGTGACCTTGCCCGCTGGATGCCGGATGGAAACATTGAATACCTTGGAAGAAAAGATGAGCAGGTGAAGATCCGCGGTTACAGGATTGAGTTGGGAGAGATAGAAGGCGTATTGCAGGAATGTGACCTGGTGAGCCAGGCCGTGGTATTGGCCAAAGAAAACAAAGAAGGTACCAAACGACTGGTGGCATATATCGTTCCGGCAGATACTTTCGATAAGGAAGGCATACAGGAATATGTGAAAAATATTTTACCGGAATACATGGTGCCGGTGCAATGGGTACAACTGGAAAGTTTACCGCTCACTTCCAATGGCAAGGCAGACCGCAGGGCCCTGCCCGATCCGGATGCTTCCGAATTACTGGCCGCAGGATATATCGCTCCACGCAATGATTTCGAAAAAACATTGGCAGAAATCTGGCAGGAATTGCTGGACGTAGAAACCGTAGGTATTCATGACAACTTTTTTGAACTGGGAGGAGATTCCATTATCATCATACAGATCGTGAGCCGGGCAAGGCGTGCAGGATATGAATTCCTTGTATCAGATGCATTTGCCAATCAAACCATTGCCGGTTTATCCGTACTGATGGAAAAGAAAGCCCACACTGCATCTACCGTTTCAGGCGAACAGGGAATGTTAACCGGCCCCGCAGGTTTATTACCGATCCAGCAATGGTATTTTGAAGGTGCTGGTACGGATATCTCGCATTTCAACCAAAGCGTGTTGCTGGAAATAAATAAGACAATAACGGAAGCTGATGTGAATGCTGCGCTGGAACAACTGGTGTCACACCATGATGCGCTGCGTTTTATTTATCACCAGCAGGATGGTCAGTGGCAACAGGAATATGGCAAACAGAAATATGACCTGGTGGTTGAATATATATTGACCACTTCCCCGGAAGCAGTCAAAAAACTGATCAGTGAAAAAGCGGCCTTTTACCAGCACAGCCTTGATATTGAAAAAGGCAACCTGGTAAAAATGGTGCTGATGAAAACACCGGAATCCGAAACCAATAACAGGTTGTTGATGGTGATCCATCACCTTGCTACGGATGGTATTTCCTGGAGAATCTTATTGGAAGACCTGGAGCTGTTGTTGATAGGAATTCAAAAGGGAGAAAAAACAGACCTTGGCCAAAGAAGCAGTTCCTACCGCCAGTGGTACGAAACCCTGGAACAATATAGTAAGAGCGGCAGCCTTTTATCGCAACATAAATATTGGGAGCAGGCAGTTAACAGTTACGAGCCTTTAAAGGTTGATAACCCAACGGATGAAAAGCTTACTATGAAGGACCTTGCCCATACCGAAATAAGGCTGGGAGCAGCACAAACAAAATTGCTGTTACAGGAAGTACCAAGGGTGTATCATACAGAGATCAATGATATTTTAATGGCTGCACTGGCAATGACGCTTTGTGAATGGGAAGGGAAAGACAGTATAGTGATTGGCCTGGAAGGACATGGCAGGGAAAATATTGCTGAAGGGGTAGACACCAGTCATACCGTGGGTTGGTTCACGAGCATTTACCCGGTACTGCTTCAATTGAATGAAGACAAGGGACCTGCATCCACCATCAAAGATATAAAGGAACAACTGCGCCGTGTACCCGACAAAGGGCTGGGCTATGGCGTGTTGAAGTATATCAACAAAGAAGAAAAATTAGCCGGTAAAAAATGCTGGGACATTGTATTTAATTATTTTGGCCAGTTGGATAATGTGGTGAGCAGCGGTCAGTGGCTAAGCGCTGCCGCAGAGGCCAAAGGTTCGGGTGTAAGTGAAAATCATTTGGTGAAAGAACTGCTTTCCATAAACGGGCAGGTACAGGGCGGTAAACTGATATTAAACTGGAGTTATAGCAGCAAACACTACGAGCAGGAAACCATCAATGCATTGGCAAAGCAATATCAATCCAACCTCGGATTGATCATCGCTCATTGCATGGAGCAACAGAAATCAGGTGTAGTATTTACGCCTTCTGATTATGGTTTGGGTAAAGAGATTTCCAATTACGAACTGGACGCTTTCCTGGATGAACCAATCAAGGACGGAAAGCGCCGGGATTTAATAGAGGGGCTCTACCGTTTAAGCGGATTGCAGCAGGGGATGTTGTTCCATGGCCTGTATGATAAAAGAGCCGGTGCATATATAGAACAGTTTGGGTGCGATATAAAAAGGCCTGACCTGGCAGCCATCCGGCGTAGTTGGGATCATTTATTGAGCCGCCACAGTATCCTTAGAAGTGCGTTTTACCATGATGCCTTCGCTGTGCCCGTTCAATGTGTGTTTCGTGAAGTGGACTTATCAATTGAAATGATCGATTATAGTCATCTCAGGGAAGAAGAAAGAATTACCGCTTTAAAAGAATATGAACTGGCTGACCAGGCAATTGGCTTTGATTTTAAAGCAGTCCCTTTAATGCGTATCACTTTGATCAGGATGAGCGAACAAACCTACCGGATGTTATGGACCTCGCATCATATTTTATTTGATGGCTGGTCGATGCCGGTATTAATGGAAGAATTTTTAACTACCTATGATCTCCTGCTGGCTGGTAAAAAAATAGAGACCGGAGTGGAAGACAGGTATGAAGATTATATCCGCTATATAGAAAATACTAATAAAGAGCAGGCAGCGAAATATTGGCGCAACTACCTAAAAGGCCTGGAGCAAAGCACCCTGCTTCCATTTATAAGAAGCACCACAGAAAGAACGAAGGGGGTGGGATTGTATAAGTCCTTATCGTTTAAATTGGATACGGAGCAATCAAGTGAGGTAGAGCGCTACGCACAAAAAAACCGGATTACGGTTAATACACTTGTGCAGGGAGTATGGTCCTGGCTTTTACACAGCTATACCGGGAATAACGATATTGTGTATGGGGTAACAGTTTCAGGTCGCCCCGATGACTTACCCGGTGTAGAGGGTAGGGTAGGCATGTTTATCAATACCCTTCCATTGTATTCCAACATAACGGGAAAGCAAGGCATTATTGAATGGCTGCAGGGCCTGCAACTTGACCAGGTAAACTCCCGTAATTATCAATATACGCCTTTACATGAAATCCAAAGTTGGACGGGCGTAAAGGGCGACCTGTTTGATAGCTTGCTGGTAGTGGAAAATTACCCTGTCATTAAAGTGATTGCATCAGGGAAATGGAGACTGGAAGTTGACAATGTCAAAATCAATGAGCAAACCAATTACCCGCTTAGTATTTTTGTCGCCATCGCAGAGCAGATAAATGTACGGTTCAACTACAATACAGAGTTATTGAATGATGAGTATGTACAGCAGATCAGCAGCCATTTTGAACATGTATTACTTCAAATAATACAAAAAGGAGATGGAAACCTGCGGGATATTGAATTGCTCAGTGAAGGAGATAAACAGCAATTGCTGGTTGAATTCAACAAAACTGAGAAAACCTATCCAAAAGACAAAACGCTGACCGGCTTATTTGAAGAACAGGTCGCAAATACACCGGAAGCTACCGCAATTATATTTGGAAACAACCAGCTATCCTATGCAGCGTTGAATGAGCGGTCCAATCAAATGGCCCGTTACCTTCAAAATAAAGGATTGGGCAAAGAGGCCCTTGTGCCCATTTGCATAGAGCGGGGAATTGAAATGGTAGTCGGGCTGCTGGGTATATTAAAAGCCGGTTGCACTTACGTGCCTGTAGACCCGGATTACCCGCCTGATCGGATCCTGTACATGTTGGAAGATACTGGTGCAGCTATTGTTATTAGCAGTCGGGAGAGCAGGTCAAAATTAACCGGCTGTGAGCACATTTCCATTATTGAAATGGATGGAGATTGGCAACTGATCAGTCAGCATTCTTCCACTAATTTGCCGGCTGGGCCTGATCCCAGGCAGCTTGCATACGTGATCTATACATCCGGTTCTACGGGTAAGCCGAAAGGAGTAATGATCGAACACGAAAGTATTGTCAACCTGCTGACCAGTATAGCGGGCCAGATCAATTTCAACGCTTCTTCAACCTTCATGTCAGTAACTACCTTTAGTTTCGATATCTGTTACCTTGAATTATATATGCCCCTGGTATTGGGCGGTAAATTAATTGTCGTGCCGAGGGAAGTAGCAATGGATGGTTTTAAATTATCAGAAAATATAAACAGGAACCGCCCTACGCATATGCAGGGAACTCCATCCACCTGGAAGCTATTGATGGATGCGGAATGGCAGAATGAGGAAGACATAAAAATGCTGGTGGGCGGGGAAGCGCTGACAGAGGAAATTAAATCAGCACTTACCCAAAGGGGAAATGTATGGAATGTTTATGGGCCCACTGAAACAACCATCTGGTCCACTATTAAGAAATTGGAGACCAACGAAAGAGTGTTGATCGGTCTGCCCATTGCCAATACCAATATTCAAATTGTAAATAAAGAAGGGCAGTTGGTTCCGGTTGGTGTTGCCGGGGAGATCATGATTGGAGGAGTTGGACTGGCACGTGGATATTATAACCGCTCAGCGCTCACGGCCGAAAAATTTATCGTTAATCGCTTTAGTAAAGAGCCAGGGTCGAGAATGTATCGCACCGGTGACCTGGGCAGGTGGCTTCCTGATGGTAATATTGATTGTTTGGGAAGGATAGATGAACAGGTAAAAATAAGAGGTTACCGCATAGAGTTGGGGGAAATCGAAACTGTGTTACAGCAAACCGGCCTGGTACGCCAGTCGGTGGTACTCGCCAGGGAAGATAAAACCGGCAACAAGCGGTTGGTGGGATATGTAGTGCCTGAAGGGATATTTGATAAACAGTCCATCACACTCCGCTTAAGAAGTAAACTTCCTGAATACATGGTACCTGCATTGTGGGTGGAAC
>JANPIJ010000256.1:0-38847 GCA_031424955.1 Ferruginibacter sp. | reverse complement strand
CCATGCTACTACTGCAAGAATAATCAGTGAAATAATTACCGGTATCCAAAAAGCAAGTTGTGAATCTTTGTATGGTATCGGTACATTCATTCCATAAATACTGGCAATCAATATAGGCACAGTTAGTACAATGGTGAGTGTAGTAAGGCGCTTCAACACTTCATTCTGGTTATTACTGATGATACTTGCAAATGCATCAAGTGTACTGCTCAGAATATTAGTGTAGGTATTAGCCATTTCCAATGCCTGGCTGGTTTCCACAATTAAATCATCTAAAAAATCTTTTTCATCTTCATTCAATTGTAAAAAATTGGTTCGTACCATTTTCATCATCAGCAATTCATTGCTTCTCAATGCGGTTAAAAAATAAACCAGGCTTTTTTGAATGCGCATTAACTGAAGTAATTCCTCATTTCGGTTGGCAACATATAATTTATGTTCCAGTGTATTTCTCCGCAAATTGATTTCTTTCAGGTAATCCTGGAAGTTATTGGTAACCTTTTCAAATATCTTCAGCACCATCATATTTTTCTTATCCGGGTTGCGGTTTTGAAAAGTATTCAGGAATTTTTTGATGGCTTCATTCTCAAAAGAATTGACGGTTACAATCTGGTTGTGTGTTAGAATGATACATATAGGAATGGTAATATAAAATGCATCACTGTCATTGAATGAATTGTTTTCCGTGGGTGTTTTTATCACGATCAATTTTACGTTGTCGTCAATTTCATAACGGCTGCGTTCATCAATATCCAGGGAGTCTTTTAAAAAGTCAATTGGTATTTCAAGCAGTTCGCTTAATTCTGTAAATTCTTCCTGCTTCAATGGAGGCAATACATTAATCCAGGCTCCGTCTTCCGGTTTATCGATCGCAATAGTCTGGTGCGCTATATTTTTAAAGTATTGAATCATTTATCAGGGCTTGGGTTATGGTTTACTTTTTCTTGTTTATTGTAGGGAAATGAATCGAAGCTGTTCCTTTATAAACTGTATTTACTTTATACCGTTTCTACTTTTCACTTCGAAAACATCATCTCTATCCGGCTAATTCAATCTCTCCCTTAAATACAAATTCAGCAGGGCCGCAAAGCCAGATATTTTCAAAATGCTGGTCGTCAATTTTGTCAAACTCTACGCTTAAATGACCTCCGGGTGTCTTTACTACCACGGTATTAAACCCATTTTCATTATGGGCGGATAATAATGCAGAAGCGGTAACACCGGTGCCGCAACTCAATGTTTCATCTTCCACCCCGCGTTCATAAGTGCGAACAAAAATGGAGTCCTCTGCAGTTGATTCCACAAAATTTACATTGACCCCATCCGGTGCAAATTCTTTACTGTAGCGAATGTCGTGCCCCGTTGACACAACATCTATATCTTCCACTTCCGTAGCAAATTTTACAAAATGCGGTGAGCCGGTATTGAGTACCGCGTAAGAATTGTGGTAGGCAACCTTATCTACATTTTGCATTTGTAAACTTACGGTTCCGTCACTATCAATCTCCGCCAAATGAGGGCCATCGATCGCTTTAAAATGATAGGAACTTTTAACGATACCCATGTGATAGGCAAATTTCACAAGGCATCTGCCTCCGTTGCCACACATTGTACTTTCATTCCCATCCGAATTATAATAAACCATTTCAAAATCGTAGCCGTCTTTTTTACCTAATAACATCAACCCGTCTGCACCCACTCCAAAGTGCCGGTTGCAAATATGTTTTATTTGTTTCGTTGATAAGGAGGAGGATTGGTTTTCCCTGTTATCAAAAATCACGAAGTCGTTTCCGGTGCCCTGGTATTTATAAAATTCCACTTTCATTCCTTATAAATTTGAATCGGCGATTATATTTAAAGATTGTTTAATTAAGTTTTGCACAGCAAGATTTCCATCCCTGGAAAATTCTTTGGTTATTCTGTTGGCTACAATAGCATTCAGGCTTAAGCAATGATGGCCCAGTATTTTTCCAAGTCCATAAATAGCGGATGTTTCCATTTCGAAATTGGAGATATGATGATTGCCAAATTGAAAACTCGTCAGGTGGTCGATCAGTAGGGGATAGGCCAGCCCGAGGCGTAATACTCTTCCTTGTGGCCCATAAAACCCGGGGCAGGTAACAGTGATTCCCTGGTGATAATTTTGGGTAAAATGTTTTAAGAGAAAACCGCTCGCCATCACGATATAGGGTGACACATTGCCGGCGCCTAACTGCGTATGGGTATTAAGAGCCTGCAACAAGTGTTTTTCTTCTTCATTGTTTTCGAGCCGGTAAAAATTCAACAGGTTATCCAACCCCAATCCATGCGTGCCGGATACAAAACTATCCACCGGTATTTCCTTTTGTAAAGAACCGGATGTACCAAAACGAATGATATTTAACGCAGTCAGTTTTTCCTTAATCGTTCTTGTTTCAAAATCAATATTCACCAGTGCATCCAGTTCATTCAGCACGATATCAATATTATCCGGACCAATGCCCGTGCTAACGCAACTCAGTCTTTTATTACCAATATAACCCGTATGTACAATAAATTCCCGGTGGCTGTTCCGGAATTCAATGGTATCGAAATGTTTACTCACTTCCTTTACCCTGTCCGGATCACCCACCGTAATAATGGTGCCTGCGATTTCTTCCGGCCTGCAATTAATATGATAAACTGCTCCCCGGTTATTGATGATCAATTCTGATTCAGCGATGCGGTTCATATTTTTTATTTAGAATCCCGAATTTCGCACTAACTATTTACAATTTCTAATAAAAAAATATCCTATTTTTGCCACGCGATAAAAAAGCAGCCATTCGAAGATTTAAGGGTAGATAAAATCAGGAGTTTTTGTTTTTATCGACGCAGTAATTGGGGAGATCGCTTTTAATACAATGGTCCTGTGGCCGAGTGGCTAGGCAAAGCTCTGCAAAAGCTTCTACACCAGTTCGAATCTGGTCGGGACCTCTAAATGATGTTAGTTCTTTTAGGTTTTTTTCGTGTAATACCTGTAGATACTGCACTACAGGGCGTTTGGGGGATTGTGTTATTCCTGTTTATTGTGGTTTATTATGGCTTAAAAACGAGCCATTGACGAGCCATCTTTAACAACACACAAACCAATTGCATGTTAACACTGAGAACCTACCTGAGAACAGGCCGGGCGAATAGCCAGGGCGAGTGCATTATTTATTTCATCGTTGGTGACGAGTGGATATCATCCACCTTGAAAGTTCATCCTGATTATTGGGATGGCGCCAATGGTATTATATTAAAGAAGCATCCGAAGTATTACACGGTTAACCCAACCTTTCAGCAAATGAAGGGTAGGGCAGAGCAATGTATCTCCAATTACCATACTTCTGGAAAACAATTCACCAGGCAACATTTTGAACAATTTGTTTTTGACGGCCAGGAAGCCGCAGAAAATCCGTGTTTGATTAAATTCATAGATGAGTATTGCGATTCCATGAATTTGAGCTGGGGGAGAATTAAGCATTATAAGCAACTGAAAAAGGATATTATTACTGTAAAGGCCAGGCCACGCATATTAGATATAAACTATGCTTTTGCGATAAAGCTGCAGAGTTACCTGCGTACTAAAAAAGATGCTATAAATAATGCCAATACCATCATTCGGAAAATGCGGATGATGAAGGCCCTCGTCCATCATGCCCAAAAACTTAGAATTTTATTGGAGGATCCGCTAATTAATGTTAAGCTGAAAGAAATTACTGGGACCAAAAAGCATTTGTCAGCTGATGAATTGAGTATCCTGGAAAATTTATTTAAAGCAGGCACTTTGCCTGGTAACCAGCAACAAACTTTGCGATATTTTTTATTTAGCTGTTATACGGCCCTTCGATATTCGGATATTATTTCTCTAAAATTGTGTGATATTAAAAATGGCTCGGTTATCACTACCCAGGAAAAAACAGATAAACCGGTATCGGTTCCATTGATAACTCAGGCCCAGGAATTAATTTCTCCGGGTATAAATGGATTATGTTTTAAAACATTTACTAACCAGGCTACCAACCGGTTCTTAAAGGAAATTATGAAAACTGCCGATATTGAAAAGAATATAACTTACCACTGCAGCCGCCATACTTTTGGTACGCTGTCTATTTTTTGGGGCATTCCCCAGGAGGTTGTTGCCGAATTGATGGGCGTTAATTTGAAAACCGTAAAAATTTATGCCCAGATCGTTGACCAGGTTAAAGTTCGGGAAATGATGAAATGGGAGAGGAAAGCAATGTAAAATACCAAATAAAAAAAATGCGCAGCATGCACGCTGTGTGCAATTGCTGCACATTTGCCATCCTGGTATTTTACAGGTGGCGCCGGATCATGGAAATTTTCAGGTCGTTTAATAATTTGAGTTGTTCCCGGATTTGCTTTTCCCTTACCTCTATCAGCTTCACCTGCAGTACTGATTTTTCAAATCCGTTTTTGGAGTCCTGCAATTTGCAGGCGTGTTTCAATACCAAATCTTTAAAGTCATCAATCCGCAGGAATGGAATGACTGACCCGGTAAGGTAGTAATTAAAAGATTTTGATTTCCATAAACCAAAAGTGAGGGTAAAATAAAAATCCATTTCTTCGGCATTTTTACAGGTAACTGAAAAGCAATTCGGACATGGTTTTTCCATCGGTTTACCGCTGTTTAATCCTTTGGCAAGTACATAAAAAGTAAACGGCTTAACTGGCTGGCTTGCGTTGTAGCATTTGAATGTAGGCATAGTGGGAGCTTTAAAATGATGCTCCGCTTCGCTCCGCCACTATCACCAAAAGACAAAAGAAAAAAGGAAAAAAAGAAAAAGAAAGCCACTTCACAACGGAGTGTGGCCGGATGACTCCAAAAGCAGAAGGCCGTAAAGGATGGGGCTGTGCGTTGGGGCTGTGTTTAAGAGGCCTGCTTTTGGATCACCGGACACACGCAGTTAACTTTGCTGCCTTTTTTTTGATTGGGTTGGGTACCGCCGTTAGCACTGGCAGGGGGTTTGCGAAGCTTACCTCCTGCGGCCCTGTTCAAAATGTGGTTGACGGGCAGGTGCTGAGGCAAGAAGCCCTGCCTGGCAATCTCATTTTGAAATTTGAAAAACCACTGCCTGGCTTTACCCCGGCCGGGGGGTGCTGAGCAGGTGGTTTGCGTAGCTTACCTCCTGCTGCTTTGTTCAAAATGCAGTTGCCCGGCCAAGACTGACTTTATCAAACTCTTGCCGGGCAACTGCATTTTGAAATTTGAAAAACCGATGATCGGCTTTAGAATAGTTGGGGGATGCTGGGCAGGTGGTTTGCGTAGCTTACCTCCTGCTGCATTTCGTTCAAAAAAGGGGTTGGCCGGTAGAATGTTGAAGCATGAAGCTTCTACCGGCCAACCTCTTTTTGAACGGACATAACACAATTAAAGCCCAATTGAAAAACTGAATTTGAACGGAGCGTCGCCAATGAAGATGCACAATGATTTTATGCCGGCTCAAAAAAAAATAGCACATTTTCAAGGCCTTGCACTTGGTTTATAGAGAAACATTGTGGATAGAAAAACCTAATAATAATCAGGTAGCAAGTACTATTAGGTTTTTATGTGTTGGAAATACATTTTGCATTTTTTTTTATTATTGAGATTGTAGTATTTAAATTTTATAAAAAACATTATTTTCAAATAGATTACGCTTCTATACCTAAAATTAGTAAAGGCACAGGGGGGCTGTTTCTTCCTTGACGCATTACATTATAAACTTCTCCTTCGAAATATGCAGGACCACTGCTCATTTTGGCTTGCATAATTTTGGTTGGTAATATTTCTATACCAAGATTGATTACACCTCCGGAGTAAAACATCATATGTTTTACAAAAAGATCGTATGCAACAAAGGCATATTTTCCAAATTGAATTTCTACGGCAATTTTATCTTTAACAAAATCAGTTTGGTTATAACTGTAAATTGGATCTTTCTCGCCATTAGATATTAAAAAATCTCTTTGATCGTGAGCATTCATTGGAATAGATTGTTCCATCAATTCCCGATTTAAAGTAATATAGTAACTGTAACGACTTTCATTCCATAGCAAATTATTAAATTCTTTTTCAAATGCGTCATTAAGTTCACCTGGAGAATAAAGGCTGTTCCCAATTTTTCTTTTTTCTTTGCTAATTTTAGTTAAAAATTTACTTGCATCAATACTTTTAATAACATCTTTAATTTCTTTATAAAGATCATTGTGATGTACTATTAAATACTCTTCTCCGTTCAAATGGGAATACTTCTGTGCTATTTTCATTTATTTACTGTTTACAAAATTTAAAGTAAGCCATTCTTCAGGAACTTTAGACACCTTATCGTTGCCGCTTGGCTTGTGGATTGGTTTGTTAATTGGTCGCACCTTGAGTATCCCTTCTTTGAGATCATTAATCCTTTGTCGTGCTATTTTGCAATAAGCTTCTTCTTTTTCTATTCCAATTGCATTCCTGTTGTTCTTTATCGCCCCGATAACTGTTGATCCTACGCCCGAAAATGGGTCAAGCACCCAACTGTTTTTTTCTGACAATGCTAAAACACAACGTTCAACTAATTCGATTGGAAACTGACAAGGATGATCAACTTTTTCTGGATGATTTGATTTCACGTTGGGAATATCCCACATTCCACTATCCCAATCTTGTTCAATGATTTTCCAAATGTCACTTGGGTTTTTGCCTAAAGGGTTTCCAGAAACTTGCCCCTTCTTTGGGCCCTTGAAATGCCTTTTACCTGGATATTTTGATGGTACTCGAACATTATCTAAATTGAAAATATAGTCGTCAGACTTGCTGAACCAAAGAATTGTTTCGTATCGACCACTGAACCGATTTGATGCATGGAGTCCATGTCCAAAATGCCAAACAATTCGATTGCGTAGTTGTAATCCATGTTTTTTGAAGATTTGGTAGTAAAAAATATCTAGCGGGAAAATTTCACCTTTGTCAACATAATTACCAACTTGCCAACATATATTTCCTTTGTTGGAAAGCGTTCGGATTAGCTCAACGATGATCTCTTCTTGTGTCTCAAGATATTTTTCAATACTTGTTTTCGTTTCATAGGACTTGCCAACATTGTAAGGAGGCGAAGTCAAAATAAGGTCAAACTTTCCATCCTCAATTTTTTTGAGAAAAGTTAAAGAGTCACCCCTTTTGATTTGATAGTCTGTGGCAGGGCTCACATAGTCGAATAATGGTTCTTCTACTTTCATAATCTTACTAAATTAATTAGTACAAATGTAATGTAATAATGTTAAGACTAAAAAAAGACGGTTTTATTATTATAAGATCGAAAAAAATGGTTGATAAACTTGAAGTTCGATAGCAATGCAGGCCGAACTTGATTAATACCTGTTCTAAAGCAGTGCTCAATAAAATTTTGAAGTAAGTTGTAATAGCGACCGCATACGGAATGCAATTTTTTCAATGTTATTTCATTAAACTTTCATCAATAAAAAAAAGCAAATCTTGATTGGCTTCTGCGTATGTTTTATTTAGACAGCTTTTTGCTGATTTATAACCCCACATATTTGGTTTGGATGCTATTTTATTTATTTCTTTTGTATATTTTTCTTCCTTGCCATTTCTAAAATCATATATTTTCAGGAAATAACCGGTGACAGCATTCCATTCTCCTTTTGGAATAATTCCATAAGAGAAGTTCCCTCCTACGCTACCTATTCCCACAGTTATGTCAGTGCCAAAACCGGCATGATATGCTGAAATTGCTAGCTTAATTGTAATAATATTTTTCCTGGCATCTTTATAATAATCTGAATTGCTTAGTATGTTTATTTTAGCGGCGGGATATGCGGTTTTAATACATGTAGTAATTGCATTGGTAATTTCTACTGTTTCACATTTCTCTTTGACTTTTTGGGGGATCGTCCTACCATCAAATATTACAAGATCAATTTCGTCATTTTCCAAAAACCCGGTTCTGGCTTTAATATCAAGTGTGTTCGGGCACCAAATATATAATTTTTGTGCCTTAAGACTATTTATGCAAACTGAAAATATTAAGGTTAGGGCTAAGAGTTTTCTCATGGGAAATTTTAATAGAGTAATTATAAACTGATTGAGATTCGGTGAAGATATGGAATTCAAAGTATGCCGAACGAAGAATTGTTGATTGAATGGTTGCGTACATATAAATCGACATTTTGGTGACTAAACGGTCTGTAAAGAATAAGGAATATATTATCAAACGGTTATACCTAAGCCTGGCATCACGATCCAGATTTCTGGAGGAGGCTTTGTTGATTACACCCCGTTATTACCAGTATGCTTTTTATTGCTAAATGTGTAGTAATATGGGAAACGGGAAAGTCCACGGCTTGGCCATATGCTTGCGCTGTGACATTGCTTGGAAAAGGGGCATTAACCAGGGCTGACAATGCAATTAACTGGCTGGGCACAGGAAGTCATAACACATTGGCTACGCCTCATTCCTGCGCCTGATGGTATTACTATAATGCAACGTCCACGGCTTGGCTCATTGCTCGAGGTGAGACGTTGCATGGAAGAAGGGGTGGTCGGTGAACACCGACCACGGCAAGCAATACCATTGTTGTGAGTTCTTACTTTGTCTGCTTACCCTAATAGAACAGGTAATTCACTATCTGAAATCCCTTCCATTTTGATGGCTACGGTTCCCATTCTAAAAGCAAATTTTATGTCTTTTCCTGCTCCTAATGCGGTATAAAAACCAACCGAAAACGCTATCGCTGCTTTGTCTTTTACTGAACTTTTCATTCCGATAACATACGGAATATGTTTAGCAATTTCATTTGCTTGTGATTCGGAATAGCATGAATTTAAGACAACACATTTAGTATCTATTGAAAACAATTCAAATAAACTTCCTATTGCGTCATTGCCGATTAATTTTGAATTTCCTAACGAATCTTCAACAGCTATTCCATTAATAGAACCGTGTCCTGAAAAATGTACTATTGTGGGCTTTTCATCTAACATCGCTTGTTGCAATGTTTTAGTCGTTATCGCCCATTGTGATTTTAATTCAAATTGGTCTCTTAATGTTGCTAACTTCAAACCGCTTTCTATATCTCTTAGTTCTTCATCAACTCTTAGTCGAACTACGTCAATTGGACTAGCTCCTAAAAACAATATTTTTATAATTTCGCCAATTGTTTGTTTCTGGCTTAGCTTTTCCTGCAATATTTTTATTTCAGCTAACGCATCATCATAGTTGATTCTTGTATTTTCGGAATCTTTCAGTAATTGATTGTATTCGGGCACTAAGTCATTCCATTTTTTAAGTAGGTCGGCATACATTTCCTCATACTTCTGTTCAGAGACTTCTATTTGCTCTTGTTGAATAAGATGAAAATCTCTGATGTATCCTATCCAGCCCTGAATAGTTTGCCTGAAGTTTGTTTTACTTTCAATCAATTTTTCTGGAGAATAATCTGTAGTCGAAAGTTTGATTGAATTAATGTGTTGATTGCTTCCTTTGCCGAAGATTCCAACGACATCGTCTTGAACTCGACTTTTTAAGGCGTCTAAGGTAACGCCCGGTTTGTCAACGTCTTGTAGTCTTGCTTCTAAAAGCTGAATAGCTCTGTTAAGTGGTATTTTAATCATTTTCTTAGATCTCTGATCTCGCTTTAGTATGGCGCACTGTTGGCTGCAGCTTTATCTACCACAACACGGACAATTATTTCCGGATGTAGGTCCCATAATCCTTTTGGCTCGATTTAAAGACTCGTCCAGGAAACTTCTTTCGGAAAAAGTTTTAGTTTGATAATTTTGTGCTTCCATGATTACTTCTCTTCTTTCTTCTGGAGTAAGGTCTAAAAGTCCTTTTAGAACGACTTTTTGTTTGTCTGTCATGTTATTTATTTTTTAGGGTTAAAAATTTCCGCATGTATTACAATTTGAAGGGTTCATGGAAGGCGGTATTTGTCCACAAGTTGCGCAAGCTCGTCTCATTATCCAAAGTGCGTAACGCATTCCTTTTCTATTATCTTTAGTTGTGAAGGTAATTTTATTATCCTGTGTTTCTCTATTTCTATCTTTTACTTTGATAAAGTCAAAAGCATTTTGCATTTCAGGAATTGTTGACAATGGATTTTTTGCCAAATGTTGATATTCATCAGTAATCATTTTATTATCAGTTTGTGATTCTAATGAGTACGCCATTGTATCATCCCATTTATAAACTAAAGAAACAGCAGATAAAATTAGTTGCAAGATAGAAAGTGGCGCTGCTATGCTAATTGCCCAGACCAAAATTTTAGAGTTAGCACCATAAGATGCTGCAACACCTCCCAAACAAAGCGGAACAATTATACCCAAAATAGTTATCAACCTTATTCTCTTCTTGGCAGAATTTGCCTTTTCTGAAAAAACATAAGAGGTGCCTAAACAATGTAACGAATTGTCCCAACAATCTTTTTGAATGTCTGTAATTGAAGTCATAATTATAAAGATTTTTTCAAAAGCTGCAGCCAAAGTCAGAATAACACTGATTCTTTTTAATTGCAGTAAAGGTGCGCCAATACCTCCACGCTGCCAAATTAAATAAATTATCCATATTACCAAAAACATTGAAGATATTTATTAGATATACTAACATGAATACCGCTGGCTCTTACTAAATGCCAGGAGATGGATCTTTGTGGGCCGTTGCTTGCTGCAGACGTTTATGGTCGGTTTTATAGAGGTCCAGTTGAAGATGGCATCATCCACACTATAAGGATGTTAGTTATCGATTTATGGGAACAATATGAGAAGCGCAACCTCCACGGCTTGTCTCATTGCCTCTGGTGAGACGTTGCTGCTAAGAAAGATTCACTATTTAAGGCTGAGATAGAAGTTAACAGGCTGGGCACAGGAAGCCATCGCACATTGGCTACGCCTCATTCCTGCGCTTGGGGGTTGTTCTCATGTTTATAATATCTGTTTAAGAACAGTAGCAACTCCTTCTTTATTTCTGATATTACTAAACCTTCTTGAATAGCCAACTATATGAACGTTGCTTGATTTGTCTTTGCACAAATAACATCCTTGAATGTTTGTTGATATTTCATCAGTTTCAACAATGCCTTGTACTAAATCGTAGATACCCGTTCCTTCACAAATAATAAATTCAGGGTTTATACATTCAATCATTTGCTTAGTAAATTCATAACCCTTTGTATAAAATCTTTTTTGTAAGTCCGCAGGAAGTTTGCCGATGGCTCCATATAATTCATTTTCGGAGTTTGAAATAAGATAATAATAGTTAGTTTTAACTGATCTATCTACTAGTAAATCGTACTTCATAGCATTTTGAAATATTTCGATCGTTTCATTAGCCAGAGTATAACCACCATCTATATATTCAAATGTTTCAACACCAACGTGACAAGAAATATTTTTTTCTCCACCACCGGGGTTAATGCCAATAAACAAAATTTTAGGATTGTAAATTATTGGGCTATAGAAAATATTATACCCAAAATAGTCATCATTGTAAGGTGCGTCAGGAGATAAAGCCTCTTTAATTTCTTTGTAAAACTCAATTACATCATTTTGCAATTGGTTTAATTTTTCTTCTTGCATATTGTATATTTCCCGTAAACATACGGTATTAAGATTTTAGATTAGTATTATAAAAAGGAGATTCATATTTAATAAGGAAAGAAAATCAGCTTAGCTACTACAGCCGAAAATCGCTTGCAACGTTTTGCATTGGCGAAGTACGGGGTATTTGTTGCTGGTCCTGCCCGGTGGAAGGAAGCCATCACACATTATGTACGCCTAATTCCTGCGCCTGAGGGTTTATTACTAAACAACCACCGAGGGGCGGTTTACAGCCTCCGTCCGCTTGCACAGCGACTGTGATAGACCTACTATCATCTTCTATACAGCATTCTTGTACCTTCATATCATTCGGTACTCAATTCACGGCACAACCAGCGCCTGAGGAGGCCATTTGTTAGCAGCTGGCTTTTCTGATTGCAACAAATTTCTTAATTTGATAAATGTAGCGATTAGGTCTTCACATTCCTAATCGCTACATATAATTCAGTCAACCTGTTTAATCGGTGATAGTTAACCTTACACCAGGAGCATTGCTTGCTGCACCACCCCCATAAAATGTTTCTCCTACTACTGGAATAATTTTCCAAGCACACCACTCAATACCACCTGGCAATTGAACTGTTGTGTGTGCTTCACCCCCACTTGGAATGTCTTGCAATATGCCTGTCGCTACTCGGTTTGAATCGTTGTCTTTAACAGCAACTTCTGCAACTCTAAAGTCAACAGATGAGTCGTTAATAACTGAAATGCTAATTGGATAAAATGCTGCATCACTCTTCTTAGCATTGTCCGCTAATGAGAATTTAATTTCTGCTGGTTGTTTGTCCATTTTTTATTTGCTTTTATTTGTTTATTGCCTACTCTATTCGGTTTTCGGCTTTCCCGTGTTTGTTTATAAAAGTCTTGTCGTATGTTTCCCAAGCTTGCTTTTGTTAGGTGCAGTTTTGATACTAGAATGGCCACCCAAGAAACCCTTTCTTGCCATTACTACAATATCGGTCTAGCTGAACTTGTGAACATTTAGCCTTCCAGGAATATCCACTTCCACAAAGATGAGCTGCGGTATCACAACCATCACTACTATTATTATTTTGCCAAGCCCATTCAGTATTTCCTAATGAAACTGGAGTATGGCCGATGAAGCAAGGATAAGGTTGAGACAGTCCTTCCTCGCTCTCTAACCTTTTGCCGAAGTCAATGTCTTTAATCTCGCAGTTAGCAGATACTTTCCCTGTTGCATTTTCATACAATTCCAATAGTTCTGTGGTTATGTAACTTAAGTCATGATCACCTAAACCAAGTTCTTTTAATGCTTCGGCTGTCATAGTTTTGGCTTTATGAACATCTTCTTCTGTAAATTTCATTTTTTTTAATTTTAAAGTTTCTGCTACTCTATTAAGGATTTTCGCTATCTCCTGATTTAATTTTGAATATTTTAATGTCTGGTAAAATTGCACCTAATGGTAGGATTGACGCAGTAAATTGGACCCCTTTTTATTGCGGCAATCTCTGTTAGCTGCCGTGCATTGATGCACCAATTTCCAACTATTGAGGTGCGAATGGCAGCTAACTTTTGTATTCAGGTAATTAGATGAAACCGGCAAGTTGTGTAAATAGTTGAAAATCACCCACTCATTGCTGCGTTTGAATTATTGTAAAGATGATTCATTGCCACTACCCTTCCAAATTAAATTATTTATTTTTTCTATACAAGATATTGATGATATTTACAGAAGATTCTCTGACTTATCTAATACGCATACCGCTGGCTCTTCCTCAAAACCAAAAAATGAATCTTCAACGGCCGCTGCTTGCTGCAAGCGTCGAGAGCCTACTTCATGCTGGTGCCTTTGTAGATTACGTCGTCTACTATCAGGATGCTTTTGTTTCCAATTTCTGAGATGGCTTTCTGGTTGTGATCGCTGAGTACGTCTTTAAAGGGAATTTTCTTGCGGAGGGCAATTCCCATTGCGAGGGCTTTTGCGAGGTGAAATGGGCTGTCCCTGTTGTTTATACAGGTAATTAAATCGACGTGCTTATCCTTTACTACGTCCGTCATCAGGATGATCATCCGGTAGAGGCTTATTTTGTCGCCGTGGAATTTGGCGCTTACTACCATTTGGGCGGTGATGTTGGTAAGCACATTACCATAAGAGTATTGCTAAAGAGAAGGCGAGTAACCGGCCGGGCACAGGAAACCATTGCACATTGGCTTCGCCTCATTCCTGCGCCTGAGGGGGTTCATACTCTTTTAAAAGTTGCATAGCCCAAAGAATAAGTCCAACGATTATTCCTCCAAAAATCACATTGCGTAAATATTTTTTCATTTCGTTGAAGTTTTCGAATTAAGCTTGCTACCAATGTTGTACGTTCGCCCTACTCCGAACTAAGTTTGGATCAGAAGAATAGTGGAAACATGTTATTACCAATTCTCTACGGATTGACCGGTTCGATGAGATTGTAAAGCTTGTTCTAATTCCTGAATGGTCATATTGTCTGCTTTTTGCTTTTCAGATTGGATTGGCTACACCAAGATCGTAGCGACATTATCCAACAATCTTAAAGGATGTCCGTCGCCTCGGCTTGGTATGCTGTATTGCATTTAGAACTTATGACTTACTACAAGTTTAACGCCAGTGAATGAAGTTCTAAAAATTCTGAGCTCGTCATGTTCTGCTAAATATTCAATATATCCACCTTCAAAGTTTTGTTTACTGCCTGTTCTTCCGGCAGGTTTTGTTGCAAATTCATTTGAAACAGGGAAACCTAAAAAAGATTGATGATCAAGATGAGTT
Organism: Ferruginibacter sp.; assembly: GCA_031424955.1. Taxonomy (GTDB): domain Bacteria; phylum Bacteroidota; class Bacteroidia; order Chitinophagales; family Chitinophagaceae; genus Ferruginibacter. The sequence goes on along the minus strand of JANPIJ010000256.1, from coordinate 24,489 downwards.
CGATAATACCAACCAATTCCCCATCTAACTAAAAAAAATCTTCCCTTATCAGAATCAGTAGAATGAAATACAATGACTCCTTTACCATTGTCTAGTTTTTTTGAATATCCAGCCGTTCCATAAGACGAGAAAGTGAAATCTTTGGCATTAAATTCAAAGGTATTTGGTATATCGGCGCTGGTGCTAAATTTTGAATTAATTACTTTGTTAGCTACGTTATAATCTTCATATTCACCAAATAGACCTTGGATTATTTGCTTTGAATGAATAATTCTGTCATTAGTAGATTCTCTTAAAATTTTAAAAAGCTCCTTACTTTCAATAAGTTGCTTTCTTTCTATCTTTTCAAGCCTTTTTTCAGTATTCTCGAGTATTTTGATTTGCTCATTGTCGGTAGCGAAGTATTGTTTTAGGCTAATAATCGTTTGGATGACTGTTCCAATTTCACTAAATGCGGTTAAGAATCCCATAAATTTTGTTTTTTGATAACAGCCAAATTGTGATTTGCAGATTGATTTTAACGTCAGGCCTAATAATTATACATGCATTTTAGGGTGTAGTTAAAAGCATAAAACGAAGCGCTTGGCTCATTGTTTGTGGAGAACGTTGCTAGGAAGAAGTTTATAGGCTCTGAATATACAGCCCAAACACATCGTCCTTTTTTAGAACTACTCGTTTCTTATATATGTTTTTATCGTCTTCAATCGTTGAGACAAAGAGCCAAAGAAAGCAATCGGGCATATTAGTTGTGGAACTAACCGATAAAGCTTTTATTTTAATCAAATTGGTCCCTTTTATAAATTTATAGTTGCAAGAGAATTTGAGATCGTAGGGCATCAGTTTGATCTTTTGGATTATCACTGAATCGTTAATTAAAAGAGAGACATATTCACCGGTAAAATTTAGACTATTACACACGGAAATATTTAAGTATCCGGCATTTGTTCGTAATGAATCAGTTATTGCAAACACTTCTTTAACATCAGTTACTGTGGTCTCTGAATAATCAGAGTCTGTTAAACCACTTGTAACCGGCCTTATAGATGATATCACAAAGAGAGCAGACTTATAAGATTCAAAAAAATCTTTAAGTTTTTCTTTATTAGTGTGATAAATATCTTCAGTAACAAAAGCAATTTTTAAATTGCTCTTGGGGGGTACCTTCTTGTTTAGTTTAATATCCTTTTCAATTAATTCATAATGATTATAACTGGTTGTTTTCGTTTCTGCAATAAAACGTCGTGAAACTTCATCAAATAATATGTCATTAATGTAAACCAAGATTTTTCCTTCCAAGCTATCAATACCTGGTGGAACATAAACACTTCCATTAAATCTCATATACTCTAATGATTTAAAGAGAGGTTTTATGCTTTGGTTTTTCGAATTTTCTGAATAAATTATTTCACCATCCTTTCTTTTGAATCCAAAATCCCGATTTGAAAAATAAGAATTTTCAACCTCCGCAATTTCCAAATCTTTTATTTTATAATAAAGTGATTTTTCCAGCTGCTTCTTTTCTCTTAACAATTGTTCATTAAAAAGTTTCTCCTCCTTTAACGCAATTGAAAAACTATCAACCCACTTATTTAACTCGCTATTCCGAGTATTAAGTAAATTAATTGAATCATATGCTCTTTTTACCTCTTTACTTTTTTTTAAATAGTCATTTTGTGATTGTCTAAGTTTTTTATTTAATGCATCTTGCTTGTTATTCAACACATGAATTTGATTTGCGTCTTTCTCTTCATTTTTTTCTAAATTCCTGATTATGGTATAGCTACTTTTGACCTCTTTCTCCAGTATATCCATTCGATTTCGTGCTTCAATATAATCCAGCCACGTCTTTCTTGCAAATTCCTTTATGTGATCCTGGGAAAGAGAAACTTGCATAAAGATGAATTGAATAAAAATAAAAGCAATTAATTTGAGCATAACTTTAAACTGTCTTTAATGTTTTGTAATTCAGCGTTTGCATGATTTATTTCGAAATCATAATATTTCAAATCAAAATCTTCGTCAGTACTATTTTCCTTTGATTTTTTGAGATGTTCTATTCTTATAGCAACTTGCTGTTCTCTTTGTTTTAATGTCTTACATAGGTTGGGGCTAGACATAAAATAGCTAAAAATCCCCCATGCAAATGCTAGGGCGGTGATAACAACTAGAACTAGATTTATTTTATGGCCAGTCTTCAAGCCCTTTTTGCGACGAGAAGAATCGCCAGATGGTGTGCTTTTATTCACGTTGCTATTTTCGGGTGTATTCAATTTATTGTTTATAAAAGGTTCAATCGTTAAATAAATTCGTATATTAGGATTATTGAGATTTCGTACGCCTTTAGAGGAACCGGAATACACTTGTCTTACATGGTATTAGAACTAAAGTGTTTCGACAAAAGTAACGCACAACACAAATATATATGATATTAAAATACAAAATGAAAAAATAATTAATGTGAAAATCATCTAAATAACTAAATAAATTTTATGCTTAAGTTGCTACAATATCCAATTTGGATAAGTAAATTAATATGCATACCGCTGACTCTTCCCAAATGCCAGGAAATGAATTTTTGACGGCCGCTGTTTGCTGCAGGCGTCGAGGGCGAGCTTCATTGTCGTGCCTTTGTAGATTACGTCGTCTACTATCAGTATGCTTTTGTTGCCTATTTCTGAGATGGCCTTTGTATTGTGGTCGCTAAGGACGTCTTTAAAAGGGATTTTTTTGCGGAGGGCTATACCCATCGCCAGGGCTTTTGCGAGGTGGAAGGGGCTGTCCCTGTTGTTTACACAGGTGATGATATCGAAGGATTTATCTTTTATTACATCGGTCATTAGGATGATCATCCGGTAGAGGCTTATTTTGTCGCCGTGGAATTTGGCGCTTACCACAAGCTGGGCCGTAATGTTTGGATCCTGCGGGGTGGTATCTTTTGCATATTTGCCGAAGGTACGGCCGCGGTAGATGTCGCAGGGTAACAGGTAGGCGTAGTCTTTTATAATTTCTGTGGTACCGGCGAGCCTCACCTGCAGTAAATATTCGTCCTCGATATCGAACTGGGCGAAGATGATATTTTTTAGCCTGGCCAGGTTGATCACGTCTTCCCGGTTGTACTGCAATACCAGGCTTCTTACCTGCGGCTTGAACCAATCTTTAAAGATGCTGAAGATATTGGATTTGTATTCGTTGCGGTTTCGGTTTAAATGGTAGTGTTTTTCTATGGTGGCCAGCTTATAGTTCTTCATGCCTGGCAGGTTGTCTTTGAAAACCTTTAGTAGGTTTACACAATGGTAATTGCTCCGGATGTCGATATCAAAATGTTTTTCTATTACACCGATGTCCGGGCCGTAAAAATAGATGATACCATCGGTATCGTCCAGGAGTTCCTGAAACCTTTCTTCGGTCAGGGTATCATCGTACATCTGGCCAAATACTTTTGTGTTCCGGCTCCAGCCCAGGAGGAAGATTTTTCCTCCTATAAACCATTCTGCGTCCAGGTATAAATCCATTTTTAATTGACTCGTTTTACTATTACCTGGTATTTGCTAGATGCTCCCAGGTTTAAGTCTAGTGTTGTTCCTTGGGGGCCGGTGCTGCTTACAACTCCTTTTCCTTTGAAGATTGGAACTCCTTTTTTTGCAGTTAGTACTTCGTTTACGAATTCGCTTAGGAAAGTTGTTAGGAATAGTTTCCACATATATTTTGAGTTTAAAAGTTACATACTTAAATTTTTTTCCAGTGTATGATTTAGCCAGTGAGACCTCACCCAAACCCCCCGAAAAAATCGGGACGAATCGCTCTCCAAAGGAGAGGGCTTTAGAACCTTATACTTCAACATTTTTTAAGAGCCCTGCAGGGAACTGCGGGGCGTTTGATAGTCCTAATACCACATTATGAAAAAAACGGGTTTGGTTTTCATAGGGAATAGCTTAATCATTTAGTAAGATCTTCTGCAGCCGGTGGGATGGAAAGTTGATCGCTTTCAGGTCCGCGTCCTGCTGTTTGAATATGGTTGCTTCGGCTAACTTCTTTGTAAAGAATATATCCCGTTCGCCTTCTTTTACTATTACATATTCCCGGCTTATGGTGCCTTTGAAAAGTACGGTTGGTATTAATTCTCCGGCTGTCACTCTTGCCTTTCCGTGCTTAGCCATACCTTGTATTTTTTATTTAGAGGCAGCCCCTTCTCATCCAGGTAATAAAAGGTTTTGATATCCGGGTTTAATGTGTCCTTTGATACTTCGTACACACAATAGCCGTCTATCTGCCAACGGGTTTTGCTTCTTAACTTTCCTGCTTTTACACCCGTTGCATATCTGCTGGTGTCGCTGATATCGAGTATCTGCGGCACTTTAACCAGTATGGTGTCTTTGGTTTGTGTGAATGCATTCAGGCTTAACGTCAGAAGGAAAATGGATAATAGTTTTTTCATGGCGATTATATTTTAATTGATAACTGTGAATCCTATACTGACGTCGCCGGTTGCGGGATCGCCGAGGTTTATGGTGAATGATCCGGCAGCGGGTACATAGTTTTTTATCCAGGCTGTTGCGTCATTGGTGCGTAGCTGTACATAGATATTGCTGTTGGCTGTAACCTTGCTGTTGGTGACTGTTACGGATGTTCCTGCGGCCGCTATGTTTACGGTGCCGTTGATCTTGTTGATGGTTTGGTTTCCGAGAGTGCCGATTGGTGTGATCGTTGTCGGTACCACTATGATATCGCCGAACTGGTTCCAGGTGGATCCGTTGTAGATATCGAGGGTATTGTCTGTGGTGTTGGTAGTGACCAGAGTTGCGCCGGGGCTTGCTATGGCATTTCTTTGGGTGAGCGTTTTGGGTGTTAGCATTACACCCTTTGTTGTGCTGGCAGCGTTAAGCTGCGCATAGGCCAGGTTGGTGGTGGTACCGGTTAAGAGGTTGCCTGCTATGTGGCTGTATGATATTGAGCTGTTGCCGTAAATAGCGGTATTGCTTCCAAGGCCTGTTAAGCCATAACCGATCACCATCTGATTGCTTTGATTGTTGCCTGCGGCCCTGGTATCATAACCGATATAAATGGAGCTGTTCGTTATGGAATTACTCGTCGATCCGCCGGATATCCACCTGCCTGCATAATAACCTACTCCGACATTATCACTGCCGGTGATATTTCCCGCGAGGGCATTTCTGCCGATGGCGGTATTTCTTGAGCCACTAGTATCGCTGTTTAAAGAATAAGTTCCGATGGCGGTGTTGTTGTTTCCTGTTCCTACATATTGCAGGGCACCAACCCCTATTGCAGTGCTGAACCAGGCTAAGGTTCCAATAGATAAAGCACTATCGCCGATCGCAATATTATTCTTTCCCGACCCATTAGGCAAGGGTACCAATAACCCTAATGTGCCTCTGCCGATACCAATATTTGAAGCATGGCCACCATTGCCGGTCCATATATCGAGGCTGTCCTGGAATATTATTTTACCGGGGAACTTATTGTAATTGATGATCGATGCAGCCTTATCAATATTGACAAGGGTATTGGTGGCCCCGGAAATGCTTTTGTTTGTCAATGTGGCGGTACCGGTTTCTGTCGGTATGCGAACCTGTGCATTTATCAGCAGGCCATGAAAAAAGCAAACAGTTAAAAGAAGATATTTCATTATAAAGATGTTGTGGTGAATGATCCGTCGTTGTTGATTGTAAGCCGCCACCTGGTACCGTCCGGGCTTTTTAAAATGATGCCTTTGGTAAAGTCTGTTATTTCGATATCGCCGGATGATGTAACACTGGTAACGGCTCCGGGTGTGGTCCATAGGGGCGGCAGGTTCGGGCCCTGTGTCGTGAGTACCTGGCCGGTGGTGCCGGCATTGTCATTGATCCGGATATAGTCCTGGATATTTAAATTGTTGTTGGTATAATAGGGAGTAGATATTAGCGGAGTTGCAGGGATAATTAAAATGTCGAAGCGCTGGCCGTAACTGGCAGTAACTCCTGATGTCGTAGAAAAATTATACTGAACCGGCGTGGTGCTGTATAGGGCAGGAGTGATGTCGGTGTCGGTGCTGAGGTAGTAATCTCTGAGGATGGCACGGGATCCGGCGGTCCAGACAAATAGAGCATTGTTGACATTGATCTTAAAATTCCAGTTGTTTGTTCCGGGGTTTGAGTTGCTCCATTTTAGGTGCAGCGTATCGATCTTATTTGGTGTGCCCGATCTTCTCTCTACTGCGATATTTATTCCATCTCTTACCAGGGTCAAATTAAACTGACCAAAACCAAACTTCGGAGCATCTGTTATATCATAACAGTTGCAATATGGCACCACTCCATTGTATTCAGCCAGTACCCCATCATATAGACCAGCGCCCTGGTAAACATTAATGGAAAGTGTTGCAGTGTTTGAGGTGGCACCCGTGTAACGATTGAGCGTATCCTTATACTTTACATTGAACTTGTTTTGGAAGACAGTAAGGTATGCGGAATTGCTTGCGAGGCTGCTATCACTGTTAGCCTTCTTCAGCAGTAGTAAATTATCAATGGCCAGTTTAGACAATAGCTTTTTATTGTCGGACAAAGAGGCTGAGCCATCCACGCCAATACTATCGATGGTAATACTTTTCAGCTTTACTTTTTGGGTTACTTCCAGTGATGTTGTTTTAATAGAAGTAACCGGGCTTTGCCCTTTTGATAGCAATGCCAGGGAAGCAAGTAAAAGAACAGCGATGCATTTTTTCAACCTGAAAGTCATTTTATATAATTTTGATCTGATAGATAATTATTACATGCACGGCAGTGGCCGGTGCATTGGTGATTAACCGGATTGTTGCCGGGTTGTAAACGCCAGGTGTAAATGATGCTGCTACATTTGCGGTAAGTGCTTCATCATTGATAAACAAATCGGGTATGCCGGTAACTCCTAAACTAAAATTTAATGCGGCCGCACATTTTACGAGGATGTATTTTACCAGGGCATTTGCAGGAAGATCTATTCCGGTATCTGCGGCTGCAGTGGTAAAATCCAGTTCGAGGTCGGAGCTGCCGCCTACAGCAATCCATGCGTTTTTTGCAGCGTTTAAGAGGTAGGCTTTTTCCTCCTGGTTGTCCACTACCAACATACCTGCGTATCTCCGGGCATCGGTCAAATATGCATTGCGGTCGCCGGTGGTGGCAAATACAAAATCCACATCAAGCGGCTCGTCATGCTGACGGATAAATTTTAACGGGCTTGGTGTTAGAATTCCCATGATTAAATAATTACTCTGTAATTGACGGCGGTTTGAAATGGTTGTATCGGCGTGTATGCGTACACTTTATAACTCACCGGTGCGAAGCCGTTGGCGCCTTCCACATTGACGAGGGTTTTGGTAAAGAGCGATTTTACTTCGCTGTTGGATAGTTCCACATACAATACGCTGCTGACATCCTGCAGGGTGGCCGGGTAAGCAAACACTACGCGGGTGGATCCGGCGGCTATTGGTATCAGCAACTGGGTACCTGCTACCGGGTTGATGGCGTTTAGCGCCAGCGCCCTTACATCTGCGGAGGTGGCCGGTATTGCTCCGGGTGTGCCTGCGAAAATCTTCCTGCGGCCCTGGTAGGTGATGGTGTTGCTGTTTACGCTTCCTGCGGGAATGGTACCTGCGGCAAAGGTGGCCACGCTGATATAAACGATATCGCCATCGGGCAATTGAACGCTGATATCCTGGTATGGAAAAACGGCTGATACCTGTACGGCGTTTTTCTTTAAAATCTTTGTGAGCAGGGGGCCTCCGTCATTCTGTGTAAAGGTGCTGTTGAATGTGGGGGAAATAATTGATCCGCTTTCCTGCATTAAAGTAGCGATATCCGTTGCCAGCGCCAGCGTAGGATTAAAGGCTTTGATCAGGATATCCCGCAGGACGTTTTCAATGGGCGTACCGGCGGCGAATACTTCACCGGTGTTGGCACCGCCAACAGGAGTGCCGCCAACGCTTACAATTAGTTGCTGCGCCAGCGTAGCGCCGCCACCGTTCCTGCTGTATGATGAATAAACCTTAAAGGACATAGCGAATTAATTTTTTCTAATTAAAAAAAAAAGGCCAGGGTGATCAATGCCATTGTAAAAAAGGATCCACCTGCAGCGATCGCTGCAGTGATCAGCTGATGCTTTTGCATGACAGTTTTTAATATCACCCCGGCACCGACTTGCCTGCTCACGGCATTGGGGTCGTATTTGCCATCTGCTGTATATTTCCCCTTTATATAGAGATTGCTAAAGCTCCAGAGGTAAGGGCTGTAAATTCCTTTGCTGCGATATCCAAAGCCATTGTATTTTTCAAAGAGGTAAAGCATATTTGGAACGGTCCAGTCTGTTACCTTGTCGTAGCCCATGTATTTGAGGGCATCTACCGCAGAAGCTTTCCAGGTAAAGGGCGGTACGCCGATTGGCCTTCCCTTTGGCACATTGACGGTTTTTGATTTGAGGGAATCACCATTGTGCAAATGCCTGGTAAAATCATTGTTGGCTTCCATGGAGTGGATCACGCCGATAAAGACCCAGGGCACGCCGGTGATGGCTTCCACCTCCTTGTATTGGGCTTTACCGGCGGTGATCTTATTCACGATGGCATGGATCACCGGTGTACTTCCGGGATTGATCACCATCATATTGAATAGCGATATATAGCTGCTGGTGTATGGATTGTTTGGTATCATATTGTGGCTGGAAATCTTTTTACCCTTTCAATAAATGCTAACCTGTTTTTTTTTGAAAAGCCTGGCCTGGTTTTATAATAGTTGATCCTGCCCTGGCGAAGTGTATTATAATACACGGCCGGCATCCTGTTGATCAGGTCCAGCACTTCGCGGGATAATTTCGTTGGGAAAGTCTTCAGGTTTGCCGTGAAAACTTTTGCTGCATCATTGATCACCCGGATAGCATCATTTTGCTTATGTACAAAAAAGTCATAGATAAAATTGGCTATGTGCTGGTTGGCTATGTAGTCGCCGCTGATCAGGTTCCAGAAATTGTTTTTATAAAAATCGCTTACCATCTGGTCCAGCACCGGATCGTTAAAAACGGTGTACCGGGGAATGGCCCTGCCGGGAAAAAATTTCTGCTGCAGTAATTTTATTCGTCCGAAGCCTGGCCAGTAAGGATAATATTTTTGAGTGATCCCGCGGTAGGTTGGACCTGCCGTGGGATCATCAAAAAACCCGCCTTCTATATCCCTGGTCAATTCTTTTGATATATGGAAGTTTGCCATTGTCAGGAACTGATTTTTGTTTTTGTAACTACTAACCTGGTATCTCTCACAATCACATCGCCGGGGTTTACCACGGTGGAGGGTGGGTTCTGTCCGCCGACGGGCATCCGGAAGGTGGGTGCGTTGGCCAGATCAAAATCTATCTTATGGATATTAAAATATTCCAGCTCCGGGTGCATCTGTGGACCTTCCCATGATTCACCGGGCTGCAGTACGTTTACATTGTCAATGCTTACATTCACATTGCCCACATTCCGGAACGAATACTGGTTGCAGCCGTTGGCCTGCCATACGCCGCTTTCCTGTAGCACTTCCTGGGTTACCATCCCTTTATATTTTGCCATAACTAATTTTTGCCGGGTTTGAATAATGGAATCAATTCTTTGATGACAAATGCAGCACCGGCGATCAATACCATCTGTTTGATCTGGCCCAACATGCCGGTATTTTCTGCGGCCGTGTCAATGGTTTTGCTGGTGGCGGCGGCTGCATCCTGTAAAGCCTGGTTGCGGGTTTTGTCATCTGTAATGCTCATGATGGCTTTGTACCGTGCATCAAGCGAGGCCTGTAAAACCTTTACATCCGATTGCCTGGAAATATAATAAGCAGTAAGGCCAATCACACCTGCAGTAATGAGACCGGCCACCCAAACGATCACCGGAATGCCGAGGAAGATCAGCCCGATATTATCGGCCCTTAGTTCTTTCACATCGAGATAAAATCCCTCCGGTAGCTTGCTTTTAAAAGTATTGATCACGGCGAGGTGATTGGTGATTTCCCGGCTAAGTTTGTCGGCTTCCGCTTTGGTGAGTTTGGGATCGAGGCTAAGAGCGGCCAATGCTTTTGCATTGCGCTGCGCCTGTACAACAAATCCCTGGCAAAGCTTTTCATACTCTGCTGCAGCTTTGAATTTTTCAAATACTTTCTGATCGGTCGTGGTGGTTACTTCCAGGAACATGTACCGGGGATCATACCGGAACCGTTTATATTTTCCCATGTAGATCATGGAAGCAAAAAAGGCAGTGTTTTTCAAGTACGCATTTACATCACTATTCAGCTCCATGATATCCTTCACAATGGCCGGGTCAAGTGCAATGGTTTTGATCTCCGGAAAGGATTGGGTATTGATGTATTCAGCCACTCCATTGTTGTCCCGCTCTGCGATGGCTTCGAGGGCGCTGTTATAAACCCGTAACTTATTACCTGCAGGAGAGGGGCCATAAGAAACAATGGGATTGGGAAAAGCAGGTATGGAATACTTTTTACCAAATACCAGGCTGATACCGGTAATATATCGCCGGATATTTTTCTGTGCCTGGTAGCTGGTATATAAAGCATAGAGTTGCTGGAAGATCATACCCCTAATTTTAGCAGCACCATTTTCCAAATCACTGGCTGCGATTTTTTGATATCAGCTATTTTGGTTAGCTGTTTTGCAATGTCCGGATTGCCTTCGCATAGCCCATCAATGGCCGTCATGATGGATTGCTTTTCTGCCGGAGGCAATGCGATAAAATGTTTCAATTCGTTGCTCATAAACTATCCAGGCTGCCTACAGCCATTTCAAATGTGGCGGGATCTTTTTCTTTTAACCGGGCCAGCTTTTCCAGTTGGGTCAACCACTCAGGGTTGCCCCTACTAAGATTCTCCACTGCACTCACGAGGCGATCATCTTCACTGGTCCCTGAGATGGCTTCGCCACTTTCTGTGGCTTCATTGGGGCTGGTGGTAACTAAACCGGGTATCGCCTTGTTTGCGGTAAACATGGCCCGCTTTGCCATGCCTATAAACTCCTTTCCTGCGGGTGTCTGGCTCATCATTCCGTAGGCGATGGTGCCGATGGTCATTACGCCTTTATTGAAGCCGGATTCATTTTCCGCGAGCTGCCTTTTTAATTCTTCATTCTCGGCTTTGAGCCTGGCCTGCTCCGCCAGCTTCCGCTCTTCTTCGCGGATCATTTTCATCTTTGTCTCGATGGCCTCTTCAAAATTGTCCGGCGTAATTTTCCCAATGCCTGCCATGAAAAATTCGGGTGCGGCATTGATGCCGCTAATGGCCGCGGAGGGACCGCCTTCTATTTCAATGAGGGTGTCCATCATGCCCTTGCTGGTGGTACTGTTCTTAAAAGACACGAATACATATCGGCCAGGCGTTAGCCTGTTCAGATCATTCCTCAACTTATCCATGCTGGTTTCCAGTGCCAGGTTTGGATTGTCAAAATCTGCGATGGCTACAAAGTTGCCGCTGGTGCGCTTGTGCTCACTCTCATAGATCTTCCAGTAAGGTGCGTTGTAGCTCCTGGCTAATTCTATTACATTGTGTTTTCCCTGGATGGCCATTGGACAGTTTAAGGTTTAAGGTTGAAGGTTTGAGGTTAGTCTTCGGTTTCTATTAGTTCTCCGCTGCTGTCCAGCTTGTGTTTGGCCGGATCGTATTTTTCGTAAAAAACGGTAAATAAAATACCATAATTTTCGGGGGGCAATACCAATGCATCCACGTCCGGAATTTCTACATAACTATTTCTGAAATTGATCAACTTTGGTTTCAGAAAACAATATGTAAATCGTAGTATCAAAATGAAAGGCAGCAAATAATTGTATTGTTCGTTTTTTGACCCCATGAGGGTGATATATGAATTATACAACGAGGCATTTGAAAGAACAGATTTTCCGGTAGGAGTTTTTGAAATAGCACTATCGCCAATGCTTATAGCATGCACGAGGGCATTATCCAGGTTGGTTAAATTGTCGCCAAAGCGGAACCTTGTGACATTTTTTGTATCTACAAAGACTTCAATTGTTTGGCTTAAACCAAACTCTCTAAGCTGTAATGTATTCATATAAAAATAATTAATAATCTGTTTCTGACTCTAATTCACCCAGGCCATTGAGCGTATGCTTAGCAGGGTTGTAGCGTTTGTAAAAAAAGGTAATAAGAATTACTGCTCCGCCAGCCGGTATGCCTCCATAAGCGCTGATCAGCGGCAGTTCAATGAAAGAGCTTCTGATATTAAACATCCGCGGTTTGATAATCAATCCCGGCATAATGAGCATCTGATAAAAAGGAAGTACTGCATTGTATTGCCGGTCACTGATATCCGCCATTGTTAAAAAGCCCTTCCTTACTTCGTTATCGGTCAGCAACGCTTTTCCTTTTAAACTTTTTCCTACATTGCTGGTATGTAAAACGAATCCATGAATTAAGCTGTTATCGAGGCTGGTTTGATTATCGGGGAACACATATTTTTGGGCAGTATTGTTTAATATATTTACCTCAACCGTCTGACTTAATCCAAACCCTTTAAATTCCATATTCATAAAAAAAGATTTTACTGATTATTAAAACTCAAGCTCCCCGATATCGCTTAACTTATGTATCGATTTATCCAGCATTTTATAAAAGAATGTTATGGCAATACTTGCACCTCCGGCAGGTAAAACAGGGCCATTGGCAATTTGAGGAAGTTCAATAAAGGAATTGCGAATATTGATAAGCTTTGGATGAATTACAATAATTCCAGATGGATCCCGAAAGAATAACTCCATTGGCAGGCTTTGATTGAAAATGATGTTGTTGTCATTTACCAGTGTAATGAATCCGGAATACAGGTGACTAACGTTGATGATAGGGCGCTTTGACGGAGCAACTGTTACCGGATCATACATTACAGCCATGGCATGAACCAACATATTATCCAGGTTGGTTTCATTAATATCAAATTTTATAACGGTATTTATATTATTTAATACCTGTGCTTCAATCGTTTTGCTAAGGCCAAAATCTTTAATCTGGAATGCCATAATGAAGGTTTAAAATCCGCCCCGCTCATGCAGGGCGGATTACTGGGTTTATCAAATTATCTCTGCTGTATGCAATTAAATATTTGCACTGCCATTGGTGATCAGCAAGCCATGCGCATAGATACAGGCCAGGTGCTTAAAGCCTACGGCCGGGGTGCCACCTGCCCAGCCTGCGTGTGCAGGATAGTTGATCTCTATCTCATTGGTGCCACTACCGTCAATCTCTACGTGCGGGGTAAGGTTTACCAGGAGGCGTTTAAAATCCCGCTGGTCCCGGTTGGTGCCTGAACTCTGCTGTGTCTCCGGCACTTTTAAGAAGCGCTGCATGTCATAGGCCGGTATCACTTTTTTACGCTGTACGGTTACGATCAGTTCGCCGTTGAAGAGGCTTTCCAGGTCGGGCGCTGCGACTCCAAAATCCGTCAGGTTTGGATAGGTGTGCAAACGGCCATTGCTTTTGCCATCGGGCTGTGCAATGAGGAAGAATCCCCAACTGGTGATCACAAACTTATCGTTTCGCTCGAGGCGTCTTTCCGTGGCGGTCTGCGTGGTGCCATCACCTACATAGGTTTTAAAAGTGAGTTTGTTGGTGCCATTGGTAATGGGGGTTTCAAAACGGAGATAACTGTCTGTGATATCATTGGAGGCATATTGTGGATTGGTGCGGTAGCTCATGAATGCTCCACGGGACCTTTCGGTATTGATTACCTGCACGCCTGCGCCTGCTCCGGTTGGGGCACCAGGTGCACCGATATACTCACCCAGCACGCCTGCAGGCATCGGTATAATGTTAAAGTGGGTAAGCGCATAAAATGAAACTTCGAATAAAACGACCCCGATTTCGGTTGACTGCACATCGGTTTCAAAAACCGAAACGATCCCTGCAGTCAGCGCCAGGGTAATGGTGAATAATGATAATAATAATCCTAACTTTTTCATTTTAGATTTTTTGAAAAATGATTGACTTGAATAACTGTGAATCAGGAAAGCGGCCGATACAGATCAGGCCGGGGCCTGATCCTACAGGGTTGTGCCGCTGATGGAATTTTCTATCTCTGTGCCGTTCAGGATGGAATAGCCATTTATAGAATTTTCGATATCGGTACCGGATACGCCAGGCACATTAAAGGCTTTAGCGAGTGATACGGCAGCTTCTGCCAGCATACCATTGCTAAAATCTGTAATCATGCCGGCCTTCTTGCTTTCACCCAGGAATGAAGGAAGCATGGCACCAACAGCGAGGCGGATCCCTGCATTGATTTTAGGGGTAGCCCTGGCGCCCAACGACTTGTTTATAATACCGGAAGCGTAGTTACTGGCGACAGACCCGGCAGCCATAATACCTGCACTGGTGAGGCGCTCTTTTACTTTTTTAAAATTGATTTTCGTTGCCACTTTTTTTTAATTTAAGTGATGATTTGATCTGTGTTTTATACCTGCCTGCCTATCGGCAAACCGGTAGGCACTACCTTCTTCTACCGGTAGCACGGCCGCCCATTCTCCTGAGCTGGTTTTGTAATCTCTGCAACGTGGCCCTTTTCTTTTTGGCAGATTTAACTGCTGAAGCCATCCTTTTTTTTGCTGAAATTTTGGACCTGGTGGATTTGATTTGACGGTCTAATGCGCCAATACCAGATACTCTTTTCTTTGCCATTGTTTTGTGTTTATGATGAATGAATGAGTGACGGTTTAAGGTTTAGGGTTAGCAGTTGCACATTCCTGGTGCCCTTCTTCCTCCTGAGTTTTCAAAGCGGGTTGTATCCATGCCGTTTGCCGGGGGCTTTTTGATCTGCCAGGCTATCTGCTGGCCCTGGGTTTCTGTCAGGGGATCGAAGCCGCTTTCCACTTCCTCTTTAAACTCCTTCCTTTGCTGCTGGTTCATGTAAGGCAATTGCCGGTTGATGGTTTGCTCCACCAGTGCAGGCGGAGCATTTTTTTCGATGAGGTTGGTTGCTACTTCCTTCACCTTTACAATGGCTTCGTCTGCCAGGGTTTTTAAGCTTTCCTTTAACTCCACATTGATGGCATTTGCTGCATCGGCTTCCACATCGGGGATGTCTTTTTCTGAAAGATCCACGCCTGCTTTTTTACCGCCGAGCTTACTGATGATCCATTTAATTGCAGAGAAGATTACCCCAACGGCAGCGGCTGCTATTCCGACCTGGTCACCGCTTACCCGCTGCATATTTACCCGGCGCTTTGCGGCGTTCGGATTGCCGATGCCTTTGATCGCAGCATTTTTGATGGCGTTGGCCAGGTAGGTTTCCGGAGCCATTTTATAATGCTTCGTCAACGCATTGCGGATGATGCCCATGAAGTGGGCATCCTTCATCCCAATCTTGTCTACAATGAACTTTTTGAACTTGTCCGCTTTCCTGCGCTTCGCTTTCATCTTGTCGGGTAATATGTTTTCCTCAGCGAACAAATACAAAAACATCGGTGCAGCTTTTGGAAGATAGATTTCCAGCATGCCTTTTACCGCCAGCCTTACCGGGGCGGTCGCTACCTTGGTGACTGCCTTTGCCACTTTTTTAATACCCTGGCCGATCTTCTTTAAAAATCCTCCCACATGTGCAGGCTTGCCGTTTTGCCTGGCATCCCGTTCTAATCTTTCACCCAGGCGAATGATGCCATCGGGGTTGTGGACATTGGCCAGTGCCGCATTGATCAGGCCCAGGGCTTTATCATATCGATCAATCTGCCAGTTGAACGGGCCGCCCACTGTAGCGGAGTTGGCTTTGTCAATTTCCAGCCGTTGACGTGCAATCAGTAACGTAAGTTCACCATCCGTCAATTGGTCAATTGGCCGGGGAAGTATTAATTCACCGGGTATATGCTTTGGCTGTTTGGTGGCTCCTAAATATACTATCCTGCTCATATCGATTATATGTATTGTAAAAAACCTAATTGCCTGGTACTGGTTTCAAGTGATCCAATCGCCGCTATGCTGCTCATGATCTTGTCTTGCTTAAAAGTGTATGGCTTTTGTGAGTTAAAGGGACCGGTCCAGACACTGTCCAGGATGATCTCTGATTTACCCGGAACAAAAACATACACATGCGTAGGCGTAGGATCAGTTTGGTTGTAACTGGCAAAACGATAACCATACGGTATGCCCAGGTTTTTCAAACAACTGGCGGTAAATACACTGAAGCTTTTACAGTCGCCTGATCTTTCCTGCCATAATCTTCCGGGGCTTTTTATATTCTGCTTACCCACAGGATCCAACACATAGGGGATCTGTGTCTTTACAAACTCCCAAATATTTCTGCAGGTATCTGTTACCGTTTTACCCTTCAGTGTAGCCGCAAACTCTTTTGTGTACCATCCGCTTTTGCCATCCGCATACAAAACCGTTTCGATAATATCCCGCGTGTTGCCTTCCGGATAACGGTCCTGGTCATCTTCCCGGCGGGGTGGTTTTATGAGGTTGGTCTTGTACATTGGACGGTTGAAGGTTTACGGTTAGAGCATGTAACTTTCTCCTTTTGCAGGGGCTTCGCCGGGTTCAAAGAAACCGGTGTTTTGTGTGCATCCTACCTGGCGGTTAAAGCAACTGATCAGTGCCTTATCCGATTTGGTTTTCCAGTGCTTTGTTTTAAAACCGGTCTGCGGCTTGTAAACATAGAATCCAGCTTTGTCGGAGCATACAAACACAATGCGGCCCTTGCCATCATGCCCTTCTTTTACACTTTTAAATAAGGTATTCATAGATAAAAAATTTACGGCCTCCCCCAACCCCTCCGAAGGAGGGGCTTTAGAACATTCTAAATCATGCTTCCTGCCACGATGATCGAACTTCCTTTATAGCCTGGTAAAGGCTGATATTGTAAAAAAGCTTTTTGTGGCCTTCGTGGCCTTACCCTGTTGATCCTGTTGTACATTCTTCCTATATCCCTGGTACCGCTGAGACTGCTTAGTGACAGTTCTTTTTTTACCGGCATATCAAAAAATCCTGTCTTTAGCATGGCATCTACTGTGAGGCTGTTGAGCTTTTCTCCTCTTATGATCTGCATTACCACGCTGAGCACATTGATCTTTGCTGATATGTCGATGCTTTGCGTCTCTTTGCCGCCCAGGCTAATGGAAGAAAGGTTTTTGAAATTTGCCAGGATCTTGTCGCCTTGCCAGATCACCCCAAAGAAATCGTTTACTGGTATGCTTGTCTGATTGGGATTATAGACCTGGATGGAAAAAATAATTTCAGGCTGCAGGCTTTTACTGATGCGGAATTTTAACCCGCTTAAAGAGTACTGAAAAAACTCAACGCTCTTTTTCAAATTGGCTACCCGGTAAGCTGCATACATTACAGCGGCTATCCCTACACCCCATAATAAGTTTTTACTTGCCATCTGTACCTTGTTTTTTTTTGACAAATTTTACCAGCTCCTTTACGCCTTCACCGATCACACTTCCTACCAGGGCAAAAATTGCCACTTCAAAAATGTGAAAGAGACTGATCTTTAAAATGTATGCAGTAATGGCTCCCAGTCCTCCACCTAAATTTGATAGCCTGTCTTGCCAGTCCATAGGTCATTAAAATAAATTAACCCGAATGTATCGGGGTAATATTTGGGTGTTGGCAGGAATGATGGAAAATGAAAGGATTGGCAAATTTGAATTATGCCAGTTTCAGAAATTCGCAGGTTTCTTCATAGGCGAGTCCGAAATAATCACAATATTCTTTTATGGTTACTTCCTGGTGATCTGCTTTATTCAAGTGATCTTTTACCTCCTTTATTTTTCGGCTGGCACTGCTGGCACTACAGGCGTGTATTATCATGATGTCCTGGGCAAATATGATCATTCGCCGGGGTTGTTTTACGCTGGTGTTTGCCATGGTAGATTTTTTTGGAAAGATGAAGGAAACAGGGTTTTGTAAATACGGTAAATAAATTATATAAAATAAGGGGAAAGCTTTTATGATATTGTTTTTTGACCGAAAATCAACAGGGAAGAAATGGAATAGGATCAGCGCGGAAACATAAGCACCGGGCAGGCCCTTTATAAAAGGCATTCTGAGCGGTAAAAATCCAGGCTTTTTGATATTGTAAAGCATTTAATCCATAACATTTTGGATAAAAAAAACAGGCATTCGCTAACCTGTAAAGCAATGCCTGTTTTAATCAGCACTAAGTTAGAATTTTTTCTGAACTACGTCAACTCATTTTATAAAAGCTGCCATCTAAATTATACCGGCGGCCCTGCCTGTTGTACCTGAAAAATATATTGACGGGTTTGTAAACCGATCCTGAGAATTTAATAAGGAAAACAATTATCCAGGCTTGTAGAAAATATAAATGAGTTCCGTTGTGCGCTGCCCTGCCATAACATTTTTTTGAAAGTAACTGATGCAATTTTGGGATGGCCAGATAGAAAGTCCAACTGCTTTTTTTGAATGGCGTTTTCAAATACCATTTACCAATATTGATTATGGCGGGAGCGGTGCATGATCTGCATCTCAATCCTATCTGATATCTTTTTTCAAAACAAAAAAAATGTGTCATTATCATTTTACAATTTGTTGGTCCAGACTTTCAATCCACAAATTGCGGATATGATTAAAATAAAAATTGTCTGCGGGTACCGGAAGATTCAGGAGCGTTTTATAAAACGCTATGCCATGGGCCATGCTCATTTTTATTTTCAAATACTTTGCATTTGAATTCAGCAATCGCTTTTTAAAAATAATTTTTACTTCGTGCAGCAGGCAAATGATGAGGATCCCAAATAAGTAATCATCATGATTTTTATTTACATGGGCCAGGCTTTTTATTTTTGAATCAGTCAGCAGATCAATGTATCGAAAAATTGTACTGTCTGCGAATTCAGCAAACTGGCGGGGAGTGGTCAGGACTATCATGGATGACGATTTGTGTTAGTGTTTATGGTTTCTTAACCAATGTTCATCACTTAGCCAGCGTATTGTGGCCAGGATAATAAGTGATATGATGAAAAGACATTTCATGCGGCTATCTATTCGATGATTTATTTCTTTGGTGTGTTGATGGCGTTTGTCACCTGGGTTTTAAAGTCTATGTTTTCTGCAAGCGGATCTGCCAGGGGCTTTAGCGTCCATTGGTTGTTTTTGTGGATCACAGCGGTCACAATCTTTTTTTCATTATCAGGTAATACAAAATCTTCAAATTCCACTAATTGGCCCATGATATATTTCCGGATCTCTTTTCCAATCTCGAGCTGGCCATTGGTAAGCCTGGTATCGCGCCTGCGGTCGAATATGAGCGCTGTCTGGTATTGGCCATATAGTTTTTCCAGGATTGCAATCCGGTCTATGCAATCCTGCAGGCCTTTTTCCCGGTCGAGTATTACCTGCTTTACATAGCCAAACCTGATCTGCATTACGGTGCAGTGATAGCGCTCCTGGCCGTAGTGCGTAATGTTCATCCGCCGGGTAAAAAACATATGCAGTTTGAAGCGGCTGTATTTGCGATTAAAGGCGATTTCATCCGCTTTTTTGAAGTTTGACATCGGAAGTCGAAAATTTTATTTTGAGCCTTTAGTTAACTTAAAGTAAACTCAAATGCTACTTAATATCTTACTTAATATCTTACTTAAATGTCTTTAACAATTGATAACCACTTCCTGTAAGTAACAATTTATGCATTCGGGTTTTTGGGCCCGGGGGCGTCCCCGGGGCCTAGGCGGCCACCTTTTTCGACTCGTCATGTTGTTTGGCTTTTAACTGCTCTGTCCTGAAATTAAAATCGATCTGATCAGTAAGGAACCAGGCGGTGGTTTTCCTGGCTGTGATGTATTTATATGCATCCCTGCGGCGTGTTCCGCTGGTGGCGGGTACATATAGCCGTGCCCGTGATTCGCTTTCAATACATATTTTATGCACGGTAATGATGCCGCTCTTCTTCATTACCTTTTTCATATAGCTTACTGACTGTTTGCTTTTGTAGCTGTGATGGTTTTGCATGCCCTGCACGGAGCGATTGATATCAGCCCGGAATGTGTGTATTATTTCCAGCAAGGGAGAACCCTCTTTAAACGCATTTTGCTGAAGCTGCAAAAGTTGTTGCTGAAAGTAGGTCACATTTTTTTGTAACTCCTTTTCATCACTTCCTAATTGCTGCTTCAGCAGTTGTATCAATGCATCCTTTAGCAGAGGCTGTTTGCCGGCATAGTACCACAAGGCTTTTAATTGCCTGTGCTGGTTGCTGCGTATTTCCTCCGCTCTCAGGAAGTATTGAAAAATCTGTTTGCCGGGAAAGTTTTCATTGTACTCGATTTTAATGGTTCCATCGTATTGGATGCCGAGTATATCGGCGGCGGTTTCAAAAGAGGTAAGCTTTATGCTTCGGTTTTTCTGTAATGTGATTAGTCTTAACTGCTGCAGTTCTGCGAGGCGTGACCGGAAACAATTTTCCGTCATTTTGCAATAAGATAAAATGGATTGCTTCTGGCTGGTCCAATCCCGGAGGATGCCGGATTTCGTAAGGCTCTTTAATAAAAAATAAGTGGCCCAGGTTTTTATGCTCCGGTTGGTTTGGTAACGGTTCCGGGTTTCGCGGTGCGATACCAATACCTCACAGGCACCGGCAAGGACGGCCACCATTTTTTTATCCTGGCTGATATCGTGTACCGGTGCCTTCACTAATTTTTTTGTGGTATGTCGAACGCTTCAATATCAATCATCACCCAGATAAAGCGAAGCGTTAAAAAATTAAAGACCGCAATGATGATATGATACAAGGCATAGATATCTGATACATCTTTGATTAGTAAAGCAAGGAATGCCAGGGCTACATTCAGTACCATACTAATTAATGATAGCCATATCATGATGGCTGTTTCTTTTTCATACTTCAGGTTGTGTAAGGGTTTCATTGTGCTAACCAGTTTTGAGTGTGATTATATGTGTTTGGGGTTTTGCGTTTTGTCTTTTCTGTTGAGGTATTAAACAGGCGGTTTTGTGCTATAAATATTTTAACCTTCTTTCGCTGCTCCCTTGCCTTCTGCCTGAACAATTCACCATGCGGTGCGTCTGTTTTGTCCAGGGTATTGAGCAGTTCTTCTACCTGGTTCATGAATGAAAGAAATTTTTGATCGTTTGTCATGCGGCGATTTTTTTGGGGGAGTAATAAAAATGGATACATTTTCCGCTTGCGGTTTTTCGATACCCTAAAAATTTCATTCCTCTGCGATAGAGTTTAAACTCATATTTAGATAACTGTAGCGATGGGATATGATATTGAGTTACATAGGTGCGCATGTATACAACATAGTCGCCATTATCCAAATGTGTTACTGAAAATTCAATATGAATTTTTGGAAGAAAGCATTCCTCCTTTGATGTTAACTGTTTGCGTTCTTTCATTTTTGAAGTGTTGATTTTGAAAAATGGCTCAAAAAAAACCTGGTGTAGAAACACCCGGTTTAAGTACACCTATACCCAATGAAGCTTATGGAGAATTTACGAGCCCTGTGATCTTTTTTTGTATCGCCTGCAGCTGGCCACTTCGTTTGTCATAATATTCCAGGAGTGTAACCACATTGTTATCTCCCGGTGCCAGGCGTTGCACCATAACATTGCGATGGGCCACGGTTTCTGACTGTAATGCGGTTACTCCCTGCAGAATAATATGCAGTTCTGTTTTGTTAAGCGGTAATGTTAATTCCATCATTGCCATCTTTTTTTAGTTGATCAAGTAATTCGTCTAGCCGGGCCTGGTACATAACCCGTTCGTAGTGTATCATTTTTAGAAATGCATGCGCACATTTCCAGAATCGCCAGCCCCGGCGGTGTTTGAAATATAAATGGCGATAGTGCTTAAACATGCATTCGTTGTAGTGACTGGACGTTTTAAGCTTTGCATATTTTACGGCCAGTTCTAAACTGTTGTGGGGGATGATCAGGACCTGGAAAGACATAAATAAAGATTGATTATGTTAGGAAGCTTTTGACCTGTATTTTTTATAACGCTTGTCACCAATGCGTACAACCGTTGCATTTAGTTTTAGCATCTTGTCAATATCCATCAGGCGAATGCTCCAGTCTTTTCCGATCTTACTGGCTGGAAGCTTGCCGACTTTAATCCACTGCCTGACAGTATCGGTTTCTACATTCAATGCATCACCTGCTTTTTCACAGCTTACACATTGTACCCGGTACCACGGGGATTGCTGAAGCTGCATTTCAACAATCCCCAATGCAGTAGCAATGATATACTCCTGCAGGTGTTCCGGTACTTCGTGCGATTGTGGTGGCACTGTGTTATTCCTGTTTGTTGTTGTTTGATTGAGTAGTACAGTTTCCATGTGTTGAATAATTACAAATGGCAAGATTTTGGATGACTAATAATTCATTTATAATAAATAGAAATCATTTATTTTACATAATTGTGTTACTTTAGCGCTTGAAGAAAAAAAGGGTTTACAGTAATACTGCAAACCCTTTTTAAAAGCATGTAAGAGAGATAACCACTCAACGGAAAATTGAGTACTGACGGCATTTTGATTAAGAACAGGCACATTCATTTGTGCAAAGCCGTCAATAATTTAAAGATCATTTCGTATTCGCCTTTCCGTTGTTGTTTTCGCTTACCCTCTTACCGGTTTGCTGACGTAAAAATGGTATAAAATATTATACCATCCAAATTTTTAGTATAAAATTTTATACCTACGTGGACAATTTAAAGGACAGACTTCTACAAGTATTTGACAATCAAAAGATTAAAATCGGTGATGTTGTTAAAAAAATTTCTGTTTCTCAAAAGTATTTTAATACAAAGAGTTCTGTAGGCGGTGATATACTGGAAAAGATTGCCGAAAATTACCCTGAGATTAATATGGACTGGGTTGTCACTGGTCGTGGGGAAATGCTTATTGATATCAATTCTTTAGAAACATCAACAAAATTAAAGAAAACAAAAAAGTTCAAGGCGAAAGATCCTTTAGAGATGTTTAGCCATGAACTTGTTGAACTGAAAGCAATTTTACGTACAGTATTAAAAGCGAATGGAGGAATACTCGCATCACAACAAAGTGAAGATGAAGCTAAGATAATGGCCTCCCTTTCAGAGGATGTACAGGACGAAATTTTATCAACTTTGGCTGAAATACAACGTAGGTACGGCTAGCCTTTTTTTTGGCTACTTTCTTTTTTCTCATGCAGGTTTAACTGGTTAAAGGGTAATACAAAACTGGGGGTGTTTGTTTACATAAGATTTGGATTCGCAAGAAAATCGTTAAACAATAATAGTAAAAAAAAATCATCCGGCATTAAAATTTGTTTTGTGAAAAACACCAGCAAATCGTGAGGATTTCACCATCTAATATTTATGATTGACGACACAACATTGATTAATGACCTGAGGAAGGAACTGAGTGAAAAGCAGGTGCTGATTGATGAGCTGAAAAAATTATTAATAGAGCAATATCCCTGGTTAAACCAACCGGTCTTTAGTAATCAGGATGGGGGAGTAGGTCAGGAGAGTGCAAATTTATTTTGGGACCAGGATATCAACAAAAAGAATAGTCAGTTGTTTAATGCATTTAGTTTAGCCAGGCGGGAATTGTTTAAAATGGATCCGCCTTATGATTTTGAATACATGAGTTCTTTAACAAGAGAATTTTATAAATACCTGAATGAATTGGAAGCGATGGGAAAACATCAATTATATGCAGGATAATAATATTTTGACAATAAACAAGGGTAAATATCGAGCCATTTACCGAGCCATGATGAACGAAAGCCTTATTAATTAACCAATTTGGAGGTTTGGTCGGGACCTCACTCACTACTTTCCCTCTCCATCGTTTGGAGAGGGATTTTTTTGAATGATCAATGTGTCCGCAATTTTGATCAGCGTTTTGTGTTTTCCTGTTGCTTTGGGAGGCTGTCTTTTTCAAAAGAGCTACCTGTCTTTTTTCCCGGGCTAAACTTTTGGACGATTGTTTGGATAAGATTTCCTTATTCCTGGTTGCCAATTCCTGAAAAGTTATTTGTAATTCATGATAAACATATTGGCTACGTCTCATTCCGGCGCCCGGCGGCATTGCAAAAGGGCAATGATCAAATAATCGCTAACAAGTAAAAGTGTAACGCCCACGGCTTTGTTTATTCCCTGGGGACCTCGCTAACGAGAAAGCGAGTTACCGGCCGGCACAGGAAGCCATCGAACATTGGCTAAGCCTCATTCCTGCACCTGAGGGAATGAATTTTTGACGGCCGTTGCTTGCTGCAGGCGTCGAGGGCTAGCTTCATGGAGGCGCCTTTGTAGATTACGTCGTCTACTATCAGGATGCTTTTATTACAAATTTTGTAATCTGAATATGTAAGACGCAACCAAGTGTAGTCGGTAAGTGACAGTGCACAACTATTGGCAATTAAGCGTGCACAACATTTGGTAAATAAGGATGCACAATTTGCAGCAATGGATGCATGATGTGTTATAAAATTACAGGGTTTTAATTGGCTTTTTCAAAAATTGT